>DATINY010000393.1:0-2516 GCA_035473755.1 Streptosporangiaceae bacterium
GGAACCGCCACCCTGATCTGCCCGGCCAGGGCCGCCTCGTCTCCGGCCCGCACCGCCGGGGTGGTCTGCGTTGCCATGATCTACCGCCTCCCCCGCATGTGCGCCACTATCTGGCGCATCGCGTCAGCGCCGCCTGCCTCAGCGTCGCGGATGGTATTTCCGGTATAGCTCATGAACACGTCGTCCAGCGACGGGCGGGACACGCTCACCGACCGGATCGGCACCGAGAGCCCCGCGAACAGCCGCGGCACGAACTCCTCCCCGCCGGCCACGGAGAACGTGACCGCACCCTCGTGCATGGCGGCCTCGATCCCGAAGTCCCGGCCGAGCACGGCGATGGCGGCCGCATCGTCGGCGGTCTGGATCTGCACCCGGTCCTTGCAGACGCTGGCCTTGAGCGCCTCGGGGGTGTCGATCGCCACGATCTTCCCGTGGTCGATGATGGCGATCCGGTCGCAGTGCTCGGCCTCATCCATGTAGTGCGTGGTGAGGAAGATGGTGATGTCCTCACGGGCCTTCAGCTCGTTGATGTACTCCCAGATCGAGGTGCGCGTCTGCGGGTCGAGCCCGACGGTGGGCTCGTCCAGGAACAGCACCCGGGGCGCGTGCAGCAGGCCGCGCGCGATCTCCAGCCGGCGCTGCATGCCGCCGGAGTACGTCATCACCAGGCTGTCCCGCCGGTCCCACAGGCCGACCATCTCCATGACCTGCTGCATCCGCGGCGCCACCGCGGCCGCGGGCACCCCGTACAGCTCGGCGTGGAAACGCAGGTTCTGCGCGCCGGTCAGGTAGTTGTCGAGCGTGGTGTCCTGGAACACCAGCCCGATGTTGCGCCGGACCGCGTCCCGCTCGGTGGTCACGTCGTGACCGGCCACCCGGGCGGTCCCCGAGGTGGGCCGGGCCAGCGTGCACAGGATCTTGATGGTGGTGGACTTGCCCGCGCCGTTGGGGCCGAGGAAGCCGAACGTCTCCCCGGTCGGCACCTCGAAGTCGATGCCGCGGACGGCCTCGATCTCGCCGTAGTTCTTGGTCAGGTCGGCGACCGTGATCGCCATCGATCGGCCCTGCCCGTTGCCGCCCGCCGCACCGGCGGCCGCCGCGCTTGCCTCCGCATCCGGAGCCACTGCCACCCCTACCGCCTCCCTGGGTTCATTCCAAGCCTAGTCCCACCAGGCCGCCCTGACCGGCTAGGACGTGCCCTCCCCGGCCGGCTCCTCGTCGGCGGCGAGGATCCGGTACAGGCTACGCCGGGCGTCGGTGAGGATCTTGTGAGCCTGAGCCACCTGGGCGTCGCTGCCGACCTGCGTCACCTGGACCGCCGCCATCGCGACCTGCCCGATCAGCTCCCGCAACTCGATCGCGTCGTCGCCGACGCTGCGGGCGACCACGTCCCAGGGCGCGCTGACCTCGTCCGGGTGCGCCGTCACATAGGCCTGGCCCTCCGCGGTCAGCGCGTACCGGCGCCGCCCGCCCTCGGGCGTCTCGGCCTGGATCAGCCCCTCGTCCTCGAGCTGCTGCAGGGCGGGATAGACCGACCCGGGGCTGGGCCGCCACACGCCACCGCTGCGCTCGCCGATCTCCTGGATGATCTGATAGCCGTTCCTGGGCTCCTCGGCCAGCAGCGCGAGCGCCGCGGCGCGGACATCGCCGCGCTTGACCCGCGGGCCACGCATGAACTTCGCCCGGCCGAACCACATGTCCGGTCCCGGGCCCCAGCCGGGGCCCCATCCGACGCGCTTGGCCCGCGGGCCGCCGGGCCCGGGCGGGCCCGCCATCCGCATCCGGGTGCGGCCGCCGTGCCGGTGCCGATGGCCCTCATGCTCGCCGTGCTCTTCCCATGCCTCTTCGTCGTGCATGGCATGCTCCCTTCGCGCCGGTCCCGGCGATGCTCATCGCACTTCCCGGAACCATCGTTAGTACTTCTAGACATCTCAACGATATATCGAGATATTCATCATGGCAAGCCGCTGACACGGTGGTGGTTGAGAGGAGCCGGGCTGGTGCGCCGTCGGCCGGGCAGAAGGCGCCGCGGCGGGTGGCCTGCTTGTCCGGGTCAGCCGCCGATGGCCGACATGGGCCGGGACGGCTGCAGGAAGCCGGGGTCGTTGATGCCGTGGCCGGGCAGTTTCGCCGCCACCGCCTGCCGCCAGATCGTGGCCAGCCCCTCGTCGCTGGCCCCGGCGCGCATCGGGTCACGCAGGTTGCTTTCCGTCCGCGCGAACAGGCAGTTGCGTACCTGGCCGTCCGCAGTCAGCCGCACCCGGTCGCACGCCCCGCAGAACGGCCTGGTCACCGAGCCGATGACGCCTACCCGGGCCGGGCCGCCATCCACCAGGAACGTCTCGGCGGGCGCCGAGCCCCGGGTGTGCCCGTCGTCGGGTTTGAGCGAGAACTCCGCCGAAAGCTCAACCAGGATCTCGTCCGCGGTGACCATGTTCTCCCGGCGCCAGCCGTGCTGGGCGTCCAGCGGCATCTGCTCGATGAAGCGCAGCTGATACCCGTGCTCCAGGCAGAAC
>DATINY010000394.1:0-8346 GCA_035473755.1 Streptosporangiaceae bacterium
GCTGGGAGCTCGAAGGCTCGGACGGCAAGACCCGGCTCACCGTGGTGGAGAGCGGGTTCGACCCCGCCAACCCGCCGTACCCGGGCTGGACCGGCTGGCTGAGTGGCATCGCCGCGCTGCGGCGCTACCACGAACTCCCGCAGTGGCGCTCGATCTGGCGCCAGATCGAGATCGCCGGGGTACCCGAGGGCATGTTCAGCATCGACCAATGAGATAAGCGCCCCGGTAGCCATCGCCGCACCGCGCCCGCCCGTACGGCCGGTGCGGCTGGGCGGGGCACGGTAGTGAGGGCCCCCGGCCAGGCCCCCGTGGCTGGCCGGGGCCCCGCACGTCTAATCCGCCCGCACCGCGCGGCCGGGCCTGCGGTGGGCGGTTTTGCCTGGAGCGCCACCGATGCTGCGGCTCACCGCCGCGAGTACCCGCCGCATCAGGGAGGGGGTGCCGCCGTGAGCGCGGATGGTCTCCGGCGCGTCGTCATCGTCTGCCCGCCTCCGAGGCGGACTGGCCGGGGTGGTCCCCGCAGCAGCGCGTTCCATGGCTCTCACGACGTAGAAGGAAGCCGAGCGCGACATGATGCACCTTCCACCGGCCAGCTCTGCACGCGATCCGTGCCACCGCCTAGGCATCTAGGCCAGCGTCAGCAGTGCGCCACAGGGCCGAATATTCAGTGATACGCGGGGAGGACTTCCCTCCCTGTGGTTACAGAGCAGGCAGGGGGCATTGTGATACAAGACCCAGGGGCCGGGCGCATGGGCGAAGCCGGGAGCGGCGCCGGACCCGCCGGGCTAGAGGCCGACGGCGGCGTAGAGTTCGCCGATTTCCCTGGTGGTCAGCGCCCGGGTAGTGCCAGGCCGGAGGTTGCCGAGCGTGACCGGGCCGACCCGGGTGCGGACCAGGCGGCTGACCGGATGGCCGGCCTCCGCCAGCAGCCGCCGGACGATGTGCTTGCGCCCCTCGTGCAGGGTGATCTCGACCAGCGCCCGCGATCCCGCCTGCTCGACAACCCGGAACTTGTCCGCGCTGGCGACCCCATCCTCGAGCTCGATCCCGGTGATCAGCCGGCGCCCCAGATCCCTGGGCAACGGCGCGGCGACGTCCGCCAGATAGATCTTCGCCACGCCGTATCGGGGGTGGGCCAGGCGGTGAGCCAGCTCACCATCGTTGGTCAGCAGCATGAGACCTTCGGTGTCGTAGTCGAGCCGGCCGACGTGGAACAGCCGCTCGGCCCGGTCGCCCAGGAAATCGCTGATGGTGGGCCGGCCACGATCGTCCGACATGGTGGTGAGTACCCCGGCCGGCTTGTTGAGCGCCAGGTAGACCAGATCCTGGCGGCTCGGGATGCGCCTGCCGTCCACCTTGATGATCTGGTGGTCGGGATCGACCCGCGCGCCGTACCGGCGCACGATCTCCCCATCCACCTCGACCCGGCCCTCGCCGATCAGTTCCTCGCAACGCCGGCGGCTGCCGACGCCCGCGGCGGCGAGCACCTTCTGCAGGCGGATGCCGCCGGGTACGTCGACGAGTGAATCGTGCCCGGGATCGGTGGTCAGATCCATGCCGTGCGCGGTGTTCCTGCCGCCGGCACCGGGGCGCCCGTCCCGCTGCGGCCGCCCGCCAGGGCCTCCCACCTGCCCCGTGCGCCCGCCACGGCGCTCGCTGCCGTCATTGCCCCGGGTGCTCATCGCCCGCATCCCCGGCACCCGGTGGGTCCTGGGGGGCCCCAGTGTCCTGAGAACGCCCGGTGTCCTCAGCACGGCCGATGTCGCGGGCGCCGTTGGCGTTCTGAGCCCAGCCGGCGTCCTGCACACGGTCGGCGTCCTGCGCACGGTCGGCGTCCTGCGCCCGGTCAGTACCCGGGATGCCTTCCTCGGCGCCATCGGCATCCTCGATGTCGTCGGGCAGGAAGGGTGCGAGTTCGGGCAGCTCCTCCAGGCCGGCCAGGCCGAGCCGTTCCAGGAAGTACCCGGTCGTGCGGTAGAGGATGGCACCGGTCTCGTGCTCGGTGCCCGCCTCCTCGACCAGGCCCCGCAGGGTCAGGGTGCGCATCACGCCGTCACAATTGACGCCGCGCACCGCCGAAACCCGCGCCCGGCTGACCGGCTGCCGGTAGGCGACCACGGCCAGCGTCTCCAGCGCGGCCTGGGTCAGCCTGACCTCCTGCCCGTCGCGGACGAAGCGCTCCACCACCGGTGCGCACTCCTCGCGGGTGTAGAAGCGCCAACCGCCCGCCACCTCACGCAGGTCGAACCCACGTCCCTCGGCGGTGTAGGAGTCAGCGAGACCGGCGATCTCCAGCGCGATCTCATCCCGCGGCCGCTCAAGAACCTGGGCGAGCACTACCTCCGGAACCGGCTCGTCCACCACCAGCAGGATCGCTTCCAGGCAGGCGCGCAGTCCCGGGCCGGGCTGGGCCTCGCCGACCGCGTCCCCGGCCCCGTCGCCGCTCATCATGTCCAATCGTCTTCCTCGCCGGCTCTGATGGAGGACCCGGTCTCCCGCCCGGCCCACGTCACATACAGGTCGCCCAGCGGCACCAGTTGCTCGAATGAGACGTTACCGTCCCGGTAGAGATCGAGCAGTGCCAGGAACCGTGCCACCACCTCATAGGTGCCGGCGCAGTCCGACGTCAGCTGCCGGAAGGTGGCCCGGCCCAGGGTCCTCAGCCGCCCGGCGATGATTCCCGCCTGCTCACGGACACTGGTGCGGGGGGCATGGATGTGCTCGGTCGGGACGACCGGCACCGGGCGCGGGGCGAGCGTCAGCGCAGCGATCCGGGCGAACTCCGCCGGGCCGAGCCCCAGCAGGACCTCCGGCAGCAGCTCAGCGAACTGGGGCTCCATCGGCACGCGGCGGGTGAAACGGCGGGCCTGGACGGCCATCTTGCCCGCGAAGACGGCCGCGACCTCCTTGTAGGCGCGGTATTGCAGCAGCCGTGCGAACAGCAGGTCCCTGGCCTCCAGCAGGGCGAGGTCCTCCTCGTCCTCCACCTCGCCCGCAGGCAGCAGCCGGGCCGCCTTCAGGTCGAGCAGGGTGGCCGCCACCACCAGGAAATAGCTGGCCTGGTCCAGGTCCCATCCCTCGGCGCGCGCCCGGATGTAGGCGATGAACTCGTCGGTCACCTGGGACAGGGCGACCTCGGTGATGTCCAGCTTGTGCTTGGAGATCAGGCCCAGCAGGAGATCGAACGGGCCCTCGAACACGTCGAGGTGGACCTCGAATCCGCCCGTGCCCGGGGCCGGTGTTGCATCGCCACCGGGATCGCTGGTCACCGCTGTGATCACTGAGCCCCCGCCGGGGGGCCAGCGACCAGATCGCCGTTGGCCAGCGCGCCAGCGACCGGACCGCCCTGAGCCGGAACACCGTAAGCCAGCGCGCCGGTGACCGGGGCGCCGTTACCCGGGACGCCGCCGGCCAGCGCGCCGTCAGTCAGGCCACCGCCGGCCAGCGCGCCGTCAGTCAGGACACCGCCAGCCAGCGCGCCGTCAGTCAGGACACCGCCAGCCAGGGTGGTGTCAGCCCGGGCACCGTTGGCCAGGATGGCGTCAGCCGGGGCAACTTTGGCGACGGCGGCGGCCGGGGCGCTAGGAGTCCCGTTAGCCAGGACGCCGCTGGACGCGGCCGGGGCCGTGGCGGCCGGGGCCGTGGCGGCCGGGCCGGGCCGGCCAGCCGCGCCCAGGCGCCGGGCGATCACGCTGGCGTCGATCCCTGCCTCCAGGTCCATCATCAGTACCGCGATTGCCTCCCTGACCAGTCTGCCCCGGTCCACACCGATCCCATGGGCGCGCAGCGTCAGCCGCACGCGCTCCAGATCGAGGAACTCGTCCACGGACAGGTAGACCGTGATCTTCTGAGAGTGGGCTTCTCGCCCACTGGCCTGCCGCCCGGAATCACTGGCGGGGCCGGGGCCGACGGGGCGGAGCAGTTCGGCGACTCCCGGCAGGCTCACCCGGCGCGGACGGGACCCGCGCGCTCGGCCTGCCGCCACCGCTCCAGTACCTCCTTGGCGAGTTCCCGGTAGGAACCAGCCCCGGTCGATGCCGGGTCGAACCGCGTGATCGGCTCCCCGGCCACGGTGGCGTCCGGGAACCGTACGGTACGGCTGATGACCGTGTGGAAGACCTTGTCGCCGAACCCCTCGACGACACCCGCGAGAACCTCACGCGAGTGCAGGGTCCGGGAGTCGTACATGGTGGCCAGCAGCCCGTCCATGATCAGTCCCCGATTGAGCCTGCTCGACACCTTGTCGATGGTCTCCATCAGCAGCGCCACTCCGCGCATCGCGAAGTACTCGCATTCCAGCGGCACGAGCACGCCCTGCGCACACGCCAGCGCATTGACGGTGAGCAGCCCGAGCGACGGCTGGCAGTCGATGAGGACGATGTCGTAATCGGGAAGGACGGGCTCGAGGCACCGGCCCAGCACGAACTCCCGGCCGACCTCGTGGACGAGCTGGACCTCGGCCCCGGACAGGTCGATGTTGCTGGGCAGCAGGTCCATGCCGGCCACGTTGGTCTTCATCACGATCTCCGCGGCCGTCGCGCCCCGCTCCATCAGCAGGTTGTAGACGGTGAGATCCAGCTCGTGTGGCTGGATGCCCAGGCCCACCGAAAGCGCTCCCTGCGGGTCGAAATCCACCAGCAGAACGCGGCGTCCCAGCTCGGCCAGCGCCGCGCCGAGGTTGATCGTCGTCGTAGTCTTGCCGACCCCGCCCTTCTGGTTGCACACCGCCGCGATACGCGCGGGCCCATGTGACAACAGCGGCTCGGGTTCGGGGAAGACTGGCAGGGGACGCCCGGTAGGTCCGATATTGGGGGTCTTGGAATGGGCCCTTCTGTGGGAACCTGCCACCTTGTGTGCACCTCCCGGCGGATATCGCAGAAATGCCTCCGCTGAAACCGGGACTCTAGGGCCTGCCTGGGCCGGCAGCAAGCCGACTCACCGTCCCGGCGCTCATCCGCGTGCCCGGGGGTGCGCCGCGGCGTACACTTCGCGCAGTTTGTCCACCGTCACGAGGGTGTACACCTGCGTGGTCGTGACCGAGGCGTGGCCCAGCAGTTCCTGCACCACCCGCACGTCCGCCCCGCCGTCGAGCAGGTGGGTGGCGAAGGAGTGCCGCAGCGTGTGCGGGGAGATCCCGGCCAGCCCGGCTCGTTCCGAGGCCGCCTTGAGAATCCCCCAGGCGCCCTGCCGGGTGAGGCGGCCGCCCCGGGCGTTCAGGAACACCGCGGGGCTGGGGCGGGCGCGCCGCGAGCCAGCGGCGAGCGTGGGCCGGGCGCGGACCAGGTAGGCGTCAAGCGCCTGCCGCGCGTACCTGCCCACCGGCACGATCCGCTGCTTGCCCCCCTTGCCCGACAGTCGGAGCGTCGCGGGCGGGCCACCCGGCCCCCCCGGCCCGTCCGCCCGGTCGGCGATGCCCAGGTCGTCCACGTCCAGGCCGACCGCCTCGGAGATCCTCGCCCCGGTGCCGTAGAGCAGTTCCAGCAGAGCCCGGTCGCGCAGCGGCCGCGGGTCGCCCGGTTCCTCACCCGCGCCCGCGGCCACGATCAGCCGCTCCACCTCGGCCACCCCGATCGCCCGCGGCAGCCGCCGCGGCGGGGCCGGCGGGCGCACCTGGCTGGCCACATCGGCCCCGGCCATCCCCTCGGCGGCCGCGAAGGCGTGCAGGCCGCGTACCGCGGCGACCGCGCGGGCGGCCGAGCTGGCGGCCAGCGGCGCATGTTCCTCGCCGCCCTCCCGCAGCCCGGCCAGGAAGCCCGCGATGTCCCCCGCGGTGACCTCGGTGATGGTGGCCCGGCCCCGGGCCGCCATCACCGCCTGGTACCTGGCCAGGTCCCGGCGGTACGCCTGGAGGGTGTGGCCGGACAGGCCCCTCTCGACGGACAGGTGGTCCAGGTAGCGGCTGACCGCAGCCGCCAGGCCCGGACCTGGGCCCGGGCCGGTCAGCGGATGATCTGCCCGGTCTCGGTCCACGGCAGCCCGTGTGCCTCGGCGACGGGCTCGCAGGTGAGCGTACCCTCGTGGGTGTTCAGGCCGCCCGCGAGCGCCGGATCCCTCCTCAGCGCTTCCCGCCAGCCCAGGTTCGCGATCTCCAGCACGTAGGGCAGGGTGACGTTGGTCAGGGCGTAGGTGGAGGTGTGGGGCACCGCGCCGGGCATGTTCGCGACGCAGTAGAACACCGAGTTGTGGACGCGGTAGCTGGGGTCGGCGTGCGTGGTCGGATGCGAGTCCTCGAAGCAGCCGCCCTGGTCGATGGAGATGTCCACCAGCACCGAGCCGGGGAGCATCCGGGACACCAGCTCGTTGGAGATCAGCATCGGCGCCTTGGCCCCGGGGACCAGCACCGCCCCGATCACCAGGTCGGCGTCGATCACCGCGCGCTCGATCTCGTAGGAGTTTGACGCGACGGTCTGGCAGTGCCCCTGGTAGATCGCGTCGGCTGCCCGGAGCCGGGCGATGTTCTTGTCCACCAGCAGGACCTCAGCCTGCATGCCGAGCGCGATGGCGGCGGCGTTCATCCCGGACACCCCGGCGCCGAGCACCACCACCTTGGCCGCGTAGACCCCCGACACCCCGCCCATCAGCACGCCGCGGCCGCCGCCCTCGGCCTGCAGACAGTGCGCGCCGACCTGCGGCGCCATCCGGCCCGCCACCTCCGACATGGGCGCGAGCAGCGGCAGCGAGCCGTCGGGCGCCTGCACGGTCTCGTAGGCGATGGCGGTGATGCCCGACCCCAGCAGGGCCTCCGTGCCGGGGCGGTCGGCGGCCAGATGCAGATAGGTGAACAGCACCTGGTCCTTGCGCAGCCGTGGGTATTCCTCTGCGATCGGCTCCTTCACCTTCAGGATGAGCTCCCCGGTCTCCCACACCTCGTCCGGCCCGGGCAGGATGGCCGCCCCCGCGGCGACGAAGTCCGCGTCGGGGATCGCCGAGCCGGTGCCCGCGTCCCGCTGCACGAACACCTCATGACCGGCGCGGACCAGCTCATGCACGCCCGACGGGGTGATCGCGACCCGGTACTCGTGGTTCTTGACCTCTTTGGGGATGCCCACCTTCATGGCTGCACGTCTCTCTCGTCCTCCCGTCCTATACGGCCCCATTGCCGGAAGGTCCGGGGTCCGGCCGCCGGTGCGGCCGCCAAGTCAGCGCTCGGGCAGCACGTCTTCTTCCCGCAGCGCCGCGAACCCGCCCTGCTGGACGGCATACGCGGACAAGATACCCACTGCCGTTACACCATTGTGCAGGTCGCCGGCAAGGAACAGGCGGACTGCCTGATGCAGCGGCACCCATCGCACCAGCAGGTGCGCCTCTTCGTGCTCGGGCGGATTCCCCCCGCGCTCGGATTCTGGGACAAAGGTGAGGCCGCGGGCGAGGAACACCCGGACGCGCTCGGTCAAGATGCCCGGCGAGGTGAAGAAGTCCGCGAGCTCCTGCCAGTCGCGGGCCCGGTACCCGGCCTCCTCAAGCAGCTCCCGTTCGGCGGTGGCGCGCGGGCCTTCCCCGGCCACGTCCCGCAGCCCGGCCGGGATCTCCCACAGCAGGTGGCCGACGGGGTGACGGTAGTGGCGGATCAGCAGCACCTGCCCGTCGCCGTCGAGCGCGACGATGGCGACCGCCCCCGGGTGCTCGATCACGTCCCGCTGGGCCAGGTCCCCGCCGGGCATCTGGACCTGGTCGGTCCGCAGGGTGACAAGAACGCCGCGGAGGTAGCTCGGGTCGCCCACGACCGGCCACTGCTCATTCACGTCATGCAGCCGCGGCCCGGTGCCGCCCCCGGGCTCCTCCCCGGGCCCCGGGTCCCCGGGCACAGGATCCTGGCCGTGGGTCACGCGCTCGCCGCCGCCCGTCGGACGCTGCCGGTCCCGGTGGCACGGGCCGCCCGTGAATGCTCCAGCGCGGCCGCCACCAGGCCGTGGAAGAGGGGGTGCGGCCGGGTGGGCCGGGACAGGAACTCCGGGTGTGCCTGGGTGGCCACCAGGAACGGGTGGGCGTCGCGCGCCAGTTCCACGAACTCGACCAGGCGGCCGTCCGGCGATAGCCCCGAGCAGCGCAGGCCGGCCGCCTCCAGGCGCTCACGATAGGCGTTGTTGACCTCGTACCGGTGCCGGTGGCGCTCCTCCACCACGTCCGACCCGTACAGTTCCCTGACCATCGACCCCTCGGCCAGCGCCGCCGGGTACAGCCCCAGCCGCATGGTGCCGCCCATGTCCCGCTCCCCCGCGACCACGTCCTCCTGGTCGGCCATGGTCGCGATCACCGGGTGGGGGGTCTCCGGGTCGAACTCGGCGCTGTTGGCGCCGGCCAGCCCGGCCAGGTTGCGCGCGACCTCGATCGCCACGCACTGCAGGC
>DATINY010000395.1:0-4417 GCA_035473755.1 Streptosporangiaceae bacterium
GACGCCCGAGCCCGCCGTCCCGGCGTCCGGCCGGGGCCGCTCCCGCCTGCTCGACGCGGTCGGCTTCGCCCCGAAGCGGTAACCGCAAACAATCTGCCTAACGGCGGCGCCTAGGACTCTCCGTCCCCCGGTGGGGCGGCCGGGGCGCGGCCGTTAAGCGTCCCGGGGCGGCTCGCCGCCTGGAGGCGGCGGCGGGCTTGGGGTGCCCGGCCCACGGCGGGCGAGGGGGCCGGTGTTGGGGGCCGAGGTGTACTCGCCGATCCACTCGTCCTTCCAGGTCTGGCCGTACCGCTGGGTGTTGCAGCGCGGCTGGTAGATCGCGGCGAGCTCGCGGGTGATCTGCTCCCGGTGCCCGGGCCCGCCGCCCGGCACCTCGTAGGTGCAGATGTAGACCTTCCACTTCGACCCGGCCCGCCGCACCCAGCAGTGGGCGCGGGGGTGCTGGAACGGGAAGCGCTCGGCCGACAGATCCTCTGAGTGGCCCACGTAGATGACCGCGTACCGTTCGGGCTTGGTGTCGGGCTCGGGCTTGTAGAGGATCGCGTACACGGCGGGGCTGGCCGGCGGGGTCCACCCGCCCAGCAGCCGCGGCCCCTCGAACGGGTAGCCGGCCAGCGAGCCCAGCCTGATCATCCGCCGGCGTCCTTGTCCCCGCCGCTGCCCTCGCCCCCACCGCCGCCGTAGGCCTCGGCGTCCTCGTCCTCGCCCATGGCCTCGACCCGCACGATCGGGTACACCGGGAGGCCCGCCTTCGCCACGGCCCGGCTGAACTCGGCTGTCGCCTTCTCGACCGCCTCGTCGCGGGTGCCGGCCTCAACCAGGAGCTGGGCGCCGTAGCGGTTGGTGCCGATGCCGGTGGCGATGCCGGAACTGGTGGCGACGGCGTCGGCCAGCTCGACCACCTCCTCGCGCGAGAGCACGCGGTCCCCCTCCGTCTCGATCCCCACGCTCCACCTCACCGGAACCCTCCCACTCGCCGGACCTTCCTCCCCTGGCCGAAAGTGCGCGGAAACGGGCGGCCAAGACGCTCCCCGTGCACACCAGCGGGCCACTCCCGGCGCCTAGCCCAGCTTAGGCAGCAGCGCCGCGAGCTCTTCCAGGCTGCGCAGGTCGTGGCCGGACAGCACCAGGTCGGTGTGCTCGGCGGCGACCATCATCCCGAGCGTGCTCGGCCGGAAGTCCGCGTTGTCGCCCTTGTGCGGGTTCATCCATACCAGGCGGTGGCACAGCCGGGACAGCCGTTCCATGGCCGCGTCCAGGACGGCGGGGTCGCCCCGGTCGAGGCCGTCGGAGCAGACGACCACGATCCCGCCGCGGGCCAGGCCCCGGCGGCCGTAGTCCCGGACGAAGGTATCCAGGGAGGCGCCGATCCTGGTCCCGCCCTCCCAGTCGCACACCTGGAGCGCGGCCTCGGCCAGCGCCTGGTCCGGGCTGCGGTGGGCGAGCGCCCCGGTGATCCGGGTGGGCCGGGTGCCGAAGCAGAACACCTCGACCTTGGCGGCCGCGCGGCGCGCCGTGTGCGCGAACTGGAGCAGGCTGCGGGAGTAGTCGGCCATCGAGCCGGAGATGTCCAGGATCAGGATCAGCGGGCGGAGCCTGACCTTGCGCTGCCGCCAGTACAGCTCCGCGGGCTCGCCGTAGGCGCGCATGGAGGCGCGGATGGTCCGGCGGAGGTCGGGGGCGCGGCCATCCGGCCCGGCCACGGTGCGGCGGGTGCGCCGCCGGGGCGGGGTCAGCCGGATCCGGGCCATGATCCGGCGCAGCGCCGCCAGCTCCTCCGGCGTGCAAGCGGCGAACGACTTGTGCCGGAGGGCGTCCACGTCGGAGGCCATCAGCCCGAGCACCGCCTGCTCCTCCGGCCCGGCCGGCACCGGGTCGGTGGCCGGGACCACGAGCGCCGCCTGGGTTTCGGTTCCGGGATGGGCCCGGAGCATCAGGAGCTGCGGTGCGGGGCTGGATTCGTTGAGAAAGAAACTGCGGAACACCTCGTCGTAGACGGGGATCTGATCGCGCCGGGCGACCAGGGTGGCCCGGCCCGCCCAGTACAGGTCCAGCAGATCGGTGGGGTCCAGCGATGTCATCGCCGCGCAGTAGGTCAGGATCTCGCCGGAGCCGACCGCGAGCCCGGCGGCGCGGAGCTCGCGCGCGAAATCGACCAGCACCCCGACGACCGGAGCGTCATCAGGCACCGGACGTGATCTCTTCCAGGTTGTCCCGCACCACGTCGAGGTCGTCGCGCTCCTTCACGACGGCGCCGAGCGTGTCCTGTGCCAGCTGGGGGTCCAGCTCGGTCGATCCGGCCCCGCCGAGCAGGTCGAGGGTGCGCGCCCAGTCGATCGTCTCGGCCACGCCGGGCGGCTTGGCCAGGTCGAGCTCACGCAGCCGGTTGACGGCGGCCACCACCTTGCGCGCCAGCGCCTCGGACACCCCGGGCTGCCGGATGAGCACGATCTCCACCTCGCGCTCGGCGGGCGGGTAGCCGATCCAGTGGTACAGGCAGCGCCGCTTCAGCGCGTCGTGCAGCTCGCGGGTGCGGTTGGAGGTCAGCACCACCAGCGGGGCGCTCTCGGCCTTGATGGTGCCGATCTCCGGGATGCTGATCTGGAAGTCGGACAGCACCTCGAGCAGGAAGGCCTCGAACTCGTCGTCCGCGCGGTCCACCTCGTCGATCAGCAGCACCGACCGGTCACCGGACCGGACCGCCTCCAGCAGCGGCCGTTCCAGCAGGAACTTGGGGCCGAACAGCTGGTCGACCGCCTGTTCCCCCATCGCCTGGTGCGCGGACAGCGCCCTGATCTGGAGCATCTGCCGGGTGTAGTCCCACTCGTACAGGGCCTGGCTGGTGTCGATGCCCTCGTAGCACTGGAGCCGGATGAGCTTGCGGCCGAAGACCGTGGCGAGCACCTTGGCCACCTCGGTCTTGCCCACCCCCACCTCGCCTTCCAGCAGGATGGGGCGCTGCAGGGACATCGCCACGAACAGCGCGGTGGCCAGGCCACGGTCGGCGAGGTAGCCCTCCTGGCGCAGCAGGTCGGTCAGCTGGCCGACGCTCTCCGGGCCGCCGGCCAGTCGCTCGGTTTCCGGCATGTGGGTTATCGATGCTCCGCCGGCCCGAGGATCAGGTCGGCGAGACTGCCGCCCTCGGGATTCAGCTTGCCCTCGCGCTGCAGCCGGTCCCGCCAGGCGGCACGCACGTCGGCGTCGTCCTCGGCCATGTCCTGGAAGCCGACGTTGGCCATGCGCTTGCAGGACTTCCCGTGACCAGTGGCCTCGTCGAGGTCCGCGGCGCCCTGCCCACGCGCGCTCCACACCCCGCGCAGCACGTCGAGGGTCTCATCCGGCTCGCGACTCATCTTCAGGCACCTCCGGCCGGGACTGCTGTCCGAGGCTGACTGTAATCGCTGTTAACCGCGGAGGCGACCGCCGATTAAGTGATCTCTTATCAAGCGGCCGTCAGCGCCGCGGCCTGCGTTCCTCCATGATACCGAGCCGGGGCGGATCGGCTCGTCCGGCCGATCCGGCGGCGATCTACGCTGGTGTCCTCACCGGCCCCGGGAGGACAGATGGCCAAGCAGAAGTTCGCGGATCTCCCGCCCGCCCAGCAGCGGGCGATCGTGGTTGCCGGCGCGGTCCAGCTCACCTTGCTGGCCGCCGCGCTGTTCGACATCAGCCGCCGGCCGCAAGACCAGATCAAGGGCCCCAAGCCGCTGTGGGTGGGGATCTCCTTCATCAACACCATCGGGCCGCTCGCCTACTTCTTCTTCGGCCGCAAGAGGCACTCCGGCGAGAACGGCCCGGCCGGGGACGAACCCCTGACGGCGGACGGCTCCACGGCGGGCTTCCCGGCGGTGAACGGCTCCCCGGCGGTGGACGGCTAGGGAGCGCCCCGCGTCTCCGGCCGCGCCCGGCGTCACTGCCTGCCGTCAGCCGCCCGGGCCGGCAGACCCGGCACGTCCCGCGGCGCGGGAACCTGGCATGATCCGGTACCAGTCCCGCTGGCAAGAGGAGAGCCATGAAGATCGACGGATCGGTTGCCCTCGTCACCGGCGCCAACCGGGGGCTCGGCCGGGCGTACGCCCGGGAACTGGTCAAGCGGGGTGCGGCCAAGGTCTACGGGGCCGCGCGTGATCCGGCTGGCGTCACCGAGCCCGGGGTGACGCCCATCGCCCTCGACATCACCAACGCCGAGCGGGTCGCCCAGGTGGCGGCGCAGTGCGCGGACGTCAGTCTGGTCGTGAACAACGCCGGGGTGATGAAGGCCAGCACCTTCATCTACGCACCGAACCTGGACGCCGCCCGGCTCGAGATGGAGACCAATTACTTCGGCACGCTCAGCATGTGCCGGGCCTTCGCGCCGGTGCTGGCGGCCAACGGCGGCGGCGCCATAGTCAACATGCTCTCGATCACCAGCTTCTAC
>DATINY010000396.1:0-1963 GCA_035473755.1 Streptosporangiaceae bacterium
CGCCTCCCGCAGCCGCTCCGGGCTGGCCTGCCGCGGCGGCCCGCCGGCCTCGAACCGGCCGATCGGGGTCTGCCCGGTCTCGGCGTGCACCCGCCGGTTGGCGACCTGCCCGGCCCACGCGGCGAACAGGTCGTTGAGCGCATCCAGCGACTCGATGCCCTGGTGGACGGCCTCGGCCAGGAACGCCTCCCGGATATACCGGTTCAGCCTCTCCTGTTTTCCCCGCCCTTCCGGCGAGTAGGGTTTCGAATGCACCAGCCTGATGCCCAGCACCCCGCAGGTGCGGGCCAGCCACGCATTCGAAAAAGGCGCTCCGTTATCAGCGTAGAACACCTCAGGCAGGCCGCGGCGGGTGATCGCCCGGCGCAGCAGGTCCTGGCAGGCCCGGGCGTTCTCGTGCGCGAAGAACCGGCCGTCCACCAGCAGCCGGGAATGATCATCGACAATGAGGAACAGCCGGGCCCGCGCCGAGCCGTCCCGGCGCGGCCACGGCACGTGCGGGCCGACCAGCACGTCGGTGATCCACCGCTCGTTCGGCCGGGCCGCTTCATAGCGCCCGTATGCCTTGGGCTCGGCGGCCAGCGCCTCGCGGTGCAGCCCGGCCCGGCGCAGCTGGCCGCGGACTGTCCGCTCGGCGACGGTGATCCCGTGCCGGTGGTACAAGATCGAGGCGATCTGCGCGGCTGAGCGGCCGGGCAGCTCTAGCCGCAGCGCGGCGGCCTCGGCGAACAGCTCCGGGTGGGCGCGCACCACGCCGGTGTCTGCCCGGGGCGGGGGCCTGAGCGCCTCCAGCCCGCCGGCCCGCCAGGCCCGCAGCCAGCGGTCAATCGTGCCCCGCGAGTAGCGGCGGGCCGACCCGTCCGGGTGGGTGTGGGCGCGGGCGGCGATCTGGCGCACCAGCGCCCCCCGCTCCCCGGGGGTCAGCCGGTCCCCGGCCGCCTCGGCGATCACCGCCCAGCGGTGCAGCGCGATCTCTTCCTGCCCCTTGTGGTCCATGCGGTCCTCCTGATGCCGGTAATGGCGGGACAGGAGGCATGAAACGCCGCCTGCCGACGATCAGCCAGGGCGAGGTTGTGTTGACGGCGATCAGCCTCCCGCCGCTCACCGACGACGCGAACCGCCACAGCCCGGCCGCCAGCCACCCCGGCAGCCCGGCGGCCGCGCCGAACGCCGCCGTGATCGCGGTCAGCGCGAACCGGCCCGCCCCGGCAGGCGGCGTGACCGCCTCCCCGCCCAGCTCCACCGCCAGCGCCGCGAACGCGATCCCGAGCTCGCCGGCGCGGCCGCAGAACCGCCGCACCCAGCCCCGCGCCGTGGTATGCGGCACGCCGGCCCGCGCGGCCGCCGGCCGGACCCCGCACCCCCCGCCGGCCACCTCCGCGATCACCGCGCCGATCGTCTCCGCCGTATCCAGCCGCCAGGCCAGCACGAACGCCGGCAGCAGCGCATGGCTCACCCGGCACGGGCCGCAGCGCAGCCGCGGCACGAAGATCTTCGGGCAGCGGCCTGTTGACGGCGCCCGGACATGCCGCCAGTAACCAGACCAGAACACCAGCGGCCCGGCGCACGACGGGCAGGCCGGGCGGGGGACCACCACCTTCCGGCCAGCCGCCACATACGCATCGACCGGCAGCGGGCACGGCCATACGATGGCCACGGGCGACTCACCGCCTCGGATCCCTCCCCGCGATCGGCGTCAAACGAGGCGAGGAGGGATCCCTCACGTCCAGCAAAGACAGGAAAATCCTGGCCCGCTCAGCGGCAGCCAGGAGGCGACATCGTCAAAGAGCACGGCCAGACACGCGGCCGAGATGCTCAGGAAATCAAGCCGTCAACAACAGCCCCCTCCGCCAGCCCGCCCGGCCCATGCCAGGTCACCGCCGCGCTCCGCGCCTGGTCCAAAGGAATCTACTGCGACGAAGGCGCCACCGAACTGCTCATCAGGCACCGGACCTGGCTTCGC
>DATINY010000397.1:0-6323 GCA_035473755.1 Streptosporangiaceae bacterium
GCGGACGGGGTGGTCTACGCGGAGGTGCGGTTCGCCCCGGAGCTGCACGTCGCGGGCGGGCTCAGCCTGGACGAGGTGGTCGAGGCGGTCCTCGAGGGCTTCCGGGCCGGGAGTGAGGGACGGCGCATCACCGTCTACGCACTGCTCACCGCGATGCGCACGGCGGCGCGCTCGCTGGAGATCGCCGAGCTCGCCGTGCGCTACCGCGACCGGGGAGTGGCCGGGTTCGACATCGCCGGGGCCGAGGCCGGCAGCCCTCCGAGCCGCCACCTCGACGCGTTCCAGTACGTGGCGCGGGAGAACTTCCACATCACGATCCACGCCGGGGAGGGGTTCGGGCTCCCCTCCATCTGGGAGGCGCTCCAGTGGTGCGGCGCCGAGCGCCTGGGCCACGGGGTCCGGATAATGGATGACATCCAGATCACGCCGGAGGGCATGGCGACGCTGGGCAGGCTGGCCAGCTACGTCCGGGACCGGCGGATCCCGCTGGAGATGTGCCCGACCTCCAACGTCCAGACCGGGGCCGCGCCGTCCATCGAGGAGCACCCGATCCGGCTGCTGCGCCAGCTCTCGTTCCGGGTTACCGTCAACACCGACAACCGGCTCATGAGCGGCGTGACCCTGTCGTCGGAGTTCCACCGGCTGGCGGAGACGTTCGGGTACGGCTGGCGGGACATCGAATGGCTCACGATCAACGCGATGAAAAGCGCGTTCGCCCATTTCGACGAGCGGCTGCGGATCATCGACACGGTGATCAAACCGGGATACGCCACCGCCCGCGCGGCGAGCGACGCCGTGATCAGGATGTCCATTCCCGGTGAGTAGCCCTCCAGGCCCCGACGGGCCGGCGCATCCGGGCCGGGACGAAGGAAGGCCGCTCCCCCCGCCGGGAGCGGCCTTCGCCTCGCGGGCGCGGCGCCTCCCCACCTTCGGCGCCGCTCCCGGGCTTAGGTGAGCACGTCGCCCATGATCCCGCCGACCAGCCCGCCCTCGACCGGCCCGGGCCGGTCCTGGGCGGCGGGCAGATAGGGGACGAGCGAGGCGGCAAGCTGGGGCAGCGGCATCGACTGCAGCCACACGGTGCCCGGCCCGGACAGCTCCGCGAAGTAGTGTTCGTCGCCGCCGAAGTAGCGGTTCGCGACGCCGGGAACCCGGACCACCTGGAACGAGACCGACGCAGGGAACATCCCGACGTGCCCGGGGTGGACCCGCAGCGACTGGCCCGCCACCAGCTCATGCGGGATCACGTGGCCGGAGAGCTCGGCCCAGGCCCGGCCCTGGCCGCCGAGGCGGTGCAGGATGAAACCCTCGCCGGCGAAGATCCCAGCCCGGAACGACTGCTGGAAGCCGGCCGAGACCTCGATGCCGGGCGTGCCGGCCAGGAAGCCGTGCCGGTGCACCAGGTACTCCGCTCCCGGGCCCACGTCGAGCGGCAGGATGCTGCCGGGCACCTTCGCCGCGAACGTGATGGTCCCGGGACAGCCCTGGGCCGTGTAGGTGCTCATGAGCGGCGACGAGCCGCCCACCACGCGCTTGAGCGCACCCATCAGGCCCCGGCCAGCCACGCCGGCCGGCACCTGGGTGGACATCTGGATCGAGTCGGTCATCCAGGAGAACTCACCGGCCTCGGCCACCACGCTCTCACCCGGGTCGAGGTGAACGGACAGCACGGGCATCGTCGTCCCGTGAATCTGCTCTCGCATGGTGGCTCCAGCCAAATGATGACTGCTTATGTCTACGCCGCCCGGACGGGCACGCGAATCCTGGAAACCATGTATCGGGCCACCCGGCCCGGCTGGCTCCGCAGCAGGTCGGCGCGCTGGCGGGCGCGGCCGGCGCGAACACATGGGTCCTGCCCGGCCCCGCCGTTATAACATCCGCGCCGGGGCGGCCAGCCCGTGCGTGACGGCGTAGCGGGCCGCCTCCACCCGGCCGCCCAGGCCCAGCTTGCGGTAGACGGTGGCCAGATGGCGCTCGATCGTCACCGGGCTCAGGGACAGCTCCGCGGCGATCTGCTTGTTGCTCAGCCCGTCGGCCAGCAGCCGCAGCACGTCGACCTGGCGGACGGTGAGGCCGTCGGGCAGGGCGGCGGCGTCGGCGCTTTCACCGATCTCGGCGAGCGCGGCCCGCACGTCGGCCAGCCGCTGCGGGTTGGCGATCCCGGCGGCCAGCGCCTCCGCCGCGCGCAGGTGCCTGGCCGCCTCGTCCGGGCGCCCCAGCCGGTGGACGGCCCGGCCGAGGCCGGTCAGCGCCACCACGATGTCGTGCGCCTGGCCGCCCTCCTCGTGCGCGAGCGCGGCGGCCTGGAAGTGGCCGGCCGACACCGCCCACTGCTCCCGCTCCGCGGCCAGGAAGCCGCGGTTGGCCTCCAGCAGCCCAATGAGCTGCGGGTTGCCCAGGACCTCGGCCAGCTCGGCGGCCTCGGCCAGGGCACGCCGGGCCGCGTCCAGCTCGCCCGACCGGATCAGGACGTCGGACAGGTTGGCCAGCCCGATCGCGAGCGAGTTCTGGTCGCCGAGCTGGCGCTTGATGACCAGCGACTGCTCCAGGTTCTCGCGGGCCAGCGCGAGATCGCCCTCATCCAGCGCCATCAGCGCCAGGTTGTTCAGGGCGACGGACAGACCGCGGCGGTCATCCAGCTTCGCCCGCAGGTCCAGCGCGGCCTGGAAGTAGCGGCCGGCCGCGTCCCGGTCGCCCAGGTAGCGGTACGCAGAACCCAGCACCGTGGCGGCGAAGGCGCTCCGCTCCTGCAGGCCGAGGGCGTCGAAGATGCCCAGTGCGATCTTCGCCAGCCGGACGGCCTCGGGATAGTCGCCGTTCTCCGCCGCGAGCACGGCCGCCGAGCAGAACACCCGGCCGCTCTCCTCGTCGCGCCGCTGCGCCGCCCGGGCGAGGAACCGGCCCAGCCAGCCGCGCCCGGCCGCCAGCTGGCCGCTGGTGAGCCACCAGCGCCACAGGGCCGCGCTCATCCGCAGGCCGAGATCGATGTCGCCGCCCGCCGCCCATTGCAGCGCCACATCCACGTCGGCGACGCCGGCCTCCAGCCGGGCGGCCCACGAGGCGGCGTCGGGCCCGGCCAGGCCGTGCTCGCTGCCGACGGCCAGCGCCGCGAAGTGCCCGGCGTGCCGGCGGCGGACCGACGGCCCCCTCGTCCCGCTCGTCGAGCCGGGCGGCGGCGAACAGGCGCATCGTTGCCAGCATGCTGAACCGGTTGGGCTCGCCGCGGTCGACCAGCAGCCAGGAGGAATCGACCAGCCCGCGGATGGCCCGGGCCAGCGAGGGCCCGCCTCGCCCGCCGACGGCGCCGGCGTCGGCCACGGTGAACGGGCCCGCGAAGACACTCAGCGCCGGCAGCAGCCGCTGCTGCTCGGGGCGCAGGAGGTCATAGCTGCGGCGCACCACGTCCACGAGCGCGCCGCCGCCCTGATCGCCGTCGGCGTCCGGTTCGGCCGCCAGCAGGGCCGCCCCGTGCTCGACGATCTCCCGCAGCGACAGGGTCCCGACCCAGCCGGCGATCAGCTCGATCGCCAGCGGAAGGCAGTCCAGCCGGCGGCAGAGCTCCGCGATGACCCGCGGCGCGACGTCGCTGGTGGCGAAGCCCGGCAGCCGTTCCTCGGCCCTGGCCATGAACAGCCGCACCGCGTCCGAGGCCACGATGTCGGCCACCGGCGCGGCCGAGGAGGGGCAGGCCATCGGCGGCACCGGCCAGCACAGCTCGCCCGGGACACCGAGCACCGTCCGGCTGGTCACCATGATGCGCAGCTCCGGCACCGCGACGAGCAGGCGGCTGACCAGCGCCGCGACGTCGTCACGCAGATGCTCGGCGCCGTCGATCACGACCAGCCGCGGGGTGGCGGACAGGGCCGCCTCGACGGACGCGATGACCTCCACCCCCGGCTGGTCACGCAGGCGCAGGCAGGACGCCACCGCCGAGGTGAGTGACAGCGGGTGGCGCACCGGCTCGAGCGGGATGACTGCGGTCTGGTCCAGATCGGCGAAGCGCCGGATCGCCTCCAGCGTGAGCCGGGTCTTGCCGACGCCGCCCGGCCCGGTGACGCTGATCAGCCGCGGCCGCCCCCGCAGCAGCACGAACAGCTCGGCGAGCTCGGCTTCGCGCCCGACGAAACTGGAATGCGGAACCGGCAGCGTCCCGGGCGGCGGGCTGGCCGTGGCCTGGGCCTCGAACTCGGCCAGGGCCCGCAGCGCCCGGGCCGACATCCGGGTGCGCCCGGCCTCCCAGCGGTTGACGGTCGCGAAGGAGACACCCAGACGGTGCGCCAGCTGTTCCTGGCTCAGGGCGAGGCTGGTGCGCAGCTGGCGCAGGCGCTGCGCGGCAACGCCGGCGTCTGTGTCGGGCGCCTGGCCATCCACATAGCCAGAGTAGGCCAACTCACCCGGCGGGGGCCCGCCCCGGCCGCCCGGGGCGGCGCGGCCGGGATCAGATCCGCCCGAACAGGCGGTCGCCCGCGTCCCCCAGGCCGGGGATGATGTAACCCCGCTCGTTCAGCCGCTCGTCCAGGGCGGCGGCGACCACCCGGACCCGGACCGGGTCGTCGGCCGGGAAGGCGGCCTCCAGCCTGGCGACGCCCTCCGGGGCGGCCAGCAGGCAGACCGCGGTCACCGCGGCCGCGCCCCGCTCGGCCAGCATGTCGATGACGGTCTCCAGCGTCCCGCCGGTGGCCAGCATCGGGTCGAGCACGAAGACCTCGCGGCCGGACAGGTCGGCGGGCAGCCGGTCGGCGTAGGTCGATGCCACCAGGGACTCCTCGTCCCGGACCATCCCGACGAAGCCGACGTCGGCGGTGGGCAGCAGCCTGGTCATGCCGTCGAGCATCCCGATCCCCGCGCGCAGCACCGGCACGACCAGCGGGACCGGCCCGGCCAGCTTGACCCCGCCGGCCGGCCCCAGGGGGGTGGTCACCGTCACCGGCCGCACGCGCATCTCGCGCATGGCCTCGTAGGCGAGCAGGGTTACCAGTTCGTCGGCCAGACGGCGGAACGTGGGGGCCTGGGTGCCCTCCTCCCGCAGCATGGTGAGCTTGTGCGCAACCAGCGGATGATCAACGACCAGAGTCTGCATGACCAGTAGTGTCCCAGGTCGGGCGGACCGGCCGTGCCGGGCCGGTGGTCAGCCCGCCGGGGTGGCCAGGTGGCGGGCGATGAGGGCGATGCCGGTGGCCCACTGGGCGACCTGCTTGGCGGGCAGGAAGGCCGTGCCCTTCTTGGTGTGATCGACCATGGGGGAGGCCAGGAAGGCCTCCCGGCCCTGGGCGTCGATGAAGTACAGGGCCGAGGTGTGGACGATGTCGGCGTCCGGGTTGGGCGCCTCCACGGCGATGTTGTAGTCCCGCCAGGCGGTCTTCAGCGCCGGCGTCGGGCCGGTGAAGAAATGCCACCCGGGAATGGTGTTCAGGTCCTCCTGGCGGGAGTAGGCGGCCATATCGGCCACCGACGCGTGGTACTGGTTCACGTTGATCGCGATGAACGCCACGTTGCGCGCGGCCGGCCCGAGCTTGTGATAGGCGTCCACGAACTCCTGCGACACGATCGGGCAGATGTCGGTGCAGTGCGGGTCCATGAACTCCAGCACCACCACCTTGCCGCGCAGGGCCGACAGCTTCATCGTCTTGCCCGCCTGGTCGGTAAGGGTGAAGCCGGGGGCCTGGTCGTGCGGCAGCGGGGTCAGCAGCATCTCGTTGGCGAGGCCGGTCGAGACGCTGGCGGGTATGCCGGACAGCCGCGGGGCGGCGGCCACGCCCCGATGGCGGACGATGACGAACGCTGCCACGGCCACCGCGACGGTGACCACGACGGCGATCGCACCGAGCACCAGGAGGCGCCCGGCCGGGCCGGCCGGCTTGCCCGGGCCTGGGTCCTGCTGGCCCGGCTGGTCACCTCCGCCACTGGCCGACTGCTGGCCAGGCGTAGCGCTGGTGGTCATGAGGATGCTCTTTCTCGCTCGGCCGGTGGGACGGCCCGCTCGCTTCCCGAGCATAGCGGCACCTGCCGCCGCAGGTCCTGGACCTCCAGTCGCCGCCGCTCAGGACGGCTCGCGGCGGATGAGCAGCATCGCCGCGTCGTCATCGAGTGCGTGGCCGACGTGACGCAGCACCTCCGTGCTCAGCGCGTCCAGGATCTGGTCGGGGTCACCGGCCTCGCGGACGGCGCCGCACTGGGCGAGCGGGAAGAACTCACCGGACCGGCTGCGGGCCTCGCTGACCCCGTCGGTGTAGAACAGGATCCGGTCGCCCGGGCCGGCCTCGACCACGGCCGCCCGGCCCGCCGGGCCTGCGATGGCCGGCTGGCCCGGCTGGCGCGGCCCG
>DATINY010000398.1:0-12769 GCA_035473755.1 Streptosporangiaceae bacterium
CTTCACCATGTCCGCGGACGACTTCAGGCGGGCCACGTCCGGGTCGGTCTCGATGGATGACGCGGCTCCCTCGGGGACCAGGTCCCGCAGGGTGCAGATCCGCACGCCCTCCTCACCGAGGCTGGGCAGAACGTCGGAGACGTAGGCCAGGTAGGGCTGGTGCGGACCGATAAACAGCAGGCCGCCCCGGTGGTGACCGAGGCGAGGGTCGGAGTAGAGGAGGTACGCGGAGCGGTGCAGCGCGACGACGGTCTTCCCGGTACCCGGGCCGCCGTCGACGACGAGAGCGCCGCGGGATCCCGCGCGGATGATCGCGTCCTGGTCGGCGGCGATGGTGCCGAGCACGTCCCGCATCCGGGGCGACCGGCTGCCGCCCAGGCTGGCGATGAAGGCGGACTGATCGTCGAGCGCGGCGTGCCCTTCCAGCCCGTCCTGGGTGAATACCTCATCCCAGTAGTCGCTGATCCGGCCCCGGGTCCAGCGATACCGGCGGCGGCTGGCCAGGCCCATCGGGTTGGCGTGGGTCGCGCCGAAGAACGGCTCAGCCACGGGGGAACGCCAGTCGACCAGCAGCCGGCGGCCCGCGCTGTCCCTGAGGCCAAGCCGTCCGACGTACACCGGCTCGGGGTTGTCGGCGCCGACGATGCGCCCAAGGCACAGGTCCAGGCCGAAGCGGCGCAGGGTGCGCAGCCGGGCGGTCAGCCGGTGGACCTCCATGTCCCGGTCCATCGCCTCCTGGCCGATGCCGCCGGGCGCCTTGCGCTCGGCATCGAGGCGCTCGGACAGGCCGGCGATCGACTGCTCGAGGCTCTCCGCGATGGCCGCGAAGTGCCGCTCGTCGCCGGCGATAAGTGCCGGGTCGGCCTTGGCGGCGAGGCGGTCGGGAAGGTCAAACGCGCTGGTGGTCAAGTGATTCACGGCATCAGCTCCGGGCCGCCACGGTCCGGCTGATCGCGCCGGTCAGCAGCGTCGCAGCCACCGTCGCCCCGTCGAGGCGGATCGTTCCGGCCACGGCGGTCGCCCGTGCGCGGGTCTGCGGGGCCAGGGCCGTGCCGAGCGCGGCTGACAGGGACTCGGTGGTCGGGGTGGGACCGTCGTGCGCCGTGCCGATGCCCAGGTCGGCCACCCGGCCGGCCCAGTATGGCTGGTCCGCCATCTGGGGTATCACCACCTGCGGCGCACCGGCCCGGGCCGCTGTCGTCGTGGTGCCCGCGCCGCCGTGGTGCACGACGGCGGCCACCCGGCCGAACAGTGCCTGCTGGTTGACCTCGCCAACGGTGAAGCAGTCGCCGGCGTCGTCGATCGAGGCGAGACCGGCCCAGCCGCGGGCGACGAGCGCGCGTCGGCCCTGCGCCCGGACCGCGTCGATGGCCACCCGGGCGATGCCCTCCGGGGCGGGCATGCTGCCGAAGCCCACGTACACCGGTGGCGGGCCGGCGTCCAGGAACGCCTCCAGCCCGGCCGGGAGCGGGCGTTCGTCCGGCACGATCCACGCGCCGGTCTGCACGACGTCGAGGTCCGCCGTCTCCGGCCAGGGGCCCAGGACCGGGTCCGCTGCCAGCCACGGATGGCCGGTGATGACGTGGTCGCGGACGTTGTCCACCGGGGGCAGGCCGATCGACGCCCGCTGGGTGTTGAGCAGGTCGCCGAACAGCATGTTGTAGTTCTCGATGTCCAGGTCGTTCAGCACCCGGTTGTCGGTCACGTCCGGGGGCAACGGCCGGCCCGGCAGCAGCGAGAGCGGCCGGCGGTGCGGCGCCGGCAAGACGATCGGGCAGTAGGCCGCGAATACGAACCGGATGCCCAGTTTCTCGGCCACCGACTGCGCGCTGGCCACGACCGGGAACAAGCCGGTGGCCACCAGCGCATCGCATCCCCAGGCCGCGGCTGGAAGCTTGCCGAACTGCTCAGCGATCAGCTCGGCCGCGAGCCGGGGCGCGTCCGCGGCCGACGGCGGCGCCGCCCCGTGCATCAGCGGGCGCACCGCCGGGCCGATCGGCACCAGCGGCACGCCGAACTGGGCTAGCCGCTCCGCCCAGTCGGGCGGCGCGCACACCTGCACCTCCGCGCCGAGCGCCCGCAACCGCACCGCCAGTCCCACCAGCGGTTCGACGTCACCGCGTCCCCCATACGTCGACAGCAACACACGCACTTCGCGACTCCCATGTCCGTGGATTCCGGCCTCGGTCTGCGATTATGCGGCACGACCCGGGTCTTGCGGCAAGCCCCCCGGTACGCTATAAGTTGAAAATGGCGGGGAGTGTGTGTTCTTCGCCGCCACTAAGGCGGCTCCGCCCCTTCGTCCCCGCCGGTGTGCAGGGCCGGCATGACGGCCTCGGCGAATGAGCGCAGCCCCGCGAGCCGGGGCAGGTCGTCGAACAGCAGAAAAACCCAGCCGACCCCGGCGGCCGCGAGCGCCCGCAGTCGCTCACGGACCTGCCCGGGGGTACCGGTCAGGGAATGCCCGAGTCTGCCCCGGGCGGCTTCCTCCGTGAGGCCCCGCCGGGCGCCCCACGCCGACGCCTGCCGGGCGACGTCCGACTCATCGGCCCCCAGCAGAACCGTGGCGTTGTGCGTGAGCCCGAGGGATTCACGGCTGCGCCCGGCCTCGCTCAGGTAGCCGCCCAGCAGCGGCGCCAGGTCCCGCCAGCGGTCAGCCGGCAGGTCAAAGCCGACATTGCAGAGATCGGCATGGCGCGCCGCGGTGCGCAGGAGACGCGGGCCATGCCCGCCGATGAGAACCGGGGGCCCGCCCGGCCGGCCAGTGCCCGGATGGCCAGTGCCCGGATGGCCAGTGCCCGGGTAGCCGGGGGCGTCGTGCAGCTGGTACCAGCGGCCGCCGAACGAGCCACCGCCGCGCCACAGGATCCGCATCACCTCGACCGCTTCCCCGAGCGCGGCGATCCTGTCCCGCGCGGGCGGCCAGCTGACTCCGAATGCCGCCGCGTCGGCGGCGGAACCGCCCGCGCCCAGGCCCAGGATGACCCGGCCGCCCGACAGAGCATCGAGGGTGGCCGCCATCTTCGCGACCACCGCCGGGTGGCGGTACGGATTGGCGAGAACCATGGGCACCGCGACCAGCTTGTGGGTAACCGCCGTGAGCGCGGTTAAGGCGGTCCAGCATTCGGGGCCGGAATCCCCCAGGACGTCATAAAGCGAGGCCCCGTCGTATCCGAGGCGCTCACTTTCCCGCCACACCGTCTCCAGCTCGGGATAGGTCCACCCACGCTGATGGATCCTCACCACGAACCGCATCCGGTCGTCCCTTCCGCAGGGCATGGGAGCACCTCAGTGCCCGGCCGCCCGCGGCCAGAGTGTAGCCTGCTGCCAGTCGGGCGGATTGAAGGTGCTATCAGACGGCCAGGACCGGGCCCGCGTTTCCGCGCGTAGTACTGCTCACCGGAGGCTTCGGCGGCGCCCGGATTGCCCCCGCCCTGAGTGACGCCGTTTCCCCCGGCCAGCTGAGCGTTATCGCCAATGTCGGTGATGACCTGACCTGGTTCGGCCTGCGGATCTGCCCGGATGTGGATTCGGTCCTCTACTCGCTGGCCGGGCTCTGGGACGCCCAGACGGGCTGGGGCCTGCGCGGCGACTCGTTCCAGGCCCGGGACACCGTCGCGTCCCTGGACGAACCGCCCTGGTTCAACGTCGGCGACCGGGACCTCGGCCTCCATCTGCTGCGGACCGAGCTGCTGCGATCCGGCCTGACGCTGACCGAGGTGACCCGGGAGCTGGCCCGGCGGCTCGCCATCCAGCAGGTGGCGGTGATCCCCGCCAGCGACCAGCCCAGCGAGACGCGTGTCGTGCTCGAGGACGGCCGGGTGCTGCATTTCCAGGAGTGGTACGTCAAGGAGAAGGCACATCCGCCGGTCCGGCAAGTCAAGGTGGCGCACGGGCCCGCGTCGCCCGCCGCGTTAACGGCGCTGCGCGACAGCGATGCCGTCATCCTCGGGCCGAGCAACCCGGTGTCGAGCATCGGCCCGATCCTCGCCCTGGACGGCGTCGGTGACGCGGTATCGGCGGTGCCGTGCCGCATCGCCGCGTCGCCCACCGTGCTCGGCGCCGGGCCGGGGGACGCTGGCATTCGCCATCATGCCCTGGCCCGCCGGCGGCTGCTGGCCGCCGACGGTGATACGGACACGCCAGCGGGCATAGCCCGGCGCTACTCCGGCCTCGTCCAGCATTTCGTGCTCGACCGGACGGACTCCGGGCAGGCGCCGGAGATCGAGCGGCTCGCCCTCAAGCCCATGACCTGTGACCTTCTCAACCCCGCCGAGCTGGCCCGGGCCCTGGTGGGCCTGAGCAGGCAGGGCGGGCCCGGGCACGACCGCGGGCCCGGCTAGCTTCCCGAGTAGCGGGCCTTCAGCTCCCGCCGCAGGACCTTGCCGTAGGCGTTCTTGGGGAGCTCACCGGTGAACTCGACGGACTTCGGCTTCTTGTAATCGGCGAGCCGCTCACCGACGAACCGGGTCAGCTCCTCCCCGGTCACCGCCTCGCCGGGCCGCAGGACCACGAGGGCCTTGACCGCCTCGCCCCAGATCTCGTGGGGAACGCCGACCACGCAGGCCTCGGAGACGGCTGGGTGCTGAATCAGCACCTCCTCGACCTCCCGCGGGTAGACGTTGGCACCACCACTGATGATCATGTCCTTGGTGCGGTCGAGGATGTACACGTAGCCCTGGTCGTCCATGTAACCGACGTCCCCCGTGTGGAGCCAGCCTCCCCGGAGGGTCTCCGCCGTGGCCTCGGGCCGCTCCCAGTACCCCTTCATCACCGAGGCGCCGCGCACGCAGATCTGGCCGCCCTGCCCGCGGGGCAGCTCGCGGTCCTGCTCATCGAGCACCCGGACCTCCAGGCCGGAGCGGGCCCGGCCACAGGAGGCCAGCCGCGCCGCGGCGGCTCCGGCCAGGACGTGGTCCTCACGCCGCAGGTAGGTGGCGGTCATCGGAGTCTCGCCCTGGCCGAAGATCTGGACGAACACCGGCCCGATCCGGCGCAGCGCCTCCTTGAGGTCCTCGACATACATCGGGGACCCGCCATAGACGATCCACCGGAGGCTGGACAGATCCCACTTCTCCAGCTCCTGGTAGTTGAGGAGCATCTTGATCTGCGTGGGCACCAGCCAGGCGTTCGTGACCCGGTGCCGCTCCACCGTGGCGCAGAAGTTCTCCGGATCGAAGTGGGGTGGCCTGAGGAGTACCTGCGTGGCCCCCTTCATCGTCAGCGCCAGGGCGTGGAAGCCCGCCCCATGGGTCAGCGGGGCGGCATGAAGGCCCACGTCCTCCGGCTGCAGGGGCATAAGGTCGGCCACCCAGGACACGGAGACAAACGTGAGGGCGCCGTGGGTGAGCATGGCGCCCTTGGGCCGCCCGGTCGTTCCGGACGTATAGAAGAGCCAGGCCAGGTCGTCGTCGGCCGGGCCGGTGTCCCCGGCCGGGCCGGGGTTCTCCGCTACCAGCTCGTCATAGGCCAGCTGGCCCGGCAGGGGCTCGCCCACGCAGATGAACCGCTCCACGGTGGGCACCCGGTCCCGCACCGCGGCCACCGTCTCCCGGTATTCCTCGCCGAAGATGACGGCGCGCGCGCCGGGGTCGGTCAGGTGGTAGACGAGTTCCTCGCGCTGGAACCTCGCGTTGAGCGGGACGACGCACCCGCCCGCCTTCCACGTTGCGAACATGCTCTCCAGGAGCTGCGGGCAGTTGTGCATGAGCACCCCGACCCGCTCCCCCGGGCCGAGCCCGAACCGCCGCAGGGCCCCGGCCAGGCTGTCGCTGCGGGCGTTGGCCTCGCCGTAGGAGACGACCTCATTACCCCAGACGAACCCAGCCCCGGCGGAATCACGCTCGGCAGCATTGGCCAGAAACCGCCCGACGTTCATGACCGATCAGTTTCCTTCGCGGCTTAAGGTCCCGGCGGCAGCGCAGGCCGCCGGGACCTGGCTACTATCCTCTTGAACCGTAGACGTCCGGATATGGTTTTGTCAGCACACGCGCGCCATTGTTGATAAAGAAGCTGCGGACCACGTTCTGCAGCTCATGGGCGCCGCTCTCGCTGCGCGACTGGTCCTTGGCCCAGCGGCGCAGGTGGCGCATGTAGTCCAGCTTGCTGTCCCGCTCGTCCAGGGCGTCCTTGATGATAGCGTCCGGGTCTTTGTCCAGGCTGTCGCAGAACCTCCAGAGCACATCGAGGCGCTCGTCCCACTCCCGCTCCGAAAGTGAGTACCTGCCATTCACCACCTCCATCCAGTGCTGCACGGATGTATAGCTGTCGGGGTTTTTATCGATCACCATTTTTCCCTTTGTCGTTGACCGGCTCCTGGCGCGGCTGGGCGGCGCTGGCCAGCGGGCTGGCGCGCAGCGGGGTCAGCTGAGCCGCGCCAGCCCGGCTGGTGATGGCGCATAGGCGCCGGGCCCGTGCCTCGTCCGAGCCGTGCCTAGTCCGGGTAGCCGTACATCCGGGACAGGAACTTCAGCTCGTCGAACCGCCCGGCCTTGGGCATCGGCTCCTGCAGCAGGCGCTCCTTGGTGAGCTGCTCGACGACGTGCTCATCCCGCGGGAACGTCTGGCCCCACGTGCCCTCGAAGTACAGGCTCTCGAACGGGAAGCGCGGCCGCTGCCCACCGGCCTCCGGGTCTTCGGCCGGGTAACCGACGAGCTGCACCCAGACCGGCAGGATGTGCTCGGGCACCCCCAGTATCTCCTTCACCCGGTCCTGCTTCGACGGCGCCGCGATCATATGCAGGCAGGTCCCGAGGCCCTCGTTGACCGCCGCCAGGCAGGCACAGGCGCAGGCGCCGACGGTCTCCGCATACGCCACCGCGGCACTGACCTCGGCCGGCAGGCCGTGGATCAGCTCGTTGATGGCCGGGCCGCCCGCCTGCACGGTCTCCCCCCGCTGGATGGCGGCCTCGATCATCTCCTTGCTCCACCCGTACGCCGACGGCAGCGCACCCACCTCGGTCAGCTCGATGGTGCGGTCCTGGAATGCCTCCGGCCGCGCGGACGACGGGTCGGCATACCAGTAGATCCAGACCGGGGCCTGCGTGTGTGCGCCCTGCCAGTTGTCGGCGCCAAGCAGCCCGTCGCGTGTCTTCTCGTCCAGCGCGTCGCGCTCGACGACGATTGCCCGCCAGGGCTGCAGGTTGCCCGGGCAGGTGGTAAGGCGGACAGCTTCCAGAATCCGCTGGATCTTTTCCCTCGGGACCTTCTCCCATGTCTTGAACCACCGGATGCTACGTCGCGACCCGACAACCTCAAGGAACTCCATCGCAGATTCCTCCCTTTCCTTCTGGCGAGGCGCTCATCGCTTAAGAAATGGCTTTCACACCATCGATCGTGACCGTGTACCCGCGGTCGCGAAGACCAGCTATTGTTTTCCCGCTGTCATCCTCCAGGTCGACGAGAAGGGCAAGGCGGCCCGAAAGCATGCGCGGATCCACGCCGAGCCCGTCGGCGAGCGCGGCGCATAGCTCGGCGGACGCCAGGTCGGTCTGCAGCTTGTCGCCTGGCGGCGGAACGCCGAGGCTTACGCGGACCATCCGGTAATCCAGGAATCCTGCCTCCAGGACCTTGATCTCCCGCGCCCGGCCCGCCTGCTCGCCGCAGCCCAGATCCTCCAGGAACTTGACGTAGGTGGCGATGCACTTCCCCTCTCCGGCGACCCGGCGCGCCACCCTCAGCCTCATCGTGACCGCCCGTCAGCGACCGCTAGCGCGCACCGGCGTCGATGAGCAGCGCGCCCCGCCCCGCGTAGCAGGACGCGCCGGGCCCCAGCCGCCGCGCCGCCGCGTCCAGGATCAGCTGGACCGCGTCGGCCGCCGGGCCGGCCCCCACCTCGACGTCGACCGGGATGTCGGCCGGCCCCCAGCGCAAGGCGCCGACATGAACGCCGGGCGGCAGCGACTCGACCACGTCCAGCAGGGCCCACCGCAGGTTGCCGCAGCACGCCCGGATCTCTACCTCGCGTCCCACCGGAGCGGCTGACTCTGTCATCCGGACGTCCGCCTTACCTCTCTCTCGCTCGGGCCCGGGGGCGCGGAGCCTGCGGCGGTCCCGCGCTCCCGGATGCCACGATTACCCGTCGCCGTTCGCGTACGGATCCGGCTCTCCCTTGTGCCACTGCTGGAAGTGGGCCTTGATCTGCCGGTTGACGACGAACGGTTCCTCGTCGCCGGGCAGGGTCACCTGGAACTTGCGGTAGAAGTCAAGGTCCAGATGGTGAAGCTGCGCGGTGAACTGTGCCTGGACTGGGTTCACGAACGCGGGGCAGGTTCCCCACTTGTTCACGATGTACTCGACCGTCTTGCGCATCGCCTCCAGCGTCCAGTCCTGGTACTTGATCTTCGGATGGTTGAGGATTTCCTCCATCACCTGCGGCTTGTACGGGGCCTGGTTCCGCAGCGCCCAGTTGTCCTCGGTCGCGAAGTGGGCGCCCCGGCGGTAGCGCATCTCATAGACCTCGGTTGTCGCCGACTCCGCCGTTGGGTACTGCGGTGACGGCACGACCATGGCCTCCTTGATCCCGGGAAGCCCGTACGAGGTCGGTACCTTGTTCGGGTTCTTCGCCGGGTCCCGGTCGATGTACTTGAAGCCGAGCCCCTTGGCGACGTCCGGATAGCCGCCGAGGATCAGGTCGCTGAACGTGCCGCAGAAGACCCACGCCCCCAGGCCCATCGCCTCGGCGGCGAGCCGGACGTTCTGGATCAGGCAGCCGACCTGGTGGCCGGGAGTCGCCATCAGCAGCAGCTGGTCGTAGATCGGCACCGGGCACGGCACCTCGAGCATGCCCGGCTTGATGAACTCCTGCGTGCCGCACGGCTCGCCGGTCTCCGGGTCGCTGAGGTAGAAGTGGTCGTACTCGTAGAACGGCATGAGCAGGTTGAACCACTCGAAGCCGAGGTCGGCCACCGGGATGAACCAGGTCGATCCGGGCCGGTTGACGTTGTACTGCCACGGCCCGGTCAGGTTGGCCAGCCCCGGCCCGAGCTCGGCACCGATGTCGATCCGCTGATCGGAGATCTTGACCTTGCCCGCCCGGTACCAGTCGAGCACCTTCCAGTGGTCGTCTTCGTTGTGGATCTCGACCGGGGCGCGGCGCTCGGCCACCGGCCGGTACATCCACGTGCCCTGGTCGTTGACGATGAACAGGTCCACGGCCAGGTCGTTGCACGGCGCCGGGATCGTCCGCCCGGCCCAGCACAGCCACGTGTTCATGTTCCCGGTCACCGGCAGGTCGGCCGCGATCACGCCGTTCGGCCCGCACGCCGCCCAGGCGGCCAGTGCCTCCTCCACCTCGGTCAGCGGGTGCGGATCGTGGGACGACTTGTAGGCGAGCGGGCCCCGCTCGGTGGTGACCGTGCGGTTCTGGCTCCATGACAGAGTCTCCGACTCGCCGGTCTCGTACCGGTACCCCATGCCAAAGCGGCGGCTGCGCACCGTGCTCAGCAGCTGGAATACCGATGGCGTCTGTGTGAACGCGTGACCAAGCTGTTGTTGCTCCGTCGGCTCCAGGGTCTTGGTCTGCTCGCCGGCCTGATAGTCGGGCCTGAAGAGCACATGCTCAGTCTGGACAGCCATGACTCACCCTCTTCCTGACTGTGTCAATAACGATGAGCCCGCCTGTGGAGGCAGATGCGCGCGATGCTCGATGGCCAGGCCTGCCTGCTTGCTCCCCATGCTGCGGGGATGAGACGCAGATCACAATGTAGGCTGGTACAAATCGGGCAGGCTGGTATCGGAGGTATTTCCAACCGGCCTCCGATCGGTAACGGAACGATCCAGTGGCACGCGCTCGCACCCGGCGGCGCAGAGGGCTGCGCGCCGAGGTGCCCCCTGTGAGCGGCGACCAGGGCGAGCAGTTAGGCCTGGTCGCGGAGGAACTGCGCGCCTCGGCCGACGAACTCGCGTGGCGTCAGGTAACGGTGTGCCGCAAGTTCCCCTCCTACGACAAAGTGCCCGACGAGGATCTGCACCGGTCGTGCCTGCGCAACGTGCTCCGGGTCGTTGAGACGCTGCACGGGCGCGACATCCTCCCGGCCGGCGTCCACGAGGATGAGGGCAAGTCATCCCGGCGCCGGGCCGTCCAGGGCGTGCCCGCCGAGGACATGGTCGCCTGCTACTGGGCGGTGCTGGCCGTGCTGCGGGACGAGTTCATCGCCCGCGCCGGCGCGGCCGGGACACCGTCGGAGATCGTCCTGGCCGGCACCCGAGAGCTCTGGGACATGACGGACCGCCTCAGCGGGGTCCTCATCCAGGCCCGGCACGACATCGACATCGACTTCGCCCGCCGCGACGAGCGCCAGAAACTGGCCCTGCTGCAGCGCATCCTGAACGGCAACCTGCTCCCGTCGGAGGTCTCGCACCTGGGCTCGGCCTACGGCCTCGAACCCGACAGCGAGCACTGGGTCTTCCGTGCCCGCCACCCGGCGGGGACGATTCAATCGCTGAGCCGCCACATCGAGCTCACCTGCGGCGGGCAGTACTTCCCGCCGCTGGTCGGCCCCATCGACGGGGATCTGGCCGGCATCACCTGCCGGCGGCCGTCGGTAAACGACGACGCCACGGTGCTCGCCACCGTCGGGCCGTTCCCGCTGACCATGCTGGGGCAGGCCTTCGCCGAATGCACGCGGCTGCTCAACGTCGCCGTCAGGTACGGCAAGCGCGGCCTGGTGGACCGCGAATCCTTGTCGGTCCGGATCGCCGTGATCGAGGACAGCGAGATCGGCGCGGCGCTGTTCCACCGGTACGTGGCCACGGTGCTGGACAGCGGCCCCATGGCCGACCTGATCCTGGAGTCGGTCCAGGTGTATCTGGCCCGCAACCGCCGGGTGCAGGCGGCCGCGGACGCGCTGCTGATCCACGGCAACACGCTCCGGTACCGGCTGGACAAGTACGCGTCGCTGACCGGTGCCGACCTGTCCAACACCGAGGTCATCATCGAGGTGTGGTGGGCGCTGGAGTACTGGCAGGTCCGGCGGGACCGGATCGGCCAGGCGGGCGGGCACGACCGGGACCCGGGACCCTAGCCGCGGCCGCGCCCGCGAGCTTCCGATGCCGTCGCTGAGACAGGGGTCATGTCGCTGGGACAAGGGGTCATGCTGCGCGCCGCCCTCGTGACGCCGCTGTCCGGGCCGCTTGGTGGCTATGGCCAGGCCGGGGCGGCCGCGCTGAGCCTGTGGGCCGATTGGCACAGCGACCGGCACGGCAGCCGGTTCCCGGCCGACGTCGAGCTGACGGTCGTCGACGCCCACCCCGATCCAGTGGCCGCGGTCCGGCGGGCCGAGCGGACGGCGCCGGACCTGTTGTTCGGGCCCTACGGCAGCAGCACGACGGCGGCGGTCGCCGGCGCGACGTCCCGGCTGGTATGGAACCACGGCGGAGCGCGGGTACCCGCGGCGGGCAATCTCGTCAGCGTCCTCGCGCCCGCGGACACCTACTTCCGCGGCGCGGTGCGGGCGGTGCGGGAGGCGGACCCGGAACTGCGCGCGCTGTGCGTGCTGTCCAGCGACACCGGCTTCAGCCGCGCCGTCGCCGCGGGCGCCGTGCGCGAGGCGGGCCGGCTGGGGCTCCGGGCCGCCGAGGGAAGGCTGCCCGTCGCCGGCGGATGGCGGCCGGACGGCGGCCACGAGGCGGGCATGCTGCTGGTGGCCGGCCCGTTCGAGGATGAGGTAACCGCGGCCCGGCGGCTGCTCCCTGGCCCCTGGCGGGCGGCGGGATTCGTGGGCGCGGGCGTCGACGAGGTGCTGGCCGGCCTGGGCACCGGCCGCGAGGGACTGCTCGGCCCGGCGCAGTGGCTGGCCGAGGCGGCGCCGCGTCCCGACGAGGGCCCGCCCGCGGGCGAGTTCGCCTCCGCCTACCGCCGCCGCACCGGAGCCGACCCGCCATACCCGGCCGCGCAGGCCTTCGCCGCCGGGGTGATCGCGGCGCGGTGCCTCCGGGAGGCGGGAACCGCCGACGACACCGCGCTGATGGCCGCGGCCCGCGCCCTCGAGTGCACGACGATGTACGGCCGGTTCCGGCTCGATGCGCGCGGCCGCCAGCAGGTGGGCCACCAGGTGCTGACCGTCCAGTGGCAGGATGGCGCCCGCCGCGTGATCTGGCCACCGGAGCAGGCCCAGGCGCCCCTGCGCTACCCGCTCTCGTGACCGGCAGATCCCCGGAGCCGCCGGGGAACCGTTGGGCAGCGGTGCCGCACAATGGTTCCTGGAAGGGGTTCCTGAAGGGGGCGAACGTGGCATCGTCGATCTTCGTGCGCCCCGACGGCGAGGCGGACATCGTGGCGCGGGGCCCCGGCAACACGCTGATGTACCACTGGGCCACGCCCGGCTCCCCCTGGCGCAACACGCAGGTCGCCGGGACCGGGACGACGTTCTCGGCGCCGTCGCTCTTCGTGCGCCCCGGCGGCGAGGCCGGCATCGCCGCGCAGGGCCCCGATTTCTCCCTGATGTACTACTGGGCCATGCCCGGCTCCGGCTGGCGCAGCACTCAGCTCGCGGGGCCCGGGACGACCTACTCGGCACCGTCGGTCTTTATCCGTCCCGACGGCCGGGCCGACGTCGTCGCGCGGGGCCCCGACTTCTCGCTGGCCCACTACTGGGCCGCGCCCGGCTCCGCCTGGCACACCGCGCAGGTCGCCGGGCCGCTCATTCCAGCCCGCGCGACCCGTTTTTTCTCACACGGGGCCTGGCGCGAGGCGAATGTGTTTCTGCGCGAGGCGCTTCAAGTCGGCGCCGAAGTCGAGGGGCCGGCGCTTGTCATCGAGCCGCATCAG
>DATINY010000399.1:0-18045 GCA_035473755.1 Streptosporangiaceae bacterium
CGAACAGGCAGTTGCGCAGCTGGCCGTCGGCCGTGAGCCGGATCCGGTCGCACGCGCCGCAGAACGGCCTGGTCACCGAGCCGATCACGCCCACCCGGGCCGTCCCACCGTCGACCAGGAACGTCTCGGCGGGCGCCGAGCCCCGGGTGTGCTCGTCGTCGGGCTTAAGCGAGAACTCCGCCGACAGTTCCACCAGGATCTCGTCCGCGGTGACCATGTTCTCCCGGCGCCAGCCGTGCTGGGCGTCCAGCGGCATCTGCTCGATAAAGCGCAGCTGATACCCGTGCTCCAGGCAGAACCGCAGCAGCGGCACCGCCTCATCGGAGTTGACGCCGCGCATCAGCACCGTGTTCACCTTGACCGGCACCAGCCCGGCCCCGGCCGCCGCCGCCAGCCCGGCCAGCACGTCGGCGAGCCGGTCCCGCTTGGCCAGCGTGCGGAAGACGTCGGGCCGCAGCGTGTCGAGCGACACGTTGATCCGGTCCAGGCCGGCCTCGGCGAGCGGGCCGGCCAGCCGGGCCAGCCCGATCCCGTTGGTGGTGAGCGAGATCTCCGGCCGCGGCCGGAGCGCGGCGGTGCGGGCGACGATGCCCGGCAGTCCGCGGCGCAGCAGCGGTTCCCCGCCCGTGTAGCGGATCTCGGTGATCCCCAGCCGTTCGACCCCGATCCGGGCCAGGCGCACCACCTCGTCGTCGGTCAGCAGGGTCGGGGTGGGCAGCCAGTCCAGGCCTTCCGGCGGCATGCAGTAGGCGCAGCGCAGGTTGCACCGGTCGGTCAGGGACACCCGCAGATCGGTCGCGATCCGTCCATACGAATCAGCGAGCAATCTCCCGTCACCTCCTCGGCCGGCTCAAGGCACACCGGGCCCGGCCACTACCCAACCACCGGCGGCCGACACCACGTGGCCTGCCAGCGCAAACCGTGGCGGCCACCGGCGGATTCCTCAGCCTATGCGCCACGGACCGCCCAGCGCGATCTGCGGGCCCCGCCGGCCCGTTGCGGACGCAATGTGGTGCTGGACGGCGATCCGGTCACGGAGAATGGAGTCATGGTTGCGGACACTGCTATCTGGCGTGATCAGCTCACCTCGCAGGAACGGGCCGGGCTCGGCCGCGGCGCTGGCGTCATCCCGCTCGCGCGGCCGGACATCCTGGTGGTGGGCGGGGGGATCGCGGGGGTGGCGACCGCGGTCGCCTGCCACGAGCTAGATCTCGGCTCCGTGCTGCTCATCGAGGCGGGGCGGCTGGGCAGCGGCGCCACCGGCGGCGCCGCGGGCCTGCTGACGCCGGAGCCGCACGAGTGGAGCGATCCGGAGCCGTTCGTGGAGCTGGCCCGGGCCAGCCTGGACCGGTGGAGCCAGCTCGACGAGAGCGTGCCGGGCGGGGTGGGCCTGGTCGAGCTGGACTGGATCGGCCTGGCGCCCGACCCGGGCGGCTTCGCCCCCCACCTGCAGCCCGCGGTGGAATGGCTCGAGCCGGGCGATGTCGCCAGCCTGGTCCCGGGCCTGGCGCGGCCGATGGCGGGCGCGCTCATCCGCCACCAGGCCAGGGTCAACCCGCTGCGGTCGCTGGCCCGCCTGGCCGCGGGCCTGCCCGCGGTGGCGACCGGCATCGCGGCCCTCTCGGTCACGCTCAGGGGCGACAGGCTGGTCTCGGTCACCACCACCTCCGGTGTGATCAATCCCGGGGCGGTGGTCTTCGCCACCGGACTTCCGCCGCTGCTGGACGGGCTCCCGCTCGATCTGCCGGCCAGCCAGGTCAAGGGCCACCTGCTGGTCACCGAGCCCACGCCGCTGCGCCTGCCGGGCACGGTCGCCCCGGTGGCCACCCAGCTGGAAGACGGACGGCTGCTGGTCGGGGGCACCTTCGACGCCGGCGACGAAACCCCCAAGGTGCAGCCCGAGGTGATCGAATCCATCCTCGCCGCCCTGTACGCCACCCTGCCGGCGGTCCGCGGGCTGAAGGCCGCCTACCAGTGGTGCTGCTTCCGGCCGCGTCATCCGGACGGCCGCCCGGTCATCGACCGGGTGCCTGGTCTCAGCAACGCGTGGCTCACCTCGGGGCACTTCCGGACCGGCATCCTCATGGCCCCGATCACCGCGCAGGTGATCTCCCGCTGGATCGCCAGCGACCAGCCGCCGGCCGAGGCCGCCGCCTGGAGCAGCGCCCGCTTCGCCGGCCGGCGGCTCACCGGTCACTGACCGCCGCCTGGCCGGCCGGCGGCTCACCGGTCACTGGCCTCCTGGCCTGGGCGGGCGCGCCATGCCCGGGCGGAGCGCGCCAGCCGGCATTGCCGCACATGGGCGGCGGCGCATAATGATCCATCCCGTGGGTAGCCGTGGGCACGCAGGGTTTCACCCACCCGCCTGCAGGGAGTGAATGTCATGACCAGGATGCTGCAAGTCCCCCGCAGCCGTGGCGCCGTCAGCGGCCTGCTGCTGGTGCTGCTTGGGCTGTGGGGCGCCCTGATCCCGCTTGTCGGTCCTTACTTCCACTATTCCTACACCCCTGATTCCGCTTGGACGCTGACGGCCGGCCGGGTCTGGCTGGAGATCGTGCCCGGGGCCGCCACGTTCGTCGGCGGGATCATCCTGCTGGTCAGCGCGTCGCGGCCGCTGGCCATGTTCGGCGCGGAGCTCGCGGCGGCCGGAGGCGCGTGGTTCGCGCTTGGCATGGTGATCATCCCGCTCTGGCCCGCCGCCAGCACGCTGGACCCGGGCTCCCCGGCGGGCGCGACCACGGTCCTCCGCCAGCTTGAGCACCTCGGGTTCTACACCGGCCTCGGCGTGGTGATCGTGTTCCTGGCGGCGCTGGCCCTGGGCCGGCTGACCGTGGTCGGGGTCCGTGACGCGCGGCTGGCCGAGCGCGGCGCGGTCGTGGCCGAGCCGGAACCTGTGGCCGCCGACGCCACCGCCACCAGGCCCATCAGGGCGGGCACCACCACGGGCACCACCACCACGGGTGCCACCACGGGCACCACCACCTTTGGCACCACCACCAAGGACGCCACCACCACGCGTGCCGCCGGCACCGGGCGACCGGGCTCCCTGCACACGTTCGGCCGGTGGCTGGTCGCACGGCGCTGACATCCCCCCGAAGCGCCGTGCCGCCGACCTGACCACCGCGTGCCATGGCTCAGCGAGAGCCCGCCGCGGTGGTCAGGTCATGCCCTGGAGCAGCGCCACCAGCTGTGAGGCCAGCCTCATCGCGCTGGCGTGGCCGTTGTCGGCGCCGTCGGTGGACAGCACCGTCACCACGGCGGTGCCGGCCCGCGCGGCCACCAGCGTGGTGCCGTTGCGCCAGGCGGGGTCGGTCACCGTGATGACATACCCGCCCTCCACGAACCGTGGGCTGGCCTGCTCGCTGACCGTGGCCCGGCGGCCCGTCTGCGGGTCGCTGTACCACGGGCAGGCGGTGGCGACCGCGCCCAGCTTCCGCATGACGGCCCGCGAGGTCGTCCCGCTATACACGTCGATCTCCTGCGCGATCTCGGACGAGCTGGCCTTGTCGATGTAGGCGTCCTCGGCGAACGACACCCCGCTGATGCCGGTGATCGACGTCCATGACGTGGCGCCGAGCAGGCGGCATTCCGGCCGGGCCACGGCGGTGCTGCTCGGCTGCTGGTACCCGGAACCGGTGTCCCGCGTGCCGGCGGTGTTGCGCGCGTAGCCGCGCGGGAAGTACGTCCGGGGCTCCAGCAGCCCTCTGAGCTGTGTGCCGGTCAGCAGGCCCGCGTCGGGGTTCGCGGTGGACGGCGCCGTGGACGGCGGGCCTGCCGCCTTGCCCGGGGCCGGCGGGGAACCGGTCGTGCAGGCGGCAAGGGCCAGCGGGAGGGCCGCGGCGGTGAGCAACGCGGCGGCTGCCGGGAGGAGACGCATTCGGCGCATGACCTCGCGATCGGGTGCCGTCCGCCGCGGACCGGGTCAGTCCGCCGCGGGGGCTCGGATTGCGTGCCTGGCGAGAAGCTAGGGTCTGGACGTCACGGGAGTAGCGAGCACCGGTCACAATCGCATCACACGGCACATGACAGCTCATGACTTGCGCCGTGCGCAGCAGGCGTCCCCTCCACCTGGAGCGCCAGGAGCAAGGCGCGCCGGTGACTGTCCGTATCTCCCGCCGGCCAGCGTGTCAGCTTAGCCGGGTCATCATCCCGGGAGACAATCGACACTGTGAGCGAAAACAGTGAACGCATCCGCATTGTCGGATCCGTCCCCGTCGATGACGACACCATGATCTGGATCGACCACGTTTTCAGGATGGGCGCCAGCCCGGATGACGACCCGGGCTACGTCGGCCTCACGGTCACCGAGGACGACAGCTCCGAGGACCGCGTCCGCCTCGGCGCCAAGGCGACCTGCCTGCTCAGCGCGGAAGAGGCGCTGCTGCTGGCCGACCGCCTCCAACGCGCGGCCCACCTCGTCCTCGAGACCGACGAGGACCTGCCCGACCCCGAACGCGAATACCGGCGCTACCGCGGCAGCGAGGACCCGCCCGGGTCGGTCGAGGACATGACTGGGTGAGCGCGGCCGGCCGGCCTTTCCCCGCCGGCCCTATCCCGGCCCGCCCGCGCCCCGCCGGGCGGCCCGTTCAGCCCGCGTAGAGGCCATCGATGTCGTCGGCGTACTTGGCGTGGACGATCCGGCGCTTGAGCTTGAGGGTGGGGGTCAGCTCCTCGGTGTCCGCCGTCCACTCCACCGGCAGCAGCCGCCAGCGCTTCACCTGCTGGACCCGGGCCAGCCGCTCGTTCGCGGCGCTCACCGCCTCCCCGACCGCGGCGAGCACCACCCGGTGGGCGGCCAGCTCCGGCAGCGAGGCGGCCTCTACACCGTGCGCCTTGGCCCAGGCCGGGGCGACCTCGCCGTCCAGGGTGAGCAGCGCCACCACGTAGGGGCGCATGTCCCCGAACGCGAGCGCCTGCCCGATGAGCGGGTGGGCCACGAGCAGGTTCTCGATCGCGGCGGGCGAGACGTTCTCCCCGCCGGCCGTGATGATCAGCTCCTTCTTGCGGTCCACCACGGACAGGAACCCGTCGTCGTCGAGGCGGCCGATGTCGCCGGTGTGCAGCCAGCCGTCGGCGTCGAAGAGGGCCGCGGTCTGCTCGGGCAGGTTGAGGTAACCGGGGGTGGTGATCGGGCCGCGTACGCAGATCTCACCGTCCCCGGCGATCCTGACCTCCATCCCGGGGAACACCCGGCCGACCGTCCCGAGCTTGAACACGCCCGGAGTGTTGGAGGTGAATGCCCCGGTGGTCTCGGTCATCCCGTAGATGTCCAGGATCGTCATGCCCAGGCCCGCGAAGAAGTCACCCACGTCCGGCGGCAGCGGTGCCGCCGCGCTCGACACGACCTCCGCCTCGCCGAGACCGAGCAGCGACCGGATCGGGGCCAGCACCGCCTGGTCGGCCCGGGCGAACTCCTCCTCCAGGCCGGGTGGTGCCGAGTGGCCGAACTGGCGGCTCTGGACATAGCGCCGCCCGGTGTCCATGGCCCGGGCGACGGCCTCCCGCTTGCCCTCGTCCTGCTCCATGGTCAGCAGCGCCTGGATGCCGGCCCGCACCTTCTCCCACACCCTTGGCACACCGAAGAAGGAGGTCGGCCTGACCACCCCGAGCAGCCGGACCAGCTCGGTCGGCTGCGGGCAGAAGTGCACGTGGCCCGCGGTGGCGACGGGCAGGTAGATGCTGAACATGCGCTCGGCGATATGGGCCAGCGGCAGGTAGGAAACCCATCGGACCTCGGTCGCCACGGAGCCGGTCGAGGCCGCGGCCGCCACCTCGTAGAGCACGTTATGGTGGGTGAGCAGGACTCCCTTGGGGTTGCCGGTGGTACCCGAGGTGTACAGCAGGGTGACCGGGTCCTCCGGCCCGACGGCCGCGATGCGCGCGGTGACGGCGCCGGGATCGGCAGCGAACCGCTCCTGGCCCAGCGCGGCGAAGGCGTCCCAGGTCAGGTACTGATCCCCGGCCGGGCAGGCGGCCGGGTCCCTGACGATGATCTTCTTCACGCCCGGCAGGCGGTCGAGGATCTGCTGCCAGCGGGCGAGCTCGGCGGCGCCGTCCAGCACCGCGATCCGGGCGTCGCAGTCCCCCGCGACGTAGGCGATCTGGTCCGCCGCCAGGGTGGCGTACAAGGTGACCGGCGTCCCGCCCGCGTGCACGGTGGCCAGGTCCGCGAGGATGTGCTCGGAGCGGTTGGGGAGCATGAGCGCCACCCGCTCGCCCTTGGCCAGGCCCAGGGCGGCGAAGCCCGCCGCCAGCTCCAGCACCTGCTGCCGGGTCTGCCCCCAGGTCAGGGTCTGCCAGCCGGTGCCGTCCCCGGCCTGGTCGGACAGGGCGGGCGCGCCGCCCGAGTTCTCCGCGGTCTCCCGCAGGTGGTCGCAGATCGTCCGGCCTTCGATATCCCGCTCGATCTCGGCCCGCCGCCGGAGTATCTCGGTCGTCACGGTGTCCCTCCCGGTCACATCCCGGATCCGGCTGGCCGGGCCGCCCTGTCGGCCGCGCCGTCCCGGTCCTGCACGAATGCCACCACGTTGTTGTCCGTGCCGCAACCATCCGGCATACACGTGACAGCCTGCGGCGGCGCCCACGCTGACCTGCGAAACGGGCCGGCGGCCTGCCGGGCGGGCTACCGTCGACTCATGGCCTCTGGATCCGAGCACCTCTCCCCCGGGCTGCCCGACTACATCGTCGGCCACAGCACACCCCCCGATGCCCTGCTGCGTGATCTGATCTCCGAGACCGCCGAGCGCTTCCCCGGCAACGCCGTCTACCAGATCGGCCCGGAACAGGGCACGTTCATGACCATGCTGGCGGGCCTGATGGGCGCCCGCCACGCGATCGAGGTCGGCACCTTCACCGGCTACTCGTCGATCTGCCTGGCCCGCGGCATGGCCGCCGATGGCAAGCTCCTCTGCTGCGACGTCAGCGAGGAGTGGACGTCGCTGGCCCGCACCTACTGGCAGAAGGCCGGCCTGGCCGACCGGATCGAGCTGTTCCTCGGCCCGGCGCTGGACACCCTGCGTGCGCTGCCGGCCGGGGAATCGTTCGACCTCGCGTTCATCGACGCCGACAAGACCGGGTACGCCGGTTACTGGGAGGAGATCGTCCCGCGCGTGCGCCCCGGCGGCCTGATCCTGGTGGACAACACCCTCCTGCACGGCCGCATCTTCCTCCCGGAGCCGGACCCCGACGCCGTGGCCATCAGGCAGTTCAACGAGCTTGTGCTCGCCGACGACCGGGTGGTGCTGGCCCTTCTCCCGGTCGGCGACGGCCTCACCGTGGCGCGCCGGAAATGACCCGTTGAGCCGGGCCCGGCCCGCCGGCCCGGCCGGAATCTATACAAGTTCGTCATCGAGGCCCGGCCCCGGCCCGTGTCGGCCACAATGACCGGATGGGTGCCGGTACCGACCCGGTCTATCTCCGGGTCCTGGAAGACCTGCGGGCACAGATCCGTGACGGCGTGCTGACGCCGGGAGCACGGGTCCCCTCCCGCAACGGGATCATGGCCCGCTATGGGGTCGGTGAGACCGCCGCCAAGCACGCGCTGCAGGTCCTGGCGACCGAGGGGCTGATCGAGGCCAGGGCCGGATCGGGCTCATACGTGCGCCGGGTGCCTGCCGCCGCCCGCCTCGAGCACGGCCGGGATCACTTCCCCGGGTCACCGTTCGGCCTCGCGGAAGAGCGGGCCGCCGTGGCCTGGGAGCACCAGACGCAGCGGGTGTACCCGCCCCGGGCGGTGGCATGCCAGCTGGGGTTGGCCGAGGGCGCGCTGGTGAACCGCACCAGGTACCTGCTCACCGCCGGCGGCGCCCCGGTCCAGCTGGCGACGAGCTACGAGCCCGCCGAGATCACCGCCGGGACCATCGTCGCGCTCCCCGAGGAGGGTCCCCTCGCCGGGCGGGGGGTGGCGGAGCGGCTGCGGGCCATCGGCGTCACGGTCGACCAGCTGACCGAGGACGTCTCGGTCCGGCGCTGCCTCGCCATGGAGGCGGCCGTCCTGCGCATCCCCGCGGGCGCGCCGGTGCTGGTGGTGACCCGCGAGCACCGGGCCGGGCAGCGGGCCGTGGAGATGAGCGAGATCGTGATCCCCGCGGACCGGTTCACGCTGCGCTACCGGATCCCGGTCGGCCTGGCCGGCCTCGCCGCCCACGCCGATGAGGAAGCGCTGGCCGCCGCGCCGGCCGCCGCGCCCGCCGGAGCGGGCCTGCCAGCATGATCCGCCCGGCCCAGGCGGCCGACATCCCGGCGATCCATCAGATGATCACGGAGCTGGCAACCTACGAACGGAGCCGGCACGAAGTCAGCGCCACCGAGGACGACCTGCGCGCGGCGCTCCTGGGCGGGCCGGATGAGCCGGGCAGGCCGGGCGGCCAGCCATCGCTGTTCGCGCATGTCGCCGAGGAAGACGGCCACGCGGTGGGCTTCGCGCTGTGGTTTCTGAGCTACTCGACCTGGCTTGGCCGGCACGGGATTCACCTGGAAGACCTCTACGTCAAACCGGAGCGGCGCGGCCAGGGCCACGGGCGGGCGCTGCTCGCGGAACTGGCGCGGATCTGTGTGGAGCGCGGGTACGGCCGGCTGGAATGGTCGGTCCTGGACTGGAACTCGTCCGCCCGCCGCTTCTACGAGTCGCTGGACGCGGTGACCGTGGACGAATGGGTCGTCTACCGGCTGACCGGCCCCGCCCTGCAGGCGCTGGCCGGAGACGGCCGCTGATCAGGCAAGTCGCCGCTTGCTCCACCGGCGTCTTGTCCTGGGACGGCCGGACCTGCAATGGTTTGCATATGGCAGAAGAAAAGCTGAGCCCATGACCCCGGACGCCGACATCGTGGTGGCCGGGGCCGGGCACAACAGCCTGCTCACCGCGTGCTACCTGGCGAAGGCGGGGTACCGCTGCCTGGTGCTCGACGCCCGGCACATCCCCGGCGGCGGCGCGGCCACCGAGGAACTCGTGCTGCCCGGGTTCGGCATCGACACCTGCGCCACCGGCCACACCATGATCCGGGTCAACCCGGCGCTGCTGGCCGACGAGCTCGGGCTCATCGCCGACTACGGCCTCAGCTACGCCGAGCCCGACCCGGTGGAGCAGGTGGCCTTCCCCGACGGCGAGCAGCTGACCATGTGGCTGGACCGCGAGCGCACCATCGAGGAGGTGGCGCGCTTCAGCCGGGCGGACGCCGCCGCCTACCGCCGCCTGCTCGACGAGTATGACGAGGTCAAATCCATCTTCAGCCGGTGGCAGTTCACCCCGGTCGGCTTCGGCCCGTCGCTGGACGCGATGCTCGCCGAGCACCCGCGCGGCATGATCTGGGCGCGGCGGCGGCAGCTGTCCGCGGTGGAGGTGGTCCAGCACGAGTTCACCAGCCGTCACATCCAGGCCTTCCTGCTCTGGATGGCGTTCCAGGTGTTCCAGCCGGTGGATGTGCCCGGCTCCGGCGCGCTCCCCTACCAGCAGGCCTTCGGCCGCCAGCGGCGCAGCTGGTCGATCCCGGTCGGCGGGTCCGGGCGGCTCACCGCCGCCCTCACCGGCTACCTGGCCGACCACGGTGGCACGGTGCTGTGCGGCCGCCGGGTCACCCGGCTGCTGCTGGCGGGCGGGCGCTGCGTCGGGGTGGAGACCGAGGAGGGGGAGCAGTACCGGGCTGGCACCGCCGTGGTGTCCACCATCCACGCCATGCATCTGCGGGACATGGCGCCGGCCGACGCGTGGCCGGAGGAGTTCCACTACGGCATCGACACCTACGACGTAGGCGTGCCCGGGTTCGCCACGTACTACTGCGCCACCGCCGCCCCCGCCTTCGCCTCCCCCCACGGCCCACGCAGCGCGGTGTCGGCCGGCCTGGCCGGCTGGCCGGAGGACATGACCGCCATGGGCGCGGACCTGCGGGCGGGCCGGTTCCTGAGCGACCCGGCCTGGGTGCTGGTCGCGACCCCGACCCTGGCCGATCCGGGCCGGGCCCCGGCCGGCGGGCACACGGTCAAGATCCTCACCCCGCAGACCTACCAGCTCCCCCCGGGGATGGGCGACTGGGACACCGTCAAGGAGGAGCACGCGCGGCGCCTGCTGGAGGCCGTGCGCAGACACGCACCGAACTTCACCGACGCGGTCATCCTGGGCCAGCTGACCAAATCCCCCGCCGACATCGAGCGGCTCAACCCGCACATGATCCACGGCGCGTTCCACGGCGGGAACCGGGGCCCGGCGTTCAGCGGCGCGCTGCGCCCGGCGCCGGGCTGGGCAAGCCACCGGATGCCGATCCCGGGCCTGTACCAGACCGGCGGCAGCACCCATCCGGGCGGTTCCATCACCGGCGCGCCCGGCCGTAACGCGGCCATCGTGCTGCTCACCGACCTCGGCCACGACCCGGCCCAGGTGATGTCCGGCTCGGCGCGGGCCCATGCCTGACGAGCAGGTGCGGTCCGCCATCGCCAACTGGGGGCCACGGTTCACGGCCCAGGGCGTGGACCCGAACGACTTTGACAGGGTGACCGGCGGTCTTGAGCGGTGGGAGGACTGGCTCGGCGCCTGGTGCGCCAACGGCGACGCCCATGCCGCGCTGGCCGCCGACGCGGCCGGCCGGGGCTGGGACCAGACGGCCGGCGAGGCGTGGATCAGGGCGGCGCTCAGCTACCACTTCGGCAAGTTCGTGTGGATGCTCGACATGGCCCGGCACGACCTGGCCGCCGATCGCGCGGTCGCGGCCATGGCCAGCGCGCACCGCCTGCTCGACCCGGCCGCCGAGCGGATCGAGATTCCCTTCGGCGGTGCCGCCATGGCCGGCCACCTGCGCCGCCCGGCAGGCATCACCCGGCCGCCGCTGGTGCTGCTGATCGCCGGGCTGGACTCCACCAAAGAGGAGTTCTTCGCGGCGGAGAACGTCTTCCTGGCCCGCGGGATGGCGACCTTCTCCCTGGACGGGCCCGGGCAGGGGGAGGCCGCGCGGGCGCTGCGCATCCGGCCCGACTTCGAGGCACCGGTGGCGGCCGTCCTCGACGTGCTGTGCGAGCGGCCGGACCTCGACGGCACCAGGGTGGGCATGCTCGGGGTCAGCCTGGGCGGCTACTACGCGGCCCGCGCCGCGGCCTTCGAGCCGCGTGTCCGCGCGGTCGTCGTCTCCGGTGGTCCTTACGACTTCGGGGCCCTGATCCGCGGCCGGCCGCCGCACAGCCTGGCCACGTTCGCCTACGGCTGCGGGGCGGGAAGCAGCGAGGAGGCCTACGAGTTCGCCGGACGCATGACGCTGGCCGGTGTGGCGGAGCGGATCACCCAGCCGATGGTGGTGGTCTTCGGCAAGCGCGACCGCCTGGTCCCCTGGCAGCAGGCGGCCCGGGTGGCGCAGGAGGCCCGTGACGCGCAGCTATGGATGTTCGACGAGGGCAACCACGTGTGCATGAACATCATCTACCGCTGGCGCCCGCAGGCCGCCGACTGGCTCGCCGCCCAGTTGCGCGCGGCGCGCTGACCGTCAGTCAGCGGCCCGCAGCCCGGCCGTGGCCAGGTCGGCGGCGAGATCGTCCAGCTCGGCACGGGTGTGGGAGACCAGCGGCGGGCGGACCGCACCGCCCGACATGCCGACCAGCCCGGCCCAGGCCTTGATCGAGATGATGTTGTCGGCCGGGCGCGGCCGGCCCTGCAGCCACTTGCCCGCCACCGCCCGCACCGGGTCCAGGGTGGCCGCGGTCTTCTCCGCCCCGGCGATGTCGCCGGCGAGCGCCAGCCTGGTGTACTCGCGCATCGGCTGCCAGCCCCGGGTCTGGTACAGGTAGGGCGCCGCCGATGACATGTACACCCGCTGGCCGTGGTCACGCATGTTTTCCAGCCAGGTCTCCTCGTGGGGCGAGCACACCAGGATCGTGTCGCCCACCGCCGCCAGCACCTCCAGGTAGCGGTCGTGGGGACGGCCAACCTTGATGCCGCACACGTTCTCGATCGTGGCCAGCCGCCGGATCAGGCCGGTGGAGAGCGCCACCCCGGAGTAGCCGGTGTCGAACAGCCAGATCCCGATGCCCGCGCTCGCGCACACCTGCTCGAACCACCGGTAGAGCCCCTCGTCCGTGGCGGGCGGGTAGTACGGGTTGATCACCACGGCGAAGTCGGCGCCGGCCCGGGCGGCGTGCCGGGTCAGCTCGATCGTCTCGGCGGCACTGTGGTGGCCGGTGTGGGCGAGCACCGGGCACTTCCCCCGGCAGCGCTCCACAACCACCTCCACCAGCCGCCGCCGTTCGGCCCCGGACAGCGCCCAGAACTCGCCCATCACCCCGCCGCAGAAGACGCCGTCGATCCGCAGCTCGCCGGTAAGCCGGTCCAGGTCGCGCCGCAGCGCCGCCTCGTCCAGTTCCCCGGTGGCGCCGAACGGCGTGGTGATGGCCGCCCACAGGCCGGTGAACCGTTCCCTCGCCGCCTGCTTGGCCTCGCTCGGCAGGTAATCCATCGGGCCTCCTCCGGTCAGAGGGTGTCGGCGAGCCAGTCGGCCACCAGCGGCCGGGCCACGTTCCAGACGTTGTTGAGGATGTGCACGCCGTCGGGATAGATCACGGTGGTCACCGGGCCGCCATATTCGGCGGCGATCCGCTCGGCCTGCGAGAGCGGCGAGCCCGGGTCGTTCCCCCCGTAGACCTGCAGCAGCGGCGCGGTCGCCCTTCCCGCCGCCCCGGCGACGGTCATGGCCGCCATGTTCGCGGCCGGGTCCGGGCCGTGGTGCTGGTACTGCGCGGGCCGGGTGAGGTCGTCCATGGCCGCGAACCGGCCCGCCGGGCTGTACCAGCTGGACATCGCGACCACCGCCCGGACCCGGTCATCCACCGCGGCGGTCCGGATCGCGAACAGGCCGCCGTAGGAGATGCCGGCCACCCCCACCCGCCCGCCGTCCAGGTCCGGCCGCGCGGCCAGCGTATCGATGATCGCCTGCACGGCCACCTCCTGGTCGGGCCGCAGTTTCGCGCCAAAGCTGACCACTCCCTGGCCCGGCCCGTCGAAGGCGGCGACCGCCAGCCCCCGGGCGAGGACGTGAGCGGCCAGGTTGAACAGCTCCTCCTTCCCCGAGTCGGCTCCCGGGAGCAGCACCACGACCGGCGGCCGGTGCACGCCGGCCGGCAAACGGAGGTAGCCGGGCAGGGTCAGGCCCGCGAACGGGACGGCGAGGAGCTCCATCGGCGGCGACAGCAGCGGGGCGGCCTTGGCCCAGACGGCCGCCATCGCCTGCAGCGCCGCCCGGAACTGCGCCTGGTCATGGGTGAACACGAAGCTCGCCCAGTGGTAGGCGAGCGCGCCGCGCAGGTAGGCGTCCCCGGCGGTGACGGTGTGCCCGGCGGCCAGCGCCTCGTCGCCGCGCGTGACATGGCGCGCCGCGTGGGCGCTCCACCGGGAGCACCACTGCTCGTAATCGGTGATCTGTCCCCTGAGGCGCTCGAACTCCCACGGGGTGACGTAGTTGGACAGGATCCGCCAGGTGAACCGGCGGTACATCGCCTCAAGCCGGTCGTCCACGGTCCACCTCCGTCAGCCGATCCGGCAAGCCCTCACCGACACATGCCGGTCCGGCCGCGGCCCAGGTGCAGCGGTCTCCGGCCACCGTCCAGACCGTGCCGGTGGGCGGTGGTGCCCAGAACTCGACGAAGGAGAAGTTCTCATCGGTGTCGTTCCGGAACCAGTGCACCTCCCCCGGGCCGACCAGCGCGCTCATCCCGGCCTCCAGCCGGTTCGCCTCGCCGTCGGTGTAGAGCAGCCCCGACCCGGCCAGCACGCAGAACACGTGGTGGCAGTCGGTGTGGTAGTGCGCGGCGGCTGTGTCGCCGGGATGGTAGACGATCCGGTCGGCCCGGATGGTCCGCGCCCCGACCGGCACGTCGTCGGTCACCAGGTCCAGCCGGTCCCGGGTGTCCCTGGTGGACACCAGGTGCGGCAGCTCACCGGCGGCGAAGACCTTGCACAGCGGCGCGATGCCCTCCGCCCGGCCGGTGGAGTGCGCCAGCAGCACGTCGAGGCGGTCGGGCCCGGCCTCGAGGGTGAGGCCGTCGCAGGCCGACAGCCACAGCACGCTCTCGGTGCCGAGGGTGAACGGCTCACCCCCGGCATTGGGCGGCGAGGCCGAGGCGGTTCCCGAGCCCGCGATCACATACGCCACCGCCTCCGCGCCTCCCACCGGCATGCGGGCCCGGGCGCCCGGGTCAAGCAGGTAGCGTCTGACCTTCAGCGGGACCGGCGTACCGAAGATGTCCCCGCTGGCCCAGGGCCCGGACGTGCAGCCCGGCCCGGAGCGGCCGGAGAAGTCCGGGATGCAGATGAAAACCACGGCGGGCCTCCTGCTCAGGGGATGAGGATCGGGCGGATCGCCTCCCGCCGGGCCAGCGCGTCGAAGGCGGTTCCCACGTCGGCGAGCGGGTACACGTGGGTGGTCAGCGGCTCGGTGCGGATCGCGCCCGAGGCGAGCAGGGCGATCATGGCCGGGTAGGCGTTCGGGCTCGAACGTATCCCGAGCACGTCGAGTTCGTCGAGAGTGACCAGGTCAACGGGCAGTTCCGCGGTCGCCCCCCCGGCCAGGCCGAGCAGCGCGACCGTCCCGCCACGCCGGGCGCACCGGAGCAGCTGGCCGACGATGGCCGGGTTGCCCGAGCAGTCGAACACGCAGTCCATGCCGTGGCCGCCGGCCGCCGCCCGCACGCCGGCGACGGGGTCATCCCGCTCGTAGTCGACGGTCGCGGTGCAGCCGAGCTCACGGGCGACCGCGAGCCGGCCGCCCCGGCCCACCATGATCACCGTGGTGGCCCCGGCCGCCCGCGCCACCTGCAGCATGAGCAGGCCGAGCAGCCCCGGCCCGAAGACCGCCACGCTCGCACCGGGACCCAGCCGGGCCCGGCGGGTGGCATGCACCGTCAGCGCACCCTGGTTGACCAGCGCGGCGGCCACGTCGCTGACGCTCCCGGGGATCTTGTGCAGCGCGACCGCCGGCCGTACCGCGTACTCGGCCAGCGCCCCGGGGGCGGTATGCCCGTACAGCTTGAAGCCGGGCTCACGCACCCGCTCGCACAGGTTGTACCGGCCCGTCCGGCACCGGGGGCAGGCGCCGCAGCCGGTGTGGTTCTCGCCCACGACCCGGTCGCCCACGGCCAGACCGCTGCGCCCGGTGCCTGGCCCGAGCGCAGCCACCTCGCCCGACCATTCGTGGCCGATGATGAACGGCAGCTCCGGCGGCCAGGTCCCCCGGTACTCGCCGCCCACGATCTTCAGGTCGGTGCCGCAGATCCCGCAGGCCCGCACGCGCACCAGCACCTCGCCTGGTCCGGGCGCCGGCGTCGGCACCTCCGCCACGTCGAGCGCGCCGAAGTCGCGCAGCAGCGCGGCCCGCATGGTGCCCGGGATCCCGCTCATTCCGCCCGGCCAGCCCGGGGGAACGCGGTGCCAGCCGGGGGAAACCCCCGAAGCCCCGATGGCCCGGAGCCCTCCGCCGCACCGCCGCCGGAGCCGGTGCCGAGCGCCTCCCAGATCTCGCGGGCGCGGGCCACCACGTGGTCGGCGACCGCCTCGGCGATCTGCTCCGCCCGGGCGGGGGTGGCCCGTTCCGGCCGCCCGTACCAGCCGGTGGCGGCGATCTGGCGGAAATCCCGCAGCACCGGGTAGACGTCGGGGCGGCGGAACAGCCCGTGCGCCGTCTCGGCGGCCTGGCGTTCGCTGGGCTCGGTCGCGTTCTCCAGGTGCACCAGGGCGGCGTCGTAGGCGAGTACCGCCGCCGTCTCCATCGACCCGGCGTGGGTGAACTCCATCTCCTCCGGATAGAGCGTGTGCGTGATCACATGCGATTCGGCGATCACCACCTGCACCCCGTACCGGCGCTGGGCCTCGTCGGCGGCGAGCCGGAGCGTGGGCGAGTTGCCCTCGTGCCAGTTGACCACGACGATGCGGTGCGCGCCCGCCCCGTGCAGCCCGCCGCACACGTCCACCATCACCGCGGCCAGGGTGGCCGGCCGCAGCGAGAGCGTGCCCGGCCAGGGCAGGTGGTAGGGCGCGACGCCGGCCGGCCCGAGCGAGGCGACCACCGTGCCGAGCCGGGCGGCGACCCGCTCGGCGATGGATGCCGCGGCGAAGGCGTCGGTGCCCAGCGGCAGGTGCTCACCGTGCTGCTCGACGCTGCCCGTGGCGACCACGGCGACGCCGCTGGCCGCGATCAGGGCGGCCGCGGCCGGCTGGGACAGCCGCTCGATCAGCAGGTCAGGATGGCGGGGCACCGGTCTCCAGCCTCCCGTCCGCGAGCAGGGTCGCTGTCAGCCACCGGCCACCCCGAGCAGCCGCGTTGCGTTGCCGCTGACCACCAGGTCCTCCTTGATCCCGAGCCCGAGCGCGCGGACCTCACCCACCGGATCGTCGGTGCCCATGTCGAACGGGCGGTCCGAGCCGAGCAGCACGCGCTCGGCCCCGGCGTAGCGGATCAGGTCGGCGAGCAGGTAACGATCGTGGGTGACCGTGTCGTAGTAGAACCGGCGCAGCGACTCGTCCGGCCCGGCCTGGCTGCGCGCCCTGGCCTCGCCGCGGACGGCGAAGGCCCGGCGCAGGCGGCCGCGCACGGCGGGGAGCGCACCTCCGGCATGGGCGAGCAGCACCCGCAGCCCCGGATGGCGTTCGAGTACGCCGGACACGGCGATGTGCGCCGCCGTCACCGCGGTCTCCAGCGGGTTGCCCACCGAGTTCCACAGGTAATAGCCGTCCAGCGCGGGCACGCCGAAGCCGCGGGTGGAGGGATGGATGAAGACCAGCGCCCCGCTGGCCTCGGCCGCCTCCCAGAACGGGCCGAAGAAGTCATCACCCAGGTACCGGCCGCCGACGCTGGTGGGGACCTCCACCCCGCACAGCCCCGGGATGGCAACGAGCTCGGCCAGCTGACGGGCGGCCAGCGCCGGGTCCTGCAGCGTCACCGCGCCAACCGCGCTCACCCGCCCGGGATGGGCGGCGGCAGCCGCCGCGAGCGCGTCATTCTGCACCTGGCAGATCAGCCGGGCCTCGGCCGGCTCCGCGTCCACCGGAACCAGGTTGATCCAGGGGGACAGCAGCAGGTGGCCGATCCCGGTCGCGGCGGCCTCGGCGAGCATCGCGGTGACGTCGGTGAACTCAGCCGTCACCGAGTTGATCTCGCGGCCGCGGAAACCCAGCCGGTAATGCCCGCCATCCCGGCTCACCACCGGGCGCCAGTGCTCCGGCACCGTGCCAGCGGTCATCTCGGCGACGATGACGTGGCAGTGGGTGTCGATGATCAACGAGCGGCTCCCGGGGCGGCCCCGTTCGCCGTGCTGGCGCGCGCGCCGCCGGCCGGGTTCCCGTCGGCGGGGTCCCCATCGGCGGGGTCCCCACCCGCAGGCGCGACCGCGCCGCCGAGGTAGAGCGCGCCGATCTCCGGATGGTTAAGCACCTCCTGGCCGCTGCCGGCCAGCCGCACCATGCCGTTCTCCAGCACCACCCCGTGCGTGGACAGGCGCAGCCCGGCCCGGGCGTTCTGCTCCACCAGCAGGATCGTCTTGCCGCGGGCGTGCATTGTCCGGACCGCGTCGAAGACCGACTTGAGCACCTTGGGCGCCAGTCCCATCGACGGCTCATCCAGGATCACCAGCTTCGGGTCGAGCATCAGGCTGCGGGCGAACTCCACCAGCCGCTGCTGCCCGCCGGACAGGCTGCCCGCCTTCTTGTCCAGCCAGTCGGTAACCTGCGGGAACATCTCCAGCACCCCGGCGAACCGCCGGTCGGCCAGGCCCCGCTCGCGCAGGATGTAGCCGCCGAGCGAGATGTTTTCGCGCACCGTCATCTCGCGGAACAGGCTGTGGTTCTGCGGGACCTGGACCACCCCGGCCTGGAGGATCTGCCGCGGCGTCCTGCCGGTCAGCCGCTGGCCGTGCAGCGTGATCTCCCCCTGCCGCGGCCGGAGCAGCCCGCTGATCGTGGACAGCAGCGTGGACTTCCCGGCCCCGTTCGGCCCCACCACGCAGGTGATACCGCCGTCCATCACCTGCAGGGATACTCCGCGCAGGACGTCGCCGCCGCCCTAGCCGGCGACCACGCCGGTCACC
>DATINY010000400.1:0-5550 GCA_035473755.1 Streptosporangiaceae bacterium
TGATCTGATGGTCGCAAACGCCGTGCCGGAAGATGTCGTTCCAGGACCGGGCGAAGAACCAGAAGCAGGCGGGCACGTGCGCCCGGACCGCGGAGCTCTCTGGGCGCGGGGTTCCCTCGCGACTGCACCGTTCAATCTCGTCCCGCATCGGTTCGTCCATCGCCTCGAACGGCACGTAGCTGATGCGCTGGCGGTCCGCCATCGTGGTCTCCTTCCCGCCCTGACCGGGTGCCCGGTATCCGATATACCGAGTGTGACCACGGGCGGGAACCTCTGGCAAATACTCACCGCGCGCCGCCCGGCGGCGACCGCGACCGGCGATGGCACCGGCCGGGGCATGGGCCGCGGCCTCTGGTGACGGCCCGGTCTAATGGCGGCCGGTCAGGGCACGGGCCGCGGCACGGACGTCGCGGCCCAGCGCCACCGGGTCGGCGGTGCACAGCCGGCCGGCCTCCACCACCGGCCGGCCGGCCACGGTCAGCAATTCCAGCCGGGCGGGCGGCCCGCACACCAGTGCCCATACCGGGTCGGCCTCGGCGGCATGCCCCAGGTCGTCCAGGCGCCACAGCGCCACGTCGGCCTGCTTGCCCACCTCGAGCGAGCCGATCTCGTCCTGGCGCCCGAGGCACCGGGCGCTGCCCATGGTCGCGATGGCGAGCGCCTGCCGGGCGCTGAGCGCGGTGGCGCCCTGCCGGGCGCGGGCGGCCAGCAGCGACTGCCTCATCTCGGCGGCCAGCCCGCCGTTGTCGTTCGCCGCGGCGCCGTCCACGCCCAGGCCCACCGGGGCACGGGCGGCCAGCAGTTCGGGCACGGGGGCTATGCCCGCCCCCAGCCGCGCGTTCGAGGTCGGGCAGTGCGCGACGCCGGTGCCGGTCTTGCCCAGCCGGGTGATGCCCGCCCGGCCGAGGTGGATGCCGTGGGCCACCCATACGTCGCCGCCCAGCCAGCCCAGGGATTCCAGGTATTCCGCTGGCGTGCAGCCGAAGCGTTCCTGGCAGAAGTCGTGTTCGTCCCGCGTCTCGGCCAGGTGGGTGTGCAGCCGGACCCCCTTGCGCCGGGCCAGTTCCGCCGACTCGCGCATCAGCTGCTCGCTCACCGTGAACGGCGCGCATGGCGCCACCGCCACCCGGGTCATGGCGTCCGGGGCGCCGTCGTGGAACTTCTCGATCGCCCGTTCGGTAGCGGCCAGGATCTCGTCCCGGTCCTCGGTCACGCCGTCCGGCGGCAGCCCGCCCGCGGACGCCCCGATGTCCAGGGAACCCCGGCAGGCGTGCAGGCGCAGCCCGATCTGCCGCGCCGCGCCGATCCCGGCGGCCAGCAGGTCGCCGCCGCCGCGCGGGAACAGGTAATGATGATCGGCGATGGCCGAGCAGCCCGACAGCGCGAGCGTGGCCAGGCCGGCCCGGGCGGCCGCCCCGTGCAGTTCGGGGTCCAGCCGGGCCCATTGCGGGTAGAGCGCGGTCAGCCAGCCCACCAGGCTGCCGTCCTGCACCTGGCCGCGGGTGAGCCCCTGGAAGAGGTGGTGATGGGTGCCAATCAGGCCGGGGGTGGCCAGGCAGCCGCCGCCGTCCACCACCCGCGCCCCGGCCACGGTGGGTGCGGGTCCGGCCCCGACGGCGGCGATCCGCCCGCCGGTGAGGACGAGATGGCCCGACTCGTACTCGGCGCCCGTGCCGGCCGGGGTGATCACACCCGCCTTGGTGCCGTCGACGGTGGCCACCGCGCATCCCTCGATCACCGTGCTGTCCATCCCGTCACCCTCCTGTGGCCGGCCCCGCGCTGGTCCACCTGAGGCCGGAGGTATCGGTGATGCGGTAGAGGCACCTTTGTGTGAGATAGGCCATAGCACTAGTGCCCAGTTTTTGGTGAATGAAGGCGGACGGATGGTCCATGCTTGAGAACTCAAGCGCCCTGTGCGCGTGAGGCCGCGATCGACCGGCCCGGTGCCCTGAACCGCACCCATCACGCGCGCCGCTGCCGTTGCCCCACGTCGCTGGCGGCAGGCAGATGTTCCCGGGCGGAAGCCGAGCGCGTTGAGAGCGCCCGACCAAAGGTTCCTCTTGTCCTCCTTAAGGACTGTCCGTAACCGCATACCCTCTAAGCTCACCCTCCGGCTGGCCGGCTCGGCGGTCGCCATCGCGGCGTTCGCCTCCGGGGCCACCGCCACGGCACTGGCCGGGCCCGCCGGGCCAGCGGTCGCGCCGCGCGCGGCTGATGTCCCGGCGGGCCCGGTCGCCGCGGCCGGCCCGCCCGCCGCGAGCGCGGCGAGCTTCACCAGCCCGGTTTCCGCCTCCGGCGGCGAGATCGTCTTGCTCGCCGCCTCCCGCACCCCCCGGCAGATCGCCCGCGCGATGCTGTCTCAGTTCAACTGGTCAGCCAGCAAGCAGTACAAGTACCTGAACTGGCTGTGGCAGCGGGAAAGCGGCTGGAACAAGTACGCCAGCAATCCCTACTCGGGTGCGTACGGCATTCCCCAGGCGCTGCCCGGCAGCAAGATGGCCAGCGCCGGCCCCAGCTGGCGGTCGAACGCGTCAACCCAGATCCGCTGGGGGATGCGCTACATCAGGGCCCGGTACGGGTCGCCGCGCAAGGCGTGGAATCACTCGCTGGCCACCGGCTGGTACTGACCCCTGCGCCGGGGTGGGGCAGAGCGGGCCCACCCCGGCCAGGGCTGTGCGCAGCGGCCCATTCCGGTCACGGCCGGTGCCGGGCGCGGAACAGCGCGGCGACCCGCTCGCGCGGCAGCGCCGGGACACGGTGGCCGTCGCGGCCGGTCATCTCCTCGTTGGCGACAAGCGCGTTGGCCACCGCCTCCTCCACCGCCTGCACGACCGCGGCGAAGAACGGGTTCATGTTCCCCCAGGGGATGAACGTCAACCGGTCGTACGACTGGCCGGCGCCCTCGCCGGTGTCCGGGTCGTACGGGCTGAACCCGCCGGGATTGGCGGTGGAGAAGGCGAGGAACAGGTCGCCGGAGTAGTGGGAGCCGGTGGTGCCGGTGCGGGCGAGGCCGAGGGTGACCCGGCGGGCCATCGCCTTGCACTGGTGGGGAAGCAGCGGTGCGTCGGTGGCCACGATCGCGATCACCGACCCGGCGCCGGGCGGCGCGGCGGCCTGCGAGGCCTTCGGGTTGTCCTCGGGCAGCAACTCGCCGAGCGGGAGCCCGGCCAGGGTCAGTTCTTCCCGGGAACCGAAGTTGGCCTGGAGGAACACGCCGACGGTGTAGCTGGTGCCGGCGTAGTCCACCAGCCGGGACGCGGTGCCGTTGCCGCCCTTGAACTCGTACAAGGACATGCCGGTGCCGCCGCCGATCGAGCCTTCCTCCACCGGCCCGGCGGCGGCGGACTCCAGGGCGTCGATCGCCGTCTGCTCGGTCACGTGGTGCCCGGCCGCGTCATTGAGGTAGCCGTCCCAGGTCTCCGCCGCCACCGGCAGCGGCCAGTCGTCGCCGAGCTCGGGGTGGTGCTGTGCCGTCCAGGCGACGATCGCGGCGTGTGCTATCCCGACCGCGTGGGTGTTGGTGATGACGACCGGCAGTGAGAAGGTGCCCGACTCCTCGATCCAGGAGGCGCCGGTCATCTCGCCGTTGCCGTTCTGGGAGAAGAAGCCCGCCGCGACCGGGTCGGCCGCGCCTTCCGGGCCGCGCGGGTGGATGGCGGTCACTCCCGTGCGGACGGAGTCGCCCTGGATCAGCGTGGTGTAGCCGACCTGGACGCCGGGCACGTCGGTGATCGCGTTCCAGCGGCCGGGCCTGCCCCCGAACGGGATGCCGAGCGAGCGGGCGCGCGGCTGGCCCGCCGGGGTCGCCGCGTGCGGGGCGGGCAGGTCGACAGGTTCCACTGCGGGCCTCCTCGGTGCTGTGTGACCAGGTGCCCGCGCGCTGGCGTCAGTCGGCCGGGCTGGGCACACGGTAGACCAAGGTGGGCCCGGCCGGGGAATTGCGGAGTGGCGTCGGCGGGACTGGTGGGCGAAGACGTCGGGGCTGGACGGCAGCCCGGCCCAGCCGCCTCGGCAGCAGAAACGCCGAGGCGGCCGGGCCGCGCCGCCGGAAACGGTCCTGGCCGGCGGGTCGCGGTCGCGGGTCAGCGGATCACGGTCCCGGTCAGCGGGTCGCGGCTGCGGGTCGCGGGTCGGCGGGCGGCGTCGCTCAGCTGGTGTCGCTGGGCGAGCGGAACAGGGCGGCTACGCGATCGCGGGGGAGGGCCGGGGTGCGGTGGCCGGCCCGGCCCACCATCTCCTCGTTGGCGGTCAGGGCGTTGGCGACGGCCTCCTCCACCGCCTGCACCACGGCGGTGTAGAAGGGATCCAGAAAGCCCCAGGGGATGAAGGTGAGCTGGTCGTAGTGGCCTTCCGCGCCGGGGCGGAAGGTGGTGGCCCCAGGGGTGATCCCGCCGGGGTTGGCGGTGGAGAAGGCGAGGAACAGGTCGCCGGAGAAGTGGGAGCCGGCGGTGCCGGTACGGGCGAGCCCGAGGGTGACCCGGCGCGCCATGGCGGTGCACTGCGGGGGCATGAGCGGCGCGTCGGTGGCCACGATCGCGATCACCGACCCGGCGCCGGCCGGCATCGCGAAGTGCTCGGCCATCGGGTTGTCGGCCGCGAGCAGCTCGCCCAGCTGCCGTCCGGCCAGGGTCAGTTCTTCCCGGGAACCGAAGTTGGCCTGGAGGAACACGCCGACGGTGTAGCTGGTGCTGGCGTAGTCCACCAGCCGGGACGCGGTGCCGTTGCCGCCCTTGAACTCGTAGCAGTTCATGCCGGTGCCGCCGCCGACGGACCCCTCCTCCACCGGCCCGGAGGCGGCCGACTCCAGGGCGGCCAGCGCCGCCTCCTCGGTGACATGGTGCCCGTTGATGTCGTTGAGGTAGCCGTCCCAGGTCTCTGCCGCCACCGGGAGCAGCCAGGCGTCGGCGAGGTGGGCATGGTGCTTGACCGTCCAGGCGACGATCGCGGCGTGCGCGATACCGACCGCGTGGGTGTTGGTGATGGCGGCCGGCCCGGAGAAGCTGCCCGACTCTTCGATCCAGGACACGCCGGTCATCTCCCCGTTGCCGTTCTGGGAGAAGAAGCCCGCCGCGACCGGGTCGGCCGAGCCGTCCGGGCCGCGCGGGTGGATGGCGGTCACTCCCGTGCGGACGGAGTCACCCTGGATCAGCGTGGTGTAGCCGACCTGGACGCCGGGCACGTCGGTGATCGCGTTCCAGCGGCCGGGCGTGCCGCCGAAGGGAATGCCGAGCGAGCGGGCGCGCGGCTTGCCCGCCGGGGTCGCCGCGTGCGGACCGGGCAGGCCGCCCGTCGCCATGCCGTCAGCCGTCCTTGTCGATCGCGGCCTCCCGCAGGTTCCACGCCCGGCCGCGCTGGGGGAAGATCACCACTAGCCAGTACAGCAGGCCGATCCCGACGGTGATCAGGGTGACCCAGAGCAGCAGCGAGGTCTGCTTGGTGAAGATGTAGCCGAGGCTGGCCAGGGCCAGTATCGGCGGCAGCGGCCAGAGCGGCATCTTGTACGGGCTGTGGCTGGTCGCCCCGGTGGGGCGGGCGAACAGCGCGGCGATC
>DATINY010000401.1:0-23524 GCA_035473755.1 Streptosporangiaceae bacterium
CACGTTCACCGGTTCATGCCCATCGCACACGCTGATCACCTCCTGCCCTGTGGCCTTTAGACAGCCATTCCAGGTCATAAAATCGAAGATTAGTTCGATTCTAGTCGGAGGTGCTGACATTTCTCGGCCATCTCGAGAAAAGCCAGGGGAATTTCTTCCGGCTTGGGCGGCTGTGGGGCAGGCGGGCACACCAACGAATACGTTCGGCGTCCGGGGTGAGCGCTTTTCGGCGGGTCAGCGGGCGAGCAGGGCGACCTCGCCGGTGGCGCCGTCGATGGCGGCAAGCCAGGAACCGTCGGCCACCTCGCCGCCGGTCGCGAGCTCCGGACGGCACGCGGTCACCGTGGGCACGCCGCGACCGCTGGCCCCCCCGCCCTCGTATGGGTCGGCCGCGGTTCGTGAGATGACGCCGCGGGCGGCGAGCATCAGCGGTGCATGGGCCGGCAGCGGGCGGTCCACGAGCAGGATCGCGCCTTCGTGCCGCGCCGCGGCAGGCCCGTGTGGGCCATAGCGCACGAGGCGGCCGACCGCGACGCCGGACACGGCCGGGTCGGCCGGCACCTGCCTGCCGCAGGCCCGGACGGTGGACGCGAGGAAAGGCAGCCAGCGGTGGGCCGTCTGCCCGCTCGCCCGGGTTGCCCGGTCCCCGGACTGGCGGGCCACGATCGCCAGCAGCTGGGTGGCCAGGTAGGTGTCGACCGGCCGGGCGGAGGCCAGCACCGCCAGGCAATCAGCGGCATCCTCGCCGGTCAGCCCCTCGACCGCCCGCTGTGCCACGTCCTCGAACATGCTTCCGCCGGTCCCGGCCCCGTCCCGCCACGCCTGGCGCATCGCTTCGCGGCACAAGATGGCCAGGTTCCGCGATTCCCCGGATGTGGTCAGCCGCTTGGCCGGGCGCGCGGTCGCGGAGGTGACCGCCGCGCACAGCCGGTCGATCCGCGGGGTCCCACCCGCCCAGGGAAGGACGTACTTCTCGGCGAGCGGGGGCGACAGGCGCTCCAGCAGCCGGGCGAACACCGTCGCCGTGCGGGAGTGCTGGGGGGAGATCGTCTCCCGGCGGACGTATGCTCCGCGCAGCATGGTCGGCGCTGCGCCGTGAAGCAGGTACCCGTTCACCTGCCGGGGTCACTCCGGCTCGGCGGGACGGTTGCCGGGGCTGCCCGTCCCTGCGTGGGTCTCAGTAGGTCTGTCGTGTCGCGTCACCGCGTGCTCCCTCGTGGCGTAGCGGGGAAGGGGAGTCCCGGTAGTACAGCTTGGGTTGAGTGAACGTTCATGATCCATGAGATGCATCGGACGTTAGCAGCGCTGGACGGCGATGTGAATGCGCCGGGCGTCCGTATTTGCTTTTCGTTCAGCTTTTGGACACCTTCGCGTCGGTCACGGGAGGGATCAGATACGCCTAACGGGCATCGTGGTTGCCCTGAGCCGCCGCTTCCGGGCTCCTGCGCCCCCGGGCCGTTCAGGGCGCGCCCTCGAACTGCAGGAGGTAGAGCCCGCCGCCGCCGCGGTCCACCGCGTACACGATGCCGTCGGCGGCCACGTAGACGTCGTTGATCTGGGCCGCGCCGGTGCGTGCGCCCGGCGGCGCCGGCGGCACGAAGGCGGCCACCTCGGCCGGCTGGAACGGGTTGCGCACGTCGTAGGCCCGCACCCCGGCGTTGAAGAACGAGCCGAACACGATGTCCTCGTCCTGCCAGGACCACGCGAACGGCTCGTTCTCGTGCAGGTTGTGGGCCCCGAACCGGCCTCCCCGGTGGGCGAACTCCGCCACCGGCGGCATCGGAGCGCTGCTGATGATCAGCGGTGCCGGCTCGTGGCTCACGTCGGCGAACCAGACCAGCTTGGGGTAGTCGGCGGCGGCGTCGTGTACGCTCTCGTCGCTGATCGCCAGCAGGTTGCGGCGCGGCAGCGGCAGCACGGTGTGGGTGAACCCGGGCATCGGCGGATGGTAATCCAGCCGGGACACCATCGCCGGGGAAGCTGCATCGCTGATGTCGAGTATGACGGCGCCGGCGTCCAGATAGCCGACGTAGGCGCGGTCGGGGCGCCCGGCGCAGACGTTGATGTTGTGCGCGCGGAACCCGGCGTCGAAAACCTCGTGCCGCACCGGCGGCGGTGAGCCGTCCCCCTGCTGCGTGCCGGGGAGCCACCACCGGCCCACCTCGGCCGGGCGGTCCGGCCGGGCGAGGTCCACGATCACCGGGAACTGGTCATCCAGCGGGTTGGTGGGCCGGGAGTCGGGAGTGCCCGTGCTGAGGTAGGCATGCGTCCCCATGGTGAAACCCACCCAGTGGGTGCCGCGCGAGCAGGGGCCCGACAGGTCGAGGAAGGAGACCGGGCGTGGCTCGGCCGGACGGGACAGGTCATACACCTCGATGCCCGCCGGCCGCTCGCCCGGCGTGTCCACCTGGTAGGCCACGACCAGGAGCTCGCCGCTGACGGCCAGCGAGTTCGACCGAACGCTGCCGTGCGGCAGCATCGTCTGGGCGAGCAGCCGCGGCGCCGTGGGATCGGTGACGTCGAGCACGCTGAAGTTCGCCGGCCCCCGCTCGTGCGCGAGGTAGAGGTAGCGGCGGCCACCCCGTTCGAGCACGGCGATGCCCTCGCCGCAGTTGCCGTGGCCGCCCAGATCGTGCTGGCCCAGGTACCGCATCCCGCGGCATTCCACTGGGTGCCCGGTCACTGGGTGCCCGGTCACTGGGTGCCCGGTCATTGGCTGCTCGGTCACTGGGTGCTCAGCCATCCTTCCGGCGGGCGGGGCCTTGGCGGCGTTCCCTATGCGCGGAGTGCCTGGTTGATTAGGCTAATCATCTACAGCCTAGTAGTGACAGTGATTAGCGGCCCTCCGGCCGCAGGGCCATAAGGGAGATGTCATGAGCGTACGAGGCAGATCGGCCCGGTACGGCACGTTAACGCTCCTGCTTGCCGCGCTGCTGGTGCTCGCGGCCTGCAGTTCGGGCAGCTCAAGCAGCTCGGGCGGCTCGAGCAGCTCGCCGGCCGCGAACAGCCCGATCGCGATCGGGTATGAGGTCCCGCTCACCGGCACCGCCGCCGTGGCCGGGAAGCAGGAGCAGCAAGGGTGGAACCTCGGGCTCAAGGTCTTCGGCAGCACCGTCGACGGCCATCACATCGTCACGTATTTCGAGGACACCGGCGGCGACCCGACGGTAGCGCTGTCCGACGCACGCTCCCTGGTGCAGCAAAAGCACGTCCAGCTCATGATGGGCCCGCTGCTGGCGAGCGAGGACGCCGCCGTGGCCCCCTACCTCGGCACGCTGCGCATCCCCACCGACAACCTCGCCATCTGCGGCGCGACGCAGCTGACGTTTGACGCCAAATACGGCAACGCGCTCAGCTCAGGGTGGATGTGCGACCAGCCGGACATCATCGCGGCCGACTACCTGTACAACACCCTCGGCTACCGGCATGTGACGGTGCTGGCGAACGACTACGCGTTCGGCTGGCTGTCGGCGGGCGGCTTCATCAAGCAGTTCACCATGCTCGGCGGGAAGATCGACAAGGTCCTGTGGCCGCCGCTCACCGCCGCCGACTACAGCCCGTACGTGTCCGCGATCCCGAAGAACACCCAGGCGGTCTACGCCGAGACGGTCGGGTCCGGATCGATCGCCTTCACCAAGGCGTACGCGCAGTTCGGCCTGCGCAGCAAGATCCCCCTGTACGCCGTGACCAACGTCTTCGACTACTCGGTGCTGCCGGGCGAGGTGCCGGCTGACGTGATGGGCGACGAGATGGCCGCCCAGTACTGCGACGGGATCAACACCCCGGCGAACAACAAGTTCGTCAGCCTCTTCAACCAGACCTACCACACCGACCCCGGCTACTACGCCGAGGCCGCGTACGTGCATGCCGAGCTGGCCGTGGCCGCGCTGAAGTCCCTGCACGGCAACGCCACGAACCCGGAGGCCGTGGCCCGCGCCCTGAAGACGACGGCGATCACCGCACCGCGCGGGCCGGTGCGGCTCAGTACGGTCGTGGATGCCCCGATCCAGAACATCTACATCTGCAAGGTCGAGAAGGTGAACGGGACGCTGAAGGACGTGCCGATCAAGACTTACCCGAACGTCCAGCCGTGGGGCACGCTGCCCTACAAGACCTGGCTGGCCGAGTACACCAAGGACTCGACCGGGCGGGCCGCGCCCTGATCACCCGGCCGTGACCGTGCGCCCGGCGCTGCGAGGCGCCGGGCGCACAATGTGAAGCGCAACCCGCATTATGCGTGGCGACCCGGCACACTATGATGATCTAGGGGGACCGGTCACGGTACCAGGCATGATTGCGGCCTTAGGCGGTTAGCAGCGCATGATTGCGAGGAGGGGTGGAGTGGCGTGGGGGATGAGAAGGCCGGCGGCAGGAGGCGGGCGGTCGGCACACGCGACCGCGTCATGTCACACCTGCTGATGGTCGGCGAGGTCAAAGACGCGAGCGGCATGGCGAGCACGGCCCTGGCGGAGGCGATCGCCTATCCGGGCTCCAGCATCGCGTTCGCGCAGCTGCTGTCCGGCATGGAGCGGTCGGGCCTGATCGAGCGCGAGATACGCGGCAAGCGCACCTACCGGATCAGCCCGGCCAGGTCGGCCGTGGCACCCGCCCAGACGGGCGCGGCGCCGCGGCACCGGGCCCGGCCGGTGGCCGGCCAGGGCGGCGCCCAGGCGCCCGCGGCGGAAGGCGGCGCGGCAAGCACCGAGGAGTTCGACTACGACGAGCTGGCGCGGCGGCTGCTGCTACAGGTTGTGGAGCAGCTCAGCACGCTGCCGGTGGAGGGGCCCGAGCCGGTGGAGGATGCCGGGCCCGGCGAGGGCGCGGACAGCGATGTCTCGCTCGCCCGGGCCGTGGCGGGCCTGGAGCAGAAGCTGGCCAGCGTCAGGTCCAACCAGCAGCGGCTGACCGAGGAGAACGCCAAGCTGCGTGAGCAGCTGCGCGCGGCGCAGGAGAGCCTGGCCCAGGCCCAGGAGCGCGCCGCTGCCGACCCGGCGGCCGTGCACCTCGACAGCGCCGAGATCAGGCTGCTCGAGCGCCTGCTGTCGCCGCTGCGCGACAAGGGCCCCCGACAGGAGGAGGCCGGCGCGGGCTGACCGGCCTGGTGGCCGGGTGAGCTCACCGGCCCGGCGAGCGGCCGGCCTGGGGCGGCGCGGCGTCGTTATCACCCGGGTGCCGCTCGCTCCCGTTTTCGTTGACGGGCCACGCCGCCCGTCGTTACGCTAATGATGATGAGAGGGGTGTATCCCGCGCCCGCGAGCATATTGGGATCGGCCCCTGGCCTGATTCGTGGAACACGCTGGGTTCCAGCACGGCAGGGCAGGGGAGCGGGTGCCCGAGCCCGGTAGCTGAGGCGCTGAGGGGAGCCCCGAGGGTGCAGCAGTTCATAGCCCAGACCCTGAACGGGCTGACGCTGGCCGGGATCGTCTTCCTGGTGTCCAGCGGCTTCACCTTGGTGTTCGGGGTGATGCGGGTCACCAACCTGTCCCACGGGGCGGTGTATCTGCTCGGCGGGTACATCGGCTATTCGGTCATCACCGCCACGCACAACTTCCTCTACGGCCTGGCTGCCGCCGCCATCGGGATGGGCCTGTTCGGGCTGCTGATGGAGCGCACCCTTATCACCTGGCTCAAGGGCAATGAGATGTCCGAGCTGCTCGCCACGCTCGGGCTCATCTACGTCATTGACGACGTCTCCCTGGCGATCTGGGGCGGCAGCCCGCTGACCATCAACCTGCCGGGGGTCCTCGGTGGCTCGTCCACGCTGCCGATCAGCGGCATCGTCTACCCGAATGACCGGATCTTCATCCTGGCCGTATCGATCATCATCGCCCTGGGCCTGTACTACCTCCTCCGCCGGACGAGGATCGGCGCCATCATCCGGGCGGGCGTGGACGACCGCGAGATGGTGAGCGCGCTCGGCATCAACGTGCGGCTGGTCTTCTCCCTCGTATTCACGCTCGGGGCGCTGCTGGCGGGCTTCGCGGGCGTGCTGGGCGGGACTGTGCTCGGCGTGTACACCGGCGGCGACAGCGACATCCTGCTGTTCGCCCTGGCCGTGGTCATCATCGGCGGTCTCGGCAGCTTCGAGGGCGCGATCGTCGGGAGCCTCATCATCGGCCTCATCGAGACCTACGGGACGGCCTACTTCCCGGCCGTCGCCTACTCCATCCTGTTCATCCCGGTCATCGTCATCCTGCTGGTGAAGCCGGAGGGCCTGCTCGGGAAGGTGAACCGGTGACGGCCGGCGGACAGGCGCCCGCCGGGCGGGCGTCCGCCGTCGAGGTCCCGCTCGCCGGGCCCGGGTTACCGGCGGGCCGCGGTACCCGGCTCGCGCTGACGGCCCTGCGCGGGTCGCGCCGCTTCGGCGGCCCGGTGGCCGCCGTCGCCGTGGGCATCGCGCTCGTGCTGCTGCTGCAGGGCAACGGCTTCGCGTCCACCCTGGTCCTGGACATGCTTGTCTACGCGATCGCCGCGATGTCCCTGGACTTCCTCGGTGGCTATGCGGGGCTGATTTCGCTCGGGCAGGCCGGCTTCCTCGGCGTCGGCGCTTACGGCGTGGCCATCGCCGAGGTGCATTTCTTCTCCCCGTGGGCCGCGGTCGGGATCGGCCTCGGCGCCACGCTGGCGCTCGGGCTGGCCCTGGGGGTCGTCGCCGTGCGGGTCAGGGGCGTCAGCTTCGTGATCATCACGCTGGCGATGGGCCAGGTGCTGTGGGGGCTCGCCTTCCAGTGGGTGGGCCTGAGCGAGGGCGACAACGGGATCCCGCTGACCATCCTGCCGAGCATCGGCCCGTTCGACCTCAACGATCCCCTCACGCTGCGGATGACCGTTCTCGTCGTGTTCGCCGTGGTGGCGCTGCTGCTGGTCGCATTCGTGCACTCCCCGTTCGGGCTGTCCCTGCGGGGCGTGCGGTCCAACGAGACGCGGATGGCCGTGCTCGGCTACCGGACCGGCCTGCACTGCTACCTCGCCTGGGTGATCGCGGTCTTCTTCACCGGGGTGGCGGGCGTGCTCTATCTCTTCGTCAACCAGCTGATCAGCCCGGCGACGATGGCGTTCAGCCAGGACGGGCTGCTGGTCATCATGGTCGTGCTCGGCGGCCTCCGGAGCATCTGGGGACCGGCGCTGGGCGCGGTGGTGATCGTGCTGTTCCAGCAGGAACTGAGCATCTACCTGGACCGCTGGCAGACGGTCATGGGCCTCACGCTGATCGCGGTGGTGCTGTTCAGCCCGGGCGGGCTCTGGGGCCTGGTCCGGGCCGCCGGCCGGCGGCGGGACGCGCTCATCGCCCGGCTGGAGGCCCGCCCGGGGAAGCGGGGTGGCCGATGACCGCCGGCCCGGCCCGGCCCGCGGAGCTCCCGGCGCTGGAAGCCGATCATCTGTGCCGCCGGTTCCGCGGCGTGACCGCGGTCGCGGACCTGTCGCTGCGGGTCGCAGCGGGAGCCCGGTTCGGCATCATCGGCCCCAACGGCGCGGGCAAGACCACCCTGTTCAATCTGCTGTCGGGCGAACTGCGGCCCACCACGGGCAGCGTCGCCCTGTTCGGGCGGGACATCACCGCGTTGCGCCCATACCGGCGGGCGGCGCTGGGGCTGGGCCGGACCTTCCAGATCACCCGCATCTTCAGCGATCTCACCGTCCTTGAGAACCTGACCCTGGCCCTGCACGGGCTGAGCCGGTCCAAGCTCTCGCTGCTGCGGCCCTGGAGGAGCTACCGGGCCAAGATGGCCGAGGCGGCCGACCTCGCCGCCAGCTTCGGGCTGGCGCAGCGCCTGGCCGCGCCCGCCTCCGACCTGTCCCACGGCGAGGTGCGTGAGCTGGAGGTGCTGCTGGCCCTGGCGCTCAAGCCCAGGGTGCTGCTGCTGCTCGACGAGCCGGCGGCCGGGCTCTCGCCCGCGGAACGGGTCGATATCCAGGCGCTGCTGACCTCGCTGCCGGCCGAGCTGACCCTGGTCATGATCGAGCACGACATCGACGTCCTGCGCGGGGTCGTCGATTCCGCCGCGGTGCTTCACCTGGGCTCGCTGGTGGTCCAGGGATCGATGCGGGACATACAGAACGATGACCGGGTGCGCGAGCTGTACCTCGGCGGCGCCGGTGCCCACGCACCCGCGATCCCCCCGCCGGGGGACCCCCGGCCGCCGGCGGCGAGCACGCCGGAGGCCGGGGCGCCGCCGGAGGCCAGCCCGCCGCCGGAGGCCGGGACGCCGCCGGAGGCCGGGACGCCGCCGGGCCGGGCGGGAGCGGGTGACCAGTCATGATCGAGGTGCGTGACCTCCATACCTACCGCGGGATCAACTACGTGCTGCAGGGCGTCAGCCTGCGGATCGCCGACGGGTCCTGCACCGTACTCCTCGGGCGCAACGGCATGGGCAAGACGACCCTGGTCCACACGATCATGGGCATGCTCCGGCCGAGCCAGGGCGCGATCGTGCTCGACGATGAGGAGCTGACCGGCAGGCAGCCGTTCCAGATCGCCCAGCGCGGGCTCGCGCTCGTGCCGCAGGGCCGCCGTATCTTCCCCTCGCTCACGCTCGAGGAGAACCTCACCCTGGCGGCGCGCGGGACGCACGCCGGCAACGCCTGGACGCCGGAGCGTGTGTACGAGCTGTTCCCGCAGCTCAAGGAGCGCACGCGGCACCAGGGGAGCCAGCTGTCCGGCGGCGAGCTGCAGATGCTGGCGATCGGCCGGGCGCTGCTGACCAACCCCCGGCTGCTGCTGATGGACGAGCCGTCCGAGGGGCTCGCGCCGGTGATCGTCGAGCGGATCAGCGAGGTGCTGACCGACCTGCGCCGGGGCGGGCTGGGGATCTTCCTGGTCGAGCAGAACTACGGCCTGGCCCTGGGCGCGGCGGACGTCATCTACATCCTGTCCAAGGGCCAGGTGGTCTGGCAGGGCACGGCCGGCGAGCTCGCCGGCGCGGCAGCGATCCGGGAGACCCACCTTGGCGTGTGATGGCGCCAGTGATACCGAGAAAGGACGCCCGATGGGTAAGCCGTTCCACACCGCGCATCGCTGGGACACCGAGTGGCAGGACGATGTCGATGTGCTGTCCCTGCGCGGCGGCGTGCAGGTCAAGGTGTTCCACTCCGATCCCGAGATCGGCCTGGCCGACATGCTCATCAAGTTCCCGCCCGGCTATGTGGAGCCCGAGCACGCCCACGAGAGCAGCCACTCGATCGTTGTGCTGGAGGGGGTTCAGATCGTCAAGGGCGTGCACCTGCACCCGGGTGACTACGTCTGGGCGTCGGGACCGGAGCCGCACGGGCCGTACGAGTACCCCGAGGGCTGCGTGGTCTTCGCGTCCTTCCGCGGCCTGTCCTCCCGGCACCGCTACCACGGCTCGCCGGCCGGGGAGATCTAGATCACGGGCTGGGCGGGCTGACGGAGGTCTTGGCGAACAGCGGCGTCCAGGCGGCCAGCGAGAGCGTGCCCCAGGGCGGCACGTTAGGCACGGTCATGATCGGCACGTTCCGCATGGTGCCGCCCACGTTCTCCACCTTGCAGATGTACTCGTTCTGGACCGGCGACCAGGTGGCCCGGTTCAGCGACACCGGGCCGCGCGGCGCGGTGATCTTCACCGACCGCATCGCGGTGGAGAGCGCCTTCTCGCTGGTGACGTTGCCGTGCAGGGATTTTAGCGCGGTGATCAGGATCTCCGCCTTGGTGTAGCCCGCCTCGGAGTAGTAGGACGGGTACACGCCATAGGCGGCGTGGTAGGCGTTCGCGAACTGCTGGTTGACCGCCGACGGGTTGGCGTCGCAGTACTGTGAGTCGGTGATGATGCCCGCCGCGGCCGACGGCTTCTCAGCGGGCAGGGCGGCCTGGTCGGTCAGGGTGGTGATCCCCATCAGCGGGATCTTGTTTTTCAGGCCGAACGCGGCGTAGGTGTTGACGAAGTTGGCCGCCTGGGAGCCGGAGAGCACCACCCACACCGCCTGGGTGCTGGACGGGATGGACGACACGTAGGACGACATGTCCACGGCGTCGCTCGGCACCCAGATCATCTTGTCGATCTTGCCGCCGAGCTGCTTGAACTGGGCCGCGAAACCGCCCACGCCCTGCCAGCCGAACGAGATACCGAGCCCGACCGTGGTCACGTGCCGCCAGCCCATGGTGTTGTACGCCCACTTGGCGCCGACCGTGCTTGGCGCGAAGCCGTCCCAGCCGGAGGTGAACCCCGCGTCGTAGTGGTTATAGGCCGTCGCCTGGAGCGGGCTCGCCAGGTAGAGGTCGTCCTCCGGGATTCCCTTGCCGAGCACATAGGGCGCGACCACCGCGATCGCGCTGGAGATGAGCGGGCCCTCCATCACCTGGACGTGGTCGGACGTGACGAGCTGCCTGGCCATGGACAGGCTCACCGTCGGGTCGCCCTGGTCATTGGCGTAGGTCACCTGGATCGGGTGCCCGTCTACCGAGGTCCCGAAGTGCTTGAGGCCCAGCTTGAATCCGTTCTGCTCGCTGACGCCGTTCTTGGTGAAGATGCCGGTCAGCGGGAGCAGGTAGCCCACCTTGATCGGCGCATGGGGGGAGGCGCTGGGACTGGCCGTGCCACCGCCGCTGCTGGAGCAGGCAGCGGCCGTGGCCGAGCAGGCCACGAGCGCGGTGACCGCGAGGCCGCGCCGCAGGCGCCGGGACCATAAGCGGGAGGCCGGCCCGCCGCCCCGGGTGATACCGGCCACGATGTCTGATGAGCGGCCCATGGCCACCTCCCCGGACGAGTCCTCACTTATGCAATCACGTTGTCACCGGGCCACGCCAGTGGGTGACTGTATTGTGATCATTACATGATTAGCGGGATGTAAGACGTTCACCCGAGCCGCCGCGCGACGGCGACGGCTGCCTCCCTCGTGGACAGGCTGCCGCCGGCGTCGGCCGTGCACTCGCCCGCCTCGATCGCGCCGGCCACGGCCGCCTCGACCGCGGCCGCCTCGGCGGCGAACCCGAGGTGCCGCAGCATGAGGGCGCCGGCCAGGATCGCGGCCGCCGGGTTGGCGGTCCCGGTTCCCGCGATGTCGGGGGCGCTGCCGTGCACGGGCTCGAACATCGCGCGGCCGGTGATGGCGTTGATGTTCGCCGACGGGGCCAGGCCCACGCCGCCGATGAGGCCGCCCGCGATGTCGCTGAGGATGTCGCCGAAGCAGTTCTCGGTGACGACGACGTCGAATTGCCAGGGGTCGGAGATCATGTGCAGGGCGCAGGCGTCGATCGCCATGTGGCGGGCCGGCGTGTCGGGATGGGCGGCCCGCGCGTCCCGCCAGCAGCGCTGCCAGAGCGCGCCCGCGTGCGGCATCGCCTGCCATTTGTCCGCCAGCACGACGCAGGACCGGGCGGCGGAGAAGGCGTAGTCGAGGATCCTCGTCACGCCGTGGAAGGTGCTGACGTGCTCCTGGATCGCCATCTCCTCGGGCGTGCCCGGCTTGAACCGGCCGCCCAGGCGGCTGTAGAGGCCCTCGGTGTTCTCCCGGACCACGATGATGTCGGCCGGCCGTGGCCCGGGCTCGCGCAGCGGGCTCAGGCGGCCGCAGAGCAGCCTGGCGGGCCGAACGTTCGCGTAGAGATCCAGTTCGCGGCGGATCCGCCCCAGGGTCTGCCAGAGGTAGCGGGAGTCGGTGATCCGGGGATCGCCGATCGCGCCGAGCAGGATCGCGTCCGCGCTCTCGAGCTGTGCGAAGTCATCCTCGGGCAGCGCCTCGCCGGTCTGGAGGTACCGCTCCGCGCCCACATTGAGCGGCTGGAACTCCAGGCCGAGCTCGAGCCGCCTAATCACCCCGATAGCGGCCGGGATCACCTCCCGGCCGATCCCGTCACCCTCAATCACTACGATCTGGGCTGCCACGTGATTAAGGTAGCGCCGGGCACCCCGCCCAGCAAGCAGCGCTACCGGTTGGGCGGGGCACCGTCCTTCTCACAGGAGCTGCTCGCGCCCGGATGAGCCGCCCACCCGGGCATGCACGGTGCTGGCGCGGGGGGTACGGAGCTGGTGGATCGTCCGCAGGGCGCCGAGCGTGCCGTCGAGATGGCGGAGCACGGCGTCGGCCGCCGCCGCCGGTTCGTGGGCGAAGACGGCCCGGAGGATCTCCTCGTGCTCGGCGTTGGCCCGCCGCGCGCGGTCCGGCACGGCGAGGATCGAGTGCGTGATGTAGAGGGTGGACAGCTCCCGGAGGTTCTTCAGGATGGCGACCAGCCGTGGGCTGTTGCCCGCCAGGTCGATGACGTTGTGGAACCTCGCGTTGTGCTCGGCCCAGCGGGTGGCGTCGGTCTCGGCCTCCATCGCCACCAGCAGCTGGATCGCCGGGCGCAGGCTCGCCCTGGTGGCGGACCTCGCGGCCCGGGCCGAGGCGACCGGCTCGAGCATCATGCGGATCTCGTAGATGTCTTCGAGTTCGGTGCGGCACAGTTCCCGCACCACCGCCCCGCCGCGCTGGTCGAAGCGGACGAAGCCTTCGGCCGCCAGTTCGGTGAGCGCCTCGCGGACCGGCCTGACGCTCACCGCCAGTTCCGCCGCGATGCTCGACTGCACGAGCCGGGTGCCGCCGGGAATGGTCCCGGTGACGATTCCGCGGTGCAGGACCATCTTCACCCGGCGGCGCGCGGACATGGGCTGGCCCGGTAATACCCCGGGCCCGGTCCAATCGATCACGACGTGGGCTACCGCTGGCGGGGTGTGCGGTGCCATCAGGTGCTCCGTTCTGTGGCGGGGAGTGGGGCGGTGCACCTCAATCGATTGCCGTGACCCGCGGCCGGGAGGAGCCCCGGGTTCTCGGGCGTATTTGTTTAGTGAAGTTAAACGGCGGGCGCGTAGGTTGCATCGGACGATAGCAGCGCTCAACGAGGCTGGGAAGCCCGTCCGCTGCCAGTCTGCCCGTGGTAGCCAGGATAACCGTGGTGGCCAAGATAACCGAGATAACCACGATAAGTGCTACTACCGGGTGAACGGCTGGCCACGGCTGCGACGGCAGTTCAGGCCGGGCACATCCAGTCCGCCTGCCCCGGCCGCGGCGAGGTCTCGCCGTTGCCCGGCGGCGGGAAATGCACCCGCAGCGTGAACGCCTGGGCCGTCGGGCCGTGGGCCCGCAGGTGGCGTATCCGGTCCTCCGCGTCCTCGGTGGTGGGGACCTGGCCGCGCGGGATCCACCACAGCGCCAGATACGCCTCTTCCATCCGCTCGAACCACTCCCGGCGGCGGCGGAGAACCTGTCGGTGCTGCTGCGAATAGACGAAGGCGGCCAGTGCCTCGACCGACTCCCACACCGACATGTTCATGATCACCCCCGCGCTGCCGGCCTGATCCCATTCGAATGCGCGCACGGCGGTCGCATTGCCGTCTTCGGTCTGCAGCCGCCAGACGAACCCCGGCGCCACGTCGGCCAGGGCATTGACCGGGTCGAGCGCCGCCATGAAGCCAGCTAGCTGTGGGCTGTCCACCGGCGCGCGCAGCCGGCCGATGTTGACCTGGGCGAGTACGAACTCCATGGGGGCCATATTGCCAGTACCCGGCGGGCACGGTCCCCCGTGGCCGTACACCGGGGCGGGAGCCCCGCCCCATTGGCTGCGCCAATGGCAGCATGGCATCGTGCGTGCAGCCCTGATCGAGCAGCCGGGCACGGTAACCGTGCGGGAGATGCCCCCGCCTGCGGCGGACGGGCACGCCCTGGTCCGGGTGGTGCAGGCGGGCCTGTGCGGCACCGACGTCAAGATCGCCTCCGGCCAGATCCCCGTCCGCACGCCCAGGGTGCTGGGCCACGAGATGACCGGCTCGGTGGTGGAGCCGGGCCCCCGGGGGGTTGTCCCCGCCGGGGCCCGGGTGCTGGTCAACCCGGCCGTGTTCTGCGGGTACTGCGACCTGTGCCGCCGGGACCGGCCGCAGTTGTGCCGCCGCGGCGCGCTGCTCGGCCGCGACGTGGACGGCTGCTTCGCGGAGCTGGTGGCGGTGGACGAGGCCTGCCTGCATCCGCTCCCGGACGGGCTGCCCGCGGCCGACGCCGGCCTGCTGCAGGTGCTGTCCACCTGCGTGCACGCGCAGTCCGGGCTGCCCGCGGCCGAGAGCGCGGTGGTGGTCGGCCTGGGCGTCAGCGGCCTGCTGCACCTTCAGCTGCTGCGCGAGCGCGGGGTGGGCACGGTGATCGGGGTCACCAGGTCGGCCGCCAAGCGCGAGCTCGCGCTGCGGCTGGGAGCCGGCGTGGTCGCCGCTCCGGGCGAGGCGGACGACGCGGTCGCCGACGCTACCGGCGGGCGTGGCACCGACGTGGCCGTGGAGTGCGTCGGCACCCAGGAGACCCTCGCCCAGGCGATGCGGCTCGCGGGAGCGGGCGGGACGGTGCTGGCGTTCGGCACCATCGCGCCGGCCGCGGACGGGCTGCCGACCTACCAGTGGTACTTCAAGGAGCTGACGATCCTCAACCCGCGGGCCGCCCGCCCGCGGGACTGCGACGCCGCGATCCGGCTCGCCGCGAGCCGCCGGCTGGAACTGGCGCCGCTGATCACCGCCCGGTTCCCGCTCGCGCAGGCCGGGCGGGCCCTGGCCGCGTGCGCCGAGCCCGGGCAGCTCAAGGTCATGCTGGACGTGACCTGACCCGGGACCACACTGGACCTGCCGGCAATCCGGGAACCGAGGAGCGAACGAGGCGTCGTGGCCGATCTCATCACCAGCAGCGCCAACCCCGTCGTCAAGCGCATGCGGCTGCTCGCCGACCGCCGGCACCGGCGGCGTGAGGGCGCGTTCGTGGTCCAGGGGATCCAGCCGGTATGGCAGGCGGTGGAGGCGGGCGCCGCCGTCGAGACCTTGATCGTCGCGCCGGGCCTGCTCGGCCGGTCACCGGCCGCGCGCCGGGCCACGGAGATGGTCGCCGGGCAGGAGGCCGCGGGCGTCCGGGTGGCCAGGGTGAGCGACGAGCTGTTCGGCCGGCTTTCCGATCGCGAAGGACCGACCGGGCTGGCCGCGATCGTGCGCGGGCGCCTGCAGCCCCTCAGCGAGCTGCCGGCCGGGCCGCGCTCGGTGTTCGTTGCCCTGCACGAGATCGGCAACCCGGGCAACCTCGGCACGATCATCCGGACCGCGAACGCGGCCGGGGCGGCCGGGGTGGTGCTGGTCGGCCCGGGCACCGACCCATTCGATCCCGTGGCGGTGAGGGCGTCGATGGGCGCCTTGTTCGGCCTGCCGGTGGCGCAGGCGCGAGAGGCGGGGGAGTTCTTCGCCTGGGCCGGCGACCGCGGCGTCACGGTGATCACCACGTCGGCGCGGGCGGCCGTGAGCTTCTGGGATGCCAGCTACCCGCGGCCGCTGGCCCTGCTGCTGGGCGCCGAAGGGAGCGGGCTTCCGGCGGAGGCGCTGGCCCGGGGTGACATCTGCGTGCGCATCCCGATGGTGGGGACGGCCGAGTCGCTCAACCTCGCGGTGGCGGCCGGCCTGCTGCTTTACGAGGCACAGCGCGCCGGCGGCCGGGATCCGGGCGGGGACGGCCTGGATCTGGCGCGAGACGGCCAGGATCCGGCACAAGACGGCCTGGATCCGGCCTGAGGAGGCGGTGCAGGCAGGGGAGAGCCCCGGCCCGGGGGGATTGGGCCGGGGCTCTCGCCTCAGGGCATGCCCTGTCGGTCTTCAGCCTGCTGCGCGTCCGCCCGGAGGGCGGCCGCTCGCGACGGCCAAGACCGACAGCACATGCCCTAGGCGGTCAGCAGCCGTCGTAGGGCGACCATGCGGCGCCGCCCGACTGCGCGTACTCCTGCTGGTAGGCCTGGTTCTGCTCGGCCACCGAGGCGTTCTGCGGCAGCCCAGAGTGGCCCAGAGCCGCCCAGGTGCTGGGCAGGAACTGGTACAGGCCGCCCGCGCCCGAGGACGGGTTGACGGCCGACGCGTTCCCACCCGACTCGGCGGCGATGACGCACGCCTGGTAGCCCGACCCGCCGCTGTACGTCGCCGTCGACGTGCTGGCGGGCTGGCTGATCGCGGCCGGGGCGGCCGCGGGCGCGCTGACCGGCAGGGCCGGGGCGGGCGCCGGGACGGCGGCCAGGGCGACCCGGTTCAGCCAGGCCTTGTGCGGGTGCCAGGAGCTCAGCGTGAGCCGCTGGCCCACCTGAATCATCTCCGGGTTGTGCACCTTGTGCCGGTTGACCCACCACAGCGCGGGCCAGGCGGTCGCGCTGCCGTACTCGTGGCGGGCGATGCTGGACAAGGTGTCACCGGACTTGACGGTGTAGTGGTCCGGGGCCTGGTGCGCCTGGTGCGCCGCCGCGGGATGCAGCGAAATCGTCGCCACGATCGCGGCCTTGGCCAGGCCGGCAACTGGAATACTGAACATGTCGGGGTTCCTCCTAAGGGTTGTCCGACAAAGGTCCCGGCCGCGTGCTGCAACACCTGGCCGGGACCGCCTCTACTAGCAGCAGACGTGCGAGACGCCCACCTCCTGCCCCCGCTGGGTGAGGGTGTAGCGGGATATCACCGGGTTCTCTCCTTTGGACATGGATCAGCTGGCCACTAGGTGAAGGTAAACGCGACCACAGTCGCGGCGCGGGGAAGAAGCAGGCCCATGGACAGGGGGCGCCGCCGCGCCGAACGGATCCGCTACAGGCGTGCCTGCTGCGAAACCTGAGTCATAGTGAGATCTCTGCTCCCCTTGATGTTCGCCCGCCACGTGATGTCAGCGTGGCCGGTCCGTACAACCGACTCAGAGCACGAAGAACGACATTACCCCAGTAATGCAAATTTCGGGCACATGCGACTCGCTGACCGGCCCCCGGCGGAGTCTCAATATGATGCGGTAGCGTTGCCTCGGCCCAGCCAAACCGCAGGTCAGGACGCTTGTGCGAGCAGATGCCCGCCGCACCTGTAAGCTATGTTCGCTCCCGGCGCTCCGGCGGGCCGTCGGCGAGGCGGCGCGCTCCCGGCCGGGCCAGGCGGCGGAGTAGCTCAGTCAGGCAGAGCAAGCGGCTCATAATCGCTGTGTCGCCGGTTCAAGTCCGGCCTCCGCTACGAGCACGCCGGCCGTCCCGTTGGTGCCTATGACGGGCTCCGGCGACGGCGGCCGGAATACTGGTGCCGTCTCCGGCATTACGCCCGGACGACGGGTTGCTCGCCCCGTCCCGCGGGCCTGTCCCCGCGGGTCCGTTCTAGAGAAAGGCACTCCCTCGTGGCTGCCACCGACGTGAGGCCCAAGATCACCCTGGCCTGCCAGGAGTGCAAGCACCGCAACTACATCACGCGCAAGAACCGGCGTAACGACCCGGACCGGATGGAACTGAAGAAGTACTGCCCGAACTGCCGCTGTCACCAGCCCCACCGCGAGACCCGCTGACGCCGCACGCTGGGAGCAACCGGGTGGGCATCAACAAGGACTACCTCGGCCGCGGCTACCCGGTGACCGACCCGTACGAGGTCAGCCGGGTCAAGATCGCGGAGTTCGCGGTGGCGATCGGCGACCCCAACCCGGTCTACCGGGACCGGGCCGCCGCCCAGGCGGCCGGGTATCCGGACGTCATCGCGCCGCCGACATTCCCGGTCGTCGTCGCCATGGCCGCCAGCGGCAAGGCGGTCGCCGACCCGGGGCTGGGGCTCAACTACGCCATGGTCGTGCACGGGGAGCAGCGGTTCGAGTACTCGCGGCCGCTGCATGCCGGGGACGTGGTAACGGCGCAGTCCACCATCTCCGCGATCCGGGAGGTCGGCTCCATCACGATGCTCACCACCGAGACGGAGATCCGCACGGTGGACGGGGAGCACGTGTGCACCGGCTTCTCGACGCTGGTGGAACGGGGGGAGGCGTGAGCGGGGTGACCAGCCCGGTCAGCTACGCGGACGTGGTCCCCGGCGCCGAGCTGCCCGTGGTCACCTACCCCGTGACCCGGCTCAGCCTGGTCAAGTACTGCGGCGCGTCCGGTGATTTCAACGTCATCCACTGGAACGAGCGGATCGCCCGGTCGGTCGGCCTGCCGGACGTCATCGCGCATGGCATGTTCACGATGGCGCAGGCGGGCAGATACGTCACCGACTGGGCGGGCGATGCCGGGGCCATGATCGAGTTCGGGGTCCGGTTCTCCGCCCCCGTGGTCGTGCCCGACGACGACGGGGGCGCCACCATCGAGGTGAGCGGGACGGTCGAGGACAAGCTCGACGGCAACCGCGTGGTGCTCGGCCTGACCGCACGCAGCGGTGGAGCCAAGGTGCTGACCCGGGCCCGCGCGGTCGTGCGCCTGCCCTGATCATGGCCGGCGCCGATCATGGCTGACACAGTGCGAACCGGCTCCCCCGTTCGTGAGCAGGCCGCCCTGGCGGACTACACCACGCTGCATCTCGGCGGTCCCGCGCGCCGGCTGGTCGAGGCGGCCACCGAGACGGAGATCGTGGCCGAGGTCCGGGCGGCCGATGAGCGCGATGAGCCGCTGCTCGTGCTCGGTGGCGGCAGCAACCTCGTCGTCGCCGACGAGGGCTTTCCCGGCACGGTGGTGCGCGTCGCCACGGGCGGCGTCAGCCACCGCATCGCCGGGCACGGGGCGGGCCAGGGCCCGGTCGAGCTGACGGTGGCGGCGGGTGAGGACTGGGACGCGGTGGTGGCCGGCTGCGTCGGCGAAGGGCTGGCGGGCATGGAATGCCTGTCGGGGATCCCCGGCCGGGCCGGGGCGACGCCCATCCAGAACGTCGGTGCCTACGGCCAGGAGGTGGCCGAGCGGATCATCTCGGTGCGGGCGTATGACCGTGCGCACCGCGCCGTAACCGATCTGGCCGGCGCCGACTGTGGTTTCGGGTACCGGACCAGCGCCTTCAAGCGCAGCCTCCAGACGCTGCCAGCGGCCGTGACCGGCAGGTTCGTGGTGCTGAGCGTCCGGTTCCTGCTCGACCGGGATCATCTGTCAGCCCCGGTGCGCTACCCCGAGCTTGCCCGGGCGCTCGGCGTCCCGGAGGGGGGCCGGGCGCCGCTGGCCGCCGTCCGTTCCGCCGTCCTGGGCCTGCGCCGGGGCAAGGGGATGGTGCTGGACCCGGGCGATCCGGACACCCGGAGCGTCGGCTCGTTCTTCCTCAACCCCATCCTCGACCGCGGGCAGTTCGCCGCCGTCGAGCGCGCGGCGCGGGCCGCGGCGGGCCCCGGCACGCGCGTCCCGCGTTACCCGGCCGGCGACGGCCAGGTGAAGGTGTCGGCCGCCTGGCTGATCGAGCAGGCCGGCTTCCGGAAGGGCTATCCGGCGGAGGGGGCCGTGACCGGCCCGGCTGGGGCCCGGATCTCGTCCAAGCACACACTGGCCTTGGTCAACCCGGGCGAGGCGACCACCGCCAGCCTGCTGGCGCTGGCCAGGGAGATCAGGGAGGGCGTCCGGGCGGCGTTCGGGGTGGAACTGGCCAGCGAGCCGGTGCTGGTCGGCGCCGGCCTCTGATCCGCCCCGGGACGCACGCCCCGGATCAGCCGCCGTTCACGCTCTGGATCTCCCCCACCGGGACGCTGACGGGTGGGGCGGGCCCGGTCATCAGGATCGGCGGCAGCGCGTTGTTCCCCGGGCCGTCCAGGTTGCCCACCCCCCAGGTGACTACCCAGCGGACCGTGGCGGTCAGCGCGGCGCCGGCGGTGGGCGCCCGCCAGAGCACCCCGCAGTCCGGCGCGATGCCCGGCCCGGCGCTGGCCGGCGCCTGGCCCCGCGGGTGGTGGGACCCGGTCGGCCCGCAGCCGGCCGAATAAGGCGTCCCCGGCCCGGTCACCTTCACGGCGAATCCGCTCGCCTGCGCCCACACGGTCACGGTCTGGCCGCCGAGCGTCGCGGTGATCTTGTACGCGTTCATCCGCCCCGTCGTCGGGCTGGCCGCCCAGTTGCCCCAGACATAGGTCCCCAGGTTGACATAGCCCCTGACGGCGGGGTTGAGGGTGAGGGCCGGCCGGGGGATCTGCATGTGGTTGTAGGCGAACTCGGCGAGCGTCCGGGGCGGGATGGGCACCGCCGGCAGCGCCTGCCCGGGAACGGCGAACAAGAACAGGGGGAGTTGCAGGCATGCCTGCTCGCCGGCCGGCCCGGCCGCCGGATTGATCGGCAGCATGTACCACGTGCCCGGGGGTACCGGCCTGGTCGTCAGCAGCTTCTTCGCCTGCCTGACCGACGCGAGCACGCCGAACGGGGTGTCGGGGGCCGGGTTGGGGAATTGCTGGAGGACGTAGTTGCTACCGCTCACCGCGTTGCCGATCGGCTCCCACAGGCAGGGCGGCGGGGGCAGAGAGAGGGGGACGAAACCAGCGCCGGTGCCGATATCGCCGTTCAGCGTGATCAGCTTGCTCAGCAGGATGGAGCAGTCGTTGCCGGCGCAGCCGAGGACCGAGCCCGCGCTGGCCGGCGCCGCCGCCAGCAGCGGAGCAAGGAGCCCGGCGGCGGTCATGCCCGCGATGACGGCGCGCCGAATCATGCCGTGCACTCCTTCGCCTGCGGATAGTAAATGACGGGATAGACCGAGACCACGTGCCAGTGGCCGCCCCGGTCCTCGGCCAGCACATCGGTATTGCGGTAATGGTGCTGGTCCGGTGGTGTGGTATCGGGGATAACCTGGCCGGTACGCAGGCCGACATTGGCCGACCGGGCGTTGCTGAAGCATTCCGAAACATCCACCGCCCCGGCCAGGGAAGGGTCCGTGAAGGCTCTCATCCTCGAGAAGCGGATGGTCCCGGTAAAGGATTCGGTGGTCACGTCCGGCTGCGAAAGGCCTGAGGCGAGTGCACCCGACACCCGTCCCGTTACATAAATGGCCCAGCGGCGATCCTGGTTGCCCTTGTATTCGGCGTACAGGAAGGCGAGCAGGAAATTCTTGGCCGTGATCACCGCCGGGACCTCGCCGCGGTCGGCGGGAAGCCACGCAGGCATGACGACGTGGACGTTACTGCCGAACGGGGGCCACGTCACCCGGTGCGAGGCGGTCTGGGCTAAGCGCGAGGAAGACGGGCCGGTCACGCCGGCGGCCCCGGCCGGGTTCGCGCCCCCGGGATGGAAGGCGGCAGGCGGGGCGGAGCCGCACGCGGCCACGAGCGCGCCCACGCCTGCCAGTAAGGCCCTCCGGGGCCCTCGCCACATAGGCCATCCCTCCGCCGTCAGCTGCCACGGACAGCGGGGAACTCTACCAACGGCGGCCTCGCTGGTTGCCGGGCCAGCGGAGCTGGCCGCGCCGGCGGGGGAACTTACCCGGCCGGCGGGAGAGCCCGTCGCGCCAGCGGGGAACTTCTGCCCGCCAGCGGGGAACTTCCAGCTCGCCACCGGCGAACTTGCCGGGCCAGTGCAGGAACCAGGCGAACCGGTTCTCGCGCCACCGGCCGCCGGTTCTCGCGCCACCGGCCGCCGGTTCTTGCGCCACTGGCCGCCGGTTCTCGCGCCACTGGTCGGCCGAGACTGCGTCACGGGAAACGCGAACCGGCCAGGCCGCTGGCGGCGATCATGGCGATCGCCGAGGCGAGCATGAACGGGCCGAACGGGATCTGCGACTTCCGCGTCGCCTTCCCGGTCGCGATCAGCCCCAGGCCAGCTAAAGCCGCCAGCAAGAAGGCGCCGAGCAGCCCGGCCGCCACCGCCGCCGCCCCGAGCCAGCCAAGGTAGAGGCCGAGCACGCCGGAGAGCTTCACATCTCCCCAGCCGAGGCCGGCCGGATGGATAAGGGCGAGCAGCGCGAAGAGCAGCCAGGCCGCGGCCAGGCCGGCCAGGGCGGACAGGAAATGCCGGGCGCCGCCCGGGACGGCCAGCGCGCCCCCCGCCAGCAGCAGCGCGGCGGCCGGATACGCGGGCAGGGTCAGCCGGTCGGGCAGCCGCCGCCACCGAAGATCGGTGACGGCGAGGGCAGGGGCGAGCGCGGCCAGCAGCAGGAACGCCGGAAGGACCGGGCTGAGACCGAAGCGCAGCGCCATCAGCGCGAACCCGGCCCCCGTGCCCAGTTCCACCAGCAGATCCCAGCCGCCGGTCCGGAGCAGCCGGCCCAGGACCGGGACCGCCCCTGCCGCGCGCGGCGTCGTCCCGCGGGCCGGGCGCCGTCCGGCCGGGCCGCGCGGGCCTCGTGGGTGCGGCGCACCGGCGCCGCCCGTGCCCCGGTCGGCCAGGACCCGGTCGGCCGGGACCCGGTCGGCCAGGACCCAGTCGGCTAGGACCCAGTCGGCCAGGACCCGGTCGGCCAGGACCCAGTCGGCCAGGACCAGGTCGGTCAGCACCGTCAGGTACGAGCCCACCGCCACGCCCGCCACCGCCGCGGTCACCGCCAGCGGCCAGGCGGCCGCCGGCACCGGCACGTGCATGGCGTTCCGGGATCCTTTCTGCGGGTCAACGGACACTTGGGCGCGGGACGGCCGTCCACGCTATCCGCGTGCTCCTGACCTCCTGCGCACGTGCCGGGTAAGTTCTCCCGCTGGCGGGCCATAAGTTCCCCGCTGGCGGGCCAGAAGTTCTCCCGCTGGCGTGACGGGCTCTCCCCCAGGCCGGGTAAGTTCCCCGGCCAGCTCCGCTGGCCCGGCAACCCGCGGGGCCGCCGTTGGTAGAGTTCCCCGCTGTCCTGGCCAGCGCCCGCACCGGAGCCAGGAGGAGATGCCGGGCGACTAGGGAGATCGTGGAAGTCATGCCGAGTGAGCGGCGGACGATCCAGCGAGGGCTGGCGTCCGAAACCCTAGGCCAGGGAACCTGGCCGGAGGCCACTGCTCCGTCCAGCCGGCGCCTCCCCACGGCGCGCCGGGAGCGCAAGCCAGCCCTCGCCGCGTTCGCCCTGTTACTGATAATCGGGGGAGCCCTGGCCGCCGGGCTGCTGGTCGTCCAGAGCGGCAAGCGGGTAGCCGCGATCGAGATCACCCAGCAGGTGGGGGCGGGCCAGCGGATCCCGTCAGGCGCAATGCAGCAGGTCCAGGTCGCCTCCGGAACCGGTCTTGACTACGTCCCGTGGGCCGAGGCCAGTCAGGTCACGCGCTTCTACGCCGCCACCACGATCCCCCCGGGCACCCTTTTGACCGGCGCCATGGTGGCGCGGGTCGGCGGCGTCGCCACGGGCCGGGACATCGTGGGGCTCGCGCTCAAGGATGGCCAGCTGCCCGCCCAGCTTCGGGCCGGCGACCATATCGGTATCTACGTGGTGAGCGGCCAGGCCGGCGGGAGCGCGGGCTGCCCGGGCGCCGGCGGCGCGGCGCTGACCGGCGATGCGGTCGTCGTCGGCGTGCTTACGCCCGGGAACGGCTCCCTGGCCGGCTCAGCCAGCGGGGCCACCGATGTGACCGTCGCGGTCAGCCCCGCCGACGCAGGAGCGGTGGCCTGTGACGCCGCCGCCGGGAACGTGGCGGTGGTGGTGCTGCCGCCGGCCGGAGCCGGATAGGCGATGGCCCTGGTTGCCGTCGCTTCTGACAAGGGAGCACCAGGAGTCACGACAGCATCGGTCGTGCTCGCCGCGGTCTGGCCGCGGCCGGTGCTGCTGGCGGAGTGCGACCCGGCCGGTGGCGATCTTCGCTACCGTTTCCGGGCCGCCGACGGTGGCGGGCTCGACCCGGGCCGTGGGCTGCTGAGCCTCGCGGTCGCCGCGCGCCGCGGCCTGCGGCCGGAGCA
>DATINY010000402.1:0-4842 GCA_035473755.1 Streptosporangiaceae bacterium
CCGCGCGTTGTGTCGGTCAAGCCCAGGCCCGCTCCGCGGGCTGTGTCAGCCAAGCCCAGGGCCCGCTCCGCGGGCTGTGTCAGCCAAGCCCAGGCCTGCTCCGCGGGCCTGGAACTCGTACAGGGACAGGAAGTCCTCCTCGCGCAGACCGTGGCCGATGGCCGACTGGATGAGCTGGTACACAGTGGACGTGGAGGGCATGGGGACCTCCAGTGCCCGGGCCGCCGCCAGCCCGAGATCGAAGTCCTTGCGCAGCTGTTCGTTCGTGAATGTCAGGTGCCGGTCCCCGGTGATCAGCTCCGGGCTGCGGCGGCGGATCCAGGGCGAGGTGAGCCCCGATCCGTTGAAGAACTCCAGGAACGCCTCCCGGGAGGTGCCGGCCTTCTCCGCCAGGGTGACCACCTCGGCCAGCGACTGCACCATCATGCCCAGGTAGAGGTTGTGCGCGAGCTTGACCAGCCGGGCCTGCTCCTGTTCGCCGACATAGGTCACCTTGCTGGCGATCCGCTCCAGGTCGGGGCGGGCCGCCTGGAACGTGGCCGCCGGCCCGGACACGATGAACGAGCCCTGGCCCTCGGCGAACACCTGCGGATTGCCGCAGACCGGGGCGGCAAGGAAGCCGGCCCCGGCCGCGGCGGCGGCCGCCCGTATCCGGGCCGAGGCCGTTTCCGACACCGTCGAGCAGTCGACCAGCACGTCCGGCCGCCGCTCGCCGGTGAGCAGGCCGCCCTCGCCGAGCGTGACCTCTTCCAGGTCGGCCGGGCCGGTCACCATCGTGAACACCAGCCCGCAGTCGGCCAGCGCGGCGATGTCCGGCGCGACCCGGGCGCCGCGCGCGGCCAGCGGGGCCGTCTTGGCTTCCGTCCGGTTCCAGACCGTGACCGGGCGCCCGGCGTCGATCAGCCGGGCCGCCATCACGCTGCCCATCTTGCCGGTGCCAAGCCAGCCGATGCCCGGTTCGGTGGTCATGCGCTCTCCTCGTCGGCCGGCAGGCCGGCGCAGGTGAACAGGCGGGTGCCCGCCACGTACAGCTGGTCGGCCGGGAACCGGGTCAGCAGCTCGCAGCCGCCGGCGGTGACGACGACCTCTTCCTCGATCCGGGCCGCCGACGAGCCGTCCGCGGCCGGCCAGTAGGTCTCGATCGCGAACACCATCCCCTCCTTCAGCTCGACCGGATGCTCGAAGGAGTGGTAGCGGCTCATCAGCGGCCGCTCCCAGTTCGACAGGCCAAGCCCGTGACAGTACTGCAGGCCGAACGCCTCCTCCTCGTCGGCGAAGCCGAACTCGGTCGCGGCCGGGAAGTGGCGCACCACGTCCGCCGAGGTGGCACCCGGCCGGATCTCGGCGATGGCGTTGTCCATGAACTCGCGGGCGCGGCGGTAGGCCTCGCGCTGCCCGCGGTCCGCGCCGCCCACGTTCAGCGTCCGGTAGTAGCAGGTCCGGTAGCCGTTGAAGGAGTGGATGATGTCGAAGTAGGCGGTGTCGCCGGGCCGGATCAGGCGGTCGGAGAACACGTGCGGGTGCGGGCTGCACCGCTCGCCCGAGATGGAGTTGACCGCCTCCACCTCCTCCGATCCGTTCTCGTACAGGTACTGGCTGACCAGGGCGACGCAGGAGTTCTCGCGGATGCCGGCCCGCAGGTACCGGTAGAGCTCGTCGTAGGCGCCGTCGACCAGCGCCGCGGAGTGGTCGAGCAGGGCGATCTCGTCGGCGGTCTTGATGGCCCGGATCTCCTGCATGAAGCCGTGCCCGTCGACGATGTGCAGGCCCTCGGCCTCCAGGGCCCGCAGCACCGGAAGTTCCACCACGTCCACGCCGACCGGCTCGCCGGCCAGCCCGTGGTCGCGCAGGATGCCGGCCAGCCGGCGGGCGTTGCCGCGCTCGACCCCGACCTCCTCCGGGATGGACCCGCGCCAGCTGGAGATGCCCGCCCGCCAGTTCGCCTTGTCGTTCCAGGGCGCGAACATCTGATGGGTGCGGGCCGCCGACCCGATGTCCCACAGGATCGGGTCGGCGCCGCGCATCACCAGGCAGCAGCGGAAAAGCTTGTCCCTGGCCCAGTTGCCGATGTGGGTCGCGGTCGTGTAGCGGATGTTGTTCATGTCGAACAAGATCAGGGAGCCGATGTCCGAATGTTCTAGTGCGGTGCGGACCTTGCCTGCCCGGTCGGATCTAAGGCGGGCGAAGTCGACGCGCTGTTCCCAGTCGGTGCCGAGGGTGGCGCCGGGGGAGGCGATGCGGGTGGACTGGGTGGCGGCGGAATAGTTCTGAATCATGTGGGACTCCTTGCGTGACTGATCTCAGGGCCTGCGCCTGTTCCGGCTGGGGTTGTCACTTCGGCTTCCCGAGCAGATCCACCCCACAGACCCGCCTCCACGGCAGGGCCCGCTCCCTCCAGGCGGGGCTTCTCACCGGCTCCCTGCGGGCCCGCCCTCGCCGGCTCGCCCTCGCAGGGCCGCCTTGCCTCGCGCGGCCCACCCCCCCAGTCCACAGGGCAGCGACGGAGCGGTTCATACCGGGGCGTACTCGCCTTCTTCGGCTGGGAAGGGCTGGGAGCGAGGGGGAGTGCCGGGCCGGTCGAGTGCCGACCAGGCGGCGTCTACGAGGTGCTGTGTCGAGAGGCCGTATTTGGTGAACAGGTAGGAGGCGGTCTTGGCGCCTTCGGCGTAGGTGTCTTGGATGCCGAGGCGGTGGAGCGGGCGGGGGAGGGCGGCCTCGGCGAGCGTCTCGGCTACTGCGGAGCCTAGGCCGCCGGTGGTGGAGTGGTTCTCGGCGGTGATCACCGTTTGAGTGGCGGCGGCGGCGGCCAGGACTGTCGCGGTGTCCAGGGGCTTGATGACCGGGATGTTGAGAACTACGGTGGCGATACCGGCCGATCGCAGCGCGCGGGCGGCTGCAAGTGCAGGGGCGACCATCATGCCGCTGACCAGCAGAGCCACATCGGATCCGGGGACCGCCGCAGGCGCCCGGACCTGGCCCACCACGTCCCACGTGGAGGGCGCCCACACCCCCATCCCGCCCCGGCCCGCCGTTTCGGCGCCGCCCCTGATCACGCCGCCCCCGCTGGTGACGGCACCACCCTTGGTGACGGCTCCGCCCGCGGTTTCGGCGCCGCCCTTGCTCTCAGCCCCGCCGCTGGTGACACCACGGCCCATGGTCTCGGCGCCGCCCCTGGTCACGCCGCCGCCCCTGGTGACGGCGCCGCCCTCGGTTTCGGCGCCGCCGCGCGTGACACCGCCCCCGGCGGTTGCACCCCCGCCCGTGGTTCCGCGTGCGAGACCCGTTCCGTCTCGGCCGTCGACCAGCACCTGAGCCTGATCGAGGGACAGCCGGTGATCTTCGGGGAAGATCACCGGGATCTCGCCGCGCTTGAGGCGCAGGTAGACCGGGCCCGGCAGGTCGGCGATGGCCGCTGCCACCTGCGCCGTCTCCGTCGCGTCGGCTACGTCCACCACGGTCATGCCGGGGAGCGCGCGCATCAGCGCGACATCCTCGATGGCCTGGTGGCTGGGGCCGCCGGGGCTGGAAACGCCGGGCATGAAGCCGATGATGCGGACCGGCAGGTGCGGGTAGGCGACCGCGTTGACGATCTGGTCGAAGGGGCGTCGCGTCGCGAACACGCCGAACGTGTGCACGAACGGGATCAAGCCGCTCCGCGCGAGCGCCCCGGCCACTCCGATCATGTTCGCCTCGGCCATGCCAGCGTGGATGAAGCGGTCCGGGAACGCCGCCTGGAAGAGATCGATCTCGCATTGGCGGGTCAGATCGCCGCTCAGGCAGACTATCTCCGGGCGCTGCCGGGCCAGCTCGACCAGCGCGTGACCGTACGGCTTGAGGACGGTGCGGTAGGGCGGTTTCAGCACGGGCGATCCCGGCACGGGCCGGTTCCTGGCGTCATCCATCGTGGGCCAGTTCCGCGCTGAGCTCGGCTTCCGCCGCTGCCGCGAGGTCGGCGGGCAGTTTGATGAAGTGGCCGTCGGCGTCCGGTGGCAGACAGGAGAGCCCGTGGCGGGTGGACGTACGGCAGACCAGGATGCGGGGCCGGGCATGGCCGGCCGCCGTATCCGCTCCGTCGGCTCCGTCCGTCGCGCCGGATCCTTCCGTCCCGTCGGCCAGGGCGGCCGCCACGGCGTCCACGTCGTGGCCGTCAAGCTCGACAGCGTCCCAGCCGAACGCCCGCCACTTGGCGGCCACCGGCTCGATGGTGGTGATGGTGTCCACCGGGCCGTCGACCTGGGAGTTGTTGGCGTCCAGCAGGACGGTCAGCCGGCCCAGCCGGTAGTGCCCCGCGAACATCGCTGCCTCCCAGACCTGCCCCTCCTCCATCTCGCCGTCGCTGAGGAAGGCGAACGTCCTGGCCTCCGGGTGGCCGCGCAGGCGGTCCGCCAGCGCGAAACCGGCCGCCGCGGACAGGCCCTGGCCCAGCGAGCCGCAGGTGTAGTCGGGTACGGGGCTGCGCTCGGTGCCGATGGCCTCCAGCGCCGAGCCGTCCTGCCCGTAGGTCGCCAGCATGGCCTCATCGAGCAGGCCGGTCCGGGCGGCGGCGGCGTAGGCGGCGATGACGTAGTGCGCCGGCGAGCAGACCACCCGGTCGGTTCCCGGCCGCAGGGCAGCGCCGTAGACGGCGGCGTACTGTTCGGCCGCCGACAGCGCTTGGCCGAGGTAGCCGAACCCGTGCGGGGCGACCATCCGGACCGCATGCAGCCGGATCGCCGCGGCCAGCCGCCGCAGATCGCCGCTGCCGGGTACCGGGGGCCGTGCCGGAGCCAGCCTGATCACCTCTTTTGGTAAAGTGGCTATGCCAATTTATCGGAACCGGGCCGCCGAGGGAAGACAGGGCGG
>DATINY010000403.1:0-8209 GCA_035473755.1 Streptosporangiaceae bacterium
GCGTGGCGTGCAAGTGATAGCCCCAGCTGTCATGCCTGACTAGCTGGGGAAGCGCGCTGGCCTCGCGCAGCATTCGGTTCACCAGGTCGGCGGCCTCCACCTCGGGTGCGCTCCAGAGCCGCTCGAGCCGCGGCCGGCCTCGTCAACACCCTGCTGCGGGAGGCGAATGCCCTGCCCCAGCTCGTCAAGCACGACGGCTGGGACTACCACCTGCACGCCACGCCCCCCGACGCGGCGCTCGCCGACCGGATGGCGGTCGAGGCGGCGATGGCATTCGCCGACGTCATCCGCACCCAGCAGCTGGAGCGGCTGCGGCTGTGCGCCGCGGACGACTGCGACAACGTCCACGTCGACCTGTCCAAGAACCGGTCCCGGCGGTTCTGCGGCACCTTGTGCGCGAACCGGACCAACGTCGCCGCCTACCGGACGCGCCACGCCGCCCGGGCCGGGACCGGGACCGGCTAGGACATACCCTGGCCGCCCACGACGGCCAGGTCGAGCTGGCGGATGCGCTCGGGATCGGCCAGCAGGTCAATGGCGGCGATCTTCCCGCCGCTGATCGTGAAGCCGAACACCATGCGCGGCTCGCCGCGCTGAGCCCAGACCAGCCCGGCGGCGCCGTTCACGAGCGCCGGCCGCGCGGCCCGGGCCCGGCCGGAGAAGGTGCCGGCCACCTCGGCCGCGCCGTGAACCTCGCCCGGCGCCCCGGCCCGCACGGCCGCGGCATCGGCCCGCAGCACCACCTCCGGGTCGAGCAGCGCCACCAGCGCGCCGAAGTCACCGCCGCGCGAGGCGGCCAGGAAGGCGTCGACCACCTCGCGCTGCCGGGCCAGATCGGCGTCGGGGGCCGAGGCCGCTCCCTGCACGCGGCGGCGGGCGCGGCTGGCCAGCTGGCGTGCCGCGCCCGGGGAACGCCCGACGATGGGCCCGATCTGGTCGAAGGGCAGGTCGAACATGTCGTGCAGCACGAACGCGACCCGCTCGGCGGGGGCCAGCGCCTCCAGGACCACCAGCAGCGCGAGGCCGACCGAATCGGCGAGCAGCACCTCCTGCTCGGGGCCCGCCGGTTCCTGGCGGCTCACGGCCGGCTCGGGCACGTCCACGCCCACCGGCTCCTCGCGCCGCGACTGCCGCGAGCGCAGCATGTCCAGGCATACCCGGGCGGTGACCGTCGTCAGCCATCCGCCCAGGTTCTCCACGCCACTGGCGCCCGAGCGGCTGAGCCGGATCCAGGATTCCTGGACGGCGTCGTCCGCTTCGGCCCGGGAGCCGAGCATCCGGTAGGCCACCGCCCGCAGATGGGTGCGGTGCTCCTCGAACCGCTCCGCCATCCAGTCGTGTTCGTCCATCGGTCACATTCCCTCGCCGGGTTCCCTCACTACCGTGACGGACGGCACCCGGCGGATGTGACGGGCAGGCGGGACAGGCAGGTGCGACGGTGACCGCGGACGGGCGTCATCCGCTCGCGGAGTTCTCCGGCCGCGCCGAGGTGGGGCTCAGCCCAGGATCGGCGGCCGGGGCCGGGCTGGCCGCGGGCGGACCGGACGGCCCGGTGCTGGCCGGGCTGACCCCGCTGGAGCTGGACGAGGCCGGGCTGGACGACGGGCCCGTGCTGGCCGGGGCCGTGCTGTCCGGGGGCGGGGCGGCCGGGGCCGTGCCGTCCGGGGGTGGGCTGGCCGGCGCCGTGCTCGCCGGGGGCGGGCTGGGGCTGGAGGACTTGGGGCTGGGGCTGGCGGCCGGGCTGGCGCAGGACGTCGGGCTTGGGCTGGCCGCGCTCGCGCTCGCCGACGTCGAGCCCGGCGGGCTCGGGCTGGGGCTCGGGCTGGGGACGGGGGCCGTGCCGGCCTGAGGCGGGCTCGACGGGCTGGGGCTGGCCGGGCCCGTACTGGCCGCGGGCGGGCTGGCGGGGCCCGTGCTGGCCGCGGGCGGGCTGGCCGGGCCCGTGCTCGCGGCGGGCGGGCTGGCCGGGCTGGTGCTGGCCGGGCTGGGGCCGGCCGGGCTCGTCTTGGCCGGGGGAACGGCCAGCGCCGACGCCCCCGGTGTGCAGCTGGCGGCCGCCTGCACGTGATTCTGGCCGCCGTTCGTGGTACCGGCGGCGCCGGCCCCGCCGCCACCTTGGCCGCTCAGTCCCTGCTCTCCGGTCCCGGCCGTCCCGCCACCGCCGATGGAGTTCAGGACGGATCCGGCCTGTGAGATCACGTGCCGTCCGAAGGGGGTCAGCGTGGAAACGCTGATGGCCAGCAGGACGGTGACCGCGGCGACGGTGGTGACCAGGCGCAGCCGCTGCATGTACCGTCCTTCGGCCGCCCCGTCACGCCGATGGACCTCGCCGGGCACCGTCTGCAGCCAGGCCGAGACCGAATCCACGCTGCCCCGGGCGCGCCTGGCCACCCAGGAGCACACGGCCAGCAGCCAGGCGACCGGCAGCGGGTGCGGCGTGGTCAGCCGGGTCCGGATCCGCTCCAGGCCGTCGCCCGCAGGCTCGGCCGAGTCCACCGCGGCATGCAGCGCGCCGCGCAGGAAGTCCTCGTAGTCGCCGTAGTGCTGGCTCATGACTCAGGCTCCAGCACCTCACGCAGGGCCGTCATGGCCCGGGCCGCGTGACTCTTGACGGTGCCCCGGCTGATCCCCAGCGCGGAGGCGATCTGGGCCTCGGACAGATCCGCGTAATACCGCAGCACGAGCACCTCGCGCTGCCGGGCGGGCAGCCCGTGCAGCGCGGCGATCACGGCAGAACGCTCCAGTAGCGCCATCGCACCCTGCTCCGCGCTCGGCATGTCCGGCATCAGCTGTGGCACCTTGCGGTCGACCACCATACGGTGGCGTATCACCGAACGGGACCGATTGACCACACACTGCCGCACATACCATAATGCTTTGCCGCTGTCCCGGAGCCGGCGCCAGTTGCTATGCATCGCGACGAATGAGTCCTGGACGATTTCCTCGGCCGTCGACACGTCGCGCACCAGCAGCACCGCCAGCCCCACCAGCGACCGGTAGTGCGCGGTGTAGAGCGCAGTGGTCGCATGGGCCGCGTTCCGGTCCGCCGCCATAGCCGCCGTCAAGGTCTCGCTCACATGAATAGGCCGACCCGCCACCTCGCCAGAATCAGTCGCCGTCATCGCAGGCTCTCCCGGCCAAGGCACCAGCTCACTGCCCTGCCCCAACGATCGCACCCGGTCCCCATCCAGACCCGTTCAAGATCACGAGCCGCCCATGTCCCCCAAGCTCTCCCCGGGTGCCAAACCCTGGCCCCGGGAAGGACGGATCAGTGCAGCCAACGGGCTAATTACCCCGATTACGCAAAGTGATGCCACCGCGGGGCAATGTCCGGCTCTGGCGTTAGCGGCGGAACAGGGGGTTTGGCGGGGACGGCCGCCCGTCGTAGCCTCAGAGGGCACAACTCCACGCTGGTCTGCCGACGATGACCAGCCAGGCCGAGGGGGGAAGCGGATGCCCCGCGACGACGATGTCCGGGGGCGGCTGGCACGTCACGTCCTGACGGACGGCTTCCACATCATCCTGGATCTGCGCCAGAGCTGCGGATCCTGGATCGTCGATGCGGAGACGGGCGACCGCTATCTGGATCTGTACTCGTTCTTCGCCTCGTCCCCGCTGGGCATCAACCCGCCCGGGGTCACCGGTGACCCGGAGTTCATGGCGCTGCTCGCCGAGGCGGCGGCGAACAAGCCCACCAACCCCGACATCTACACCTCGCACTACGCCGACTTCGTCGACACGTTCGCCCGGGTGATGGGCGATCCGGCGCTGCCGCACATGTTCTTCATCGAGGGCGGGGCGCTGGCCGTCGAGAACGCGATCAAGTGCGCGTTCGACTGGAAGAGCCGCCGCAACGAGATGGCCGGCCGGTCGCCCGAGCTGGGGATGAAGGTCATCCACCTGACCAACGCCTTCCATGGCCGCAGCGGCTACACGCTCTCGCTCACCAACACCGACCCGGTGAAGACCGACCGCTTCCCGAAGTTCGGCTGGCCGCGGATCGACGTGCCAGCGATCACCTTCCCGCTGGATGCGCACCTGGAGGAGGTGGCCGCGGCCGAGCGGCGCGCGCTGCAGCAGGCCGAGGCGGCCTTCGCCGAGCACCCGCACGACATCGCCTGCTTCCTCGCGGAACCGATCCAGGCCGAGGGCGGCGACAACCACATGCGCCCCGAGTTTCTGCAGGCCATGCAGCGGCTGTGCCGGGACAACGACGCGCTGTTCGTCCTCGACGAGGTGCAGACCGGGGTGGGCCTGACCGGGACGCCCTGGGCCTACCAGCAGCTCGGTCTCGAGCCCGACGTCGTCGCGTTCGGCAAAAAGGTACAGCTCGGCGGGATCATGGCCGGGCGCCGGGTGAACGAGGTCCCGGACAACGTGTTCACGGTGAGCAGCCGCATCAACTCGACCTGGGGCGGGGGGCTGGCGGACATGGTCCGCTCCCGCAGGCTGCTGGAGATCATCGAGCGCGACGCGGTGTTCGGCCAGGTAGCGGCCACCGGTGCCTGGCTCCTTCCGGAGCTGCAGGAGGTGGCTGGCCGCTTCTCCGGGCTGGTCTCGAATGTCCGGGGGCGCGGGCTGATGTGCGCCTTCGACCTGCCGAGCACCGCGGAACGTGACTCCCTCCTGTCGATCCTGCGGGAGGAGAAGATCCTGGTCCTGCCGTGCGGCCCGCGGTCCATCCGGTTCCGCCCGGCGCTGACGATCACAACCGAAGAGCTGTCCATCGGCCTCAAGGGGCTTGACCGGGGCCTGTCCCGGCTCGGGAATACGGGCGCCACCTCCGCCCCTTGACCCACAGGCAAGAGGACATACGACCGAGGAAGCGCGTGACCATGGCCCGCAGCATCGTCTCCATCATCAACGGCCGCCCCGCCGAGGGCCCCGCCGCCGGGACCGTTGATTCGCCCAACCCGTCCCGGCTCACGGACGTGGTCGCCGAGGTGACCCTCGCCGACGCCGGCACCTTCGCCGCCGCCTGCGCGGCGGCCAAGCAGGCGCAGCCGCTGTGGGCCGACATCCCCGCCCCCGTGCGCGGCCGGACGGTCGCGGCGATCGGCCGGATCGTCGAGGCCAACAAGGAGGCGCTGGCCCGCCTGGTCACCCGCGAGCTCGGCAAGCCATACCCCGAGGCGCTGGGCGAGGTCCAGGAGATCATCGACACCTGCGACTTCTTCCTCGGCGAGGGCCGCCGGCTGTACGGCCAGACGGTCCCCAGCGAGATGCCCGACAAGCAGCTGTTCACGTTCCGGGTCCCGGTCGGGACCGCGGCCGTGGTGACCGCGGGGAACTTCCCGGTCGCCGTGCCGTCCTGGTACGTCATCCCTGCGCTGGTCACCGGCAACACCGTCGTCTGGAAGCCCGCAGAGTACGCCGCCGCCTCGGCGATGGCGCTGTTCGAGCTGATCCAGGCGGCCGGCCTGCCCGATGGCGTGCTGAACATTGTGTTCGCCGACGGCGCGGCGACCTTCGGCGGGCTGGAGCAGGCGCTGCAGGCCGGCACGCTGGACAAGATCGGCTTCACCGGCTCCACCGCCGTCGGCGCCCGCATCGGTGAGCTCGCCGGGCGGCACCTGCAGAGCCCGTGCCTGGAGCTCGGCGGCAAGAACCCGATGGTCGTCACGCCCGACGCCGACCTCGAGCTGGCCGTGGAGGGAGCCCTGTTCTCGGGCTTCGGCACCGCCGGGCAGCGGTGCACCTCGCTGGGCACGGTGATCGTCCACGAGTCCGTGCACGACGAGTTCCTGGCGCAGTTCGCGGCCGCGGCCTCGGCCGCCGCCGTGGGTGACCCCGCCCAGGACGTGCTCTACGGGCCGATGCTGGACCAGAAGTTCGCCGACCGCTTCGAGGAGTACCTCGGCTGGATCCAGCCGCACCACAAGATCCTCGGCTCCAGCGCCGTGGGCCGGATCACCGGCGCCAGCCCGCGGGCCGGCTTCGTCGGCGACCCCGACGCGGGGCTGTTCTACCACCCCACGATCGCCGACGGCGTGCAGCCCGACGACGCCCTGTTCCGGCAGGAGACGTTCGGGCCGATCGTGAGCGTCACCACCTACACCAGCTTCGCCGACGCGATCGCGCTGGCCAACGCGCCCGGATATGGCCTGTCCGCCTCGATCTACACCAATAACCCGCGCGAGGTGTTCGGGTTCCGGCGCGGGGTGAGCGCCGGCATGCTCAGCGTCAACAACTCCACCTCCGGCGCCGAGGCGCACCTGCCGTTCGGCGGGAACGGCAAGTCCGGCAACGGCAGCCGCCAGTCCGGCATATGGGTGCTCGACCAGTTCACCCGCTGGCAGTCGATGAACTGGGATTACTCGGGCCGCCTGCAGAAGGCGCAGATGGACGTGGCCGAGATCACCGCCGACCTGGACTTCCGGCTGCAGGACTGACCGCCGGCCACCCCTCAGAGGTGGTAGGCGTACTCGCGGAACTCCCAGTCGGTGACGAAGCGCTCGAACCGCTCGATCTCGTTGCGCTTGTAGGCGAGGAACGACGTGACGAAGTAGTCGCCGAGCACGCCGGCCAGCTCGGTGTCGGCCTCCAGCGCGTCCAGGGCGTCGGCCAGCCGCAGCGGCAGCATCTCCGCCTGGCCGGCGTCGTACCCGTAGCCCTCCAGCTTCGCCGGCGGCTCCACCTTTTCCTGGATGCCCAGGTAAACCGCCGCGCCAACGGCGGCCATGGCCAGATAGGGATTCGCCGTGGCGTCCCCGAGGCGGACCTCCATCCGCGCGCCGGGGCCGCGCTCGGGCGGGATGCGCACCATCGCGCTGCGGTTGTCCAGGCCCCAGTCGATCAGCCAGGGCGCGAGCGTGTCGGGCCCGAACCGCTTGTAGGAGTTGATCGTCGGGTTCAGCAGCGCGCTCAGCGCCCGCGCGTGCCGGAGCACTCCCCCGACCGCGTGACGGCCCGCCGCCGAGAGCCCATCCGGCCCGTCCGGGTCGCCGAAGATGTTGGCCCCGCGGTCGTCGCTGAGCGAGACATGCACGTGAAAGCCCGACCCGCCCTCGTCGTTGAACGGCTTGGCCATGAAGGTGGCCAGCAGGCCGCGGCGGCGGGCGATCTCCTGCACGGCCGACTTGAGCCGGAACGACCGGTCGGCGGCGTCAGCCAGCTCCGAGTGACCGAGGTTGATCTCGAACTGGCCCGGCGAGAACTCGTGGTTGGCCGCGGTCACCTTCAGGCCGGCGTCGCGCAGCTGCCGGAGCATGTGCAGCAGCAGGCCCTCCGGGTCGCCCTTGTGGCCGACCACGTAGACGTTGCCAAGCTCGTCGGCATACCGCCGCCAGCCGCCGCCGGAGTCCCGCTGGCAGAGGTAGAACTCCAGCTCGGGGCCGCAGATCAGGGTGTACCCGAGGCCGGAGATCGCCTCGGCCACCCGGCGGACCACGACCCGCGGCGACTCCGGCGCCGGTGAGCCGTCCGGGGTGACCGCGTCGCCCAGGCACCAGGCGGCGTTCGGCTCCCACGGCAGCGGCGCCAGCGTCGCCAGGTCGGGGTGGACGTGGATGTCCGGCAGGCCGGCCTCGAGGCCGCCCTGGACCGGGACCACGTCCCCCATCGGGGAGGTGTGGTACACCGCACGGCAGAACGCCAGGCCGTGGCTCATCGCGGTGGGCAGCTCGTCGACCAGCACGTCACGGCCGCGGTCCACCCCGATCATGTCCGGATACGACACCCTGACCACGTCGACGCCCTCGGCGCGCAACCGCTGGCGCACGGCCGCGACGTCGGTCTCCGGCATGTTCGGCACTGCGACTCCACGGGCAGAATGTTTGGATACAAATGATCTGGAATCGTAGCCGCGGCCGCCGGGCCCCGGCAACCATCCAGCTGGGCCCCCGGGCGGGAGCTCCAGGTACGAGCCTGCGGCCAATGCCCGCCCGCGTCCAGTACCGATAGCAACGACCGGCGGGAGCGCCCATGGCCGACGTGGCTGGCTTCTTCTATCCCCGGACCGCCACTGGGCGGGCGACGCTGCTGCCCGCCCCGCCGTGGTACTACTCCGGCGACATGCTCACCGTCGAGTACCGGACCGACCCGGCACGGGTGGCCGAGCTGCTGCCGCACCCGCTGGCGCCGCCGGAGGCAATTAGCTCGTCGAGCGCGTCGGGCGCGCCCTTCTCGATCGACGGCATCCACCGGTGATGGGCCATGGGGAGAGCGTTGACGAACCCGTTGGCTGCCGCTTCCTCGCGCAGGGTCACCA
>DATINY010000404.1:0-20778 GCA_035473755.1 Streptosporangiaceae bacterium
GTGCAGCTCGACCGCATCGCGCCACGGGTCGCCGCCGAGCAGCGTCGCCTCGCCCGCGTCGGCCTTCAACAGCCCCAGCAGGATACGGATCGTGGTCGTCTTGCCTGCGCCGTTCGGCCCCAGGAAGGCATGCACCTCACCGGCGCCCACCTCAAGATCCAGCCCGTCGAGCGCGACCACGCGGCCAAAGCGTTTGGTCAGCCCGACAGCGCGCAGCACCACGTCCCTGCGGGCCGTCCCGGCGGCCACCGGCCCGCTCGCGCCTATCCGGGTGGCCATGATCCCACCTCGCACACAAGCGGCCGGGCACGGCTACCCGCCCGCACACCTGGCCGCTGGGCAGGCTCGTACCAGCGGGGCGGCCGGGCGAGTGGCTTCATTCACTCCTCCGGTGGCTGCTGGCTGATGGAAAGGTCGCGGGGGCTTTCCCCGGGCCGGGTGGCGAGGTGGAACAGATCCGCCAGCTCGTGGGCGTGGTGGCCGACGTCGAGGGCCGGGTCCCGGGCGAGCTGGGCTGGCACCGCGTTGATGGCGGCGCGGATCGCCATCGCCATGACATGCGGGTCGAAGCCGGACCGGAATTCGCCGGTGCCCTGGAAATGGGCGAGCAGCTGCTGGAGCGCGGTCACGCCGGCGTCTTGGACCGAGAGGTCGTAGAGGCGGCTGCCGTCGGTGGCGCGGGCGTTGAGCACGATCTCGAAGATCGCCACCATATGGTTGCGGTTCTGGCGCATGAACGCCAGGTTGGACTCGATGTAGGCGCGCAGCTTGCCCGCGCCGTCTGGCTCAGCGTCGATCCGGGGTTCCATGTACGCCACGCCCCTGGCCACCACCTCGGCGACCAGCTCCCTGATCAGTTCGTCCTTGCCGCCGAAGTAGTAGATGATCACGCCCTTGCTGGTGCCCGCGGTCTCGGCGATGCGGGCCAGGGAGGCCTGCCCGTACCCCTGCTCGGCGATGGTGTCGATGGCGGCCGCCATGATCTGTGCGCGGCGCGCGGTCTCGGTGAACGTCCGGCCCGCCTCTTGATCGATCGGACCACTTTCTGACCGCATGGTCAAAACCTAATACGACTGGTCAGGAAGGTCAAGCACGCGTCGATGGGGGCCTTGGCTGCCAATGGTGTGGGGTCTGACCATGAACCCGATCCCGGGCTGGCTCCGCACCTGCACCCTGGACGCAGATCACCGGTTCCGCACCACCCCAGCGAAGAGTCCGGGATGTCATCCGCGCCTCCAGCGCGATCCGCTCCGCCCTTGTGCCTGCAGCCTGACCAGCGGCACCGCGTGTCAGCTGCAGTGTCGCCCGCCCGGCCGTCCGCGGACAAGGAGGGCACCCTCACCGGGCGACTCGTGCCAGCAGGCCGACGAGGGCAGCGCTGCCACAGGCGCTGGGCGCATCGGGAATGCGGCTGGGTGAGGCGGCATTGAGTTGGGTGATGGATGTCGTGGAGGAGTCGCTTCCGCTGGCGGTGCTGGATTTTGTCGGGATCGAGCACGGTGAGAGTGCCAGCGCGTCTGTGGCTGGTGCGGTGGGCATCGCCCAGGCCGTTGAGGCGGCGGGCTACCGCCGTTACTGGGTCTCAGAGCATCACAACATGACCAGCCTGGCGTGCAGTGCCCCCGAGCTGCTGACGGCGCACGTTGGTGCGCGCACCTCACGGATCCGGGTCGGTGCGGCGGGGATCATGCTGCCCAACCACGCGCCGCTCAAGGTCGCCGAGATGTTCCGGACGCTGGTGGCCATGTATCCCGGGCGGATCGATCTTGCGCTGGGCCGGGCGCCGGGCACCGACCCGCTGACCGCGCATGTCCTGCGCCGGGGGATGGTCACCGACCCGGCGGCTGAGTTCCCCGGCCAGGTCGGTGAGCTGCTGGCGTTTCTCGGCGACGGTTTCCCAGCCGGTCATCCTTACGCGCAGCTGGTGGCCGCGCCGCTGGTCGATGAGCGGCCGGAGCTGTTCGTGCTGGGATCCAGCTCCTACGGTCCGCGCTTCGCCGCGGTCAATGGGATGAGTGCGGTGTTCGCCCACCACATGAGCCCCGATCTGGCGTTCGAGGCGCTGCGGGACTACCGCCGCGAGTTCACGCCGCACACCGACGGCGGGGCGCCGTACTCGGCGATGTCGGTGCTGGCCTTCGCCAGCGACGACAATGAAGCGGTCCTGGAGTTCGCGGCGGCGTGGACGCTGACCATGCAGAACATCCGCCGTGGGGTACGTGAGCCGCTGCGGCCCGAGCAGGTGCGTGAGTTCGCCCGCTCGCAGCAGTTCCGCGCCAGCCGTCACGACGACGGCCGGATGGTCACGGGCGAGCCGAAGGCCGTCGCCGAGCGGCTCCTTGAGATGAAGCAGTTCGCCCAGGCCGACGAGATCGTCGTCGTCACCCCCAGCCTGGACCGGCAGCGCCGCATAAGCAGTTACACAGCACTGGCGGACGCCTGGCGCACCGCAGCCTGAAATCGCCCGGGCAAACAGGACAAGCTGATCACCCACGCCAGCGCGGCACCGGCAGCGCTCATCCGGAAGATCTTCAAAGCGCTGCTGGCCGTCGAGCCGAACTAGGGCTCTGTCAGTCCCTGTCTGGCTTGACGTAACCGAAGAAACCGCGGCGCTTGATGAGCTCGGCGACTTCGGGGGGGACCATGCTTTCCCACGAGTCGTCGTTCGCGGCTATCCTCCGCAGCACGTCGCGGCTGAAGATCGGCAGGAACTCGGGCCGGTAGTTGTCGAGGTTGACGAAGCTGCCCCGTCCGGCGAGGTAGTCATACAGCGGCTGCAGCTCGGGCTGGACCTTGATGTCATTCACGGTCTTCAGCTCGTCCTCTGGCGAGGGCTGGACGGGGTAGACATACAGTTTCAGGTCGTTTTTAAACAGCCGGCCGAAGCTTTCCAGGATCCCGCCGGGAAGCTGCACATGGTTTTTCTCATCGAATAGATCGATCAGGCTCGGCACGCCCATGACGATGCCGACCCGCTCGGTGGTCCGCTCTGCGATATAGGCGGCCAGGCGGTAGTAATCGAAGTAATCGGTGATCAGCACGGTCATGCCGCACGCCGCGAGTAGTTCCGCACGCGCGAGGAAATCCCGCCGGTCCACGTCGGCGGCTCCGCCGGCGAGAAGGTTGCGCATCGTGATCTCGGTGAGCGCCAGCACTGGCTTGCCGGCAACAGCCGGATCCTCTTCGAACCGGACCCTTGCCGTCTCCAGCATGTCGAGGTTCACATGCGTCGGCGGCCGGAAGCTGCCCCGCTCCACCAGGATCGCCTTCTTGCGCAGTACCTCGCTCGGCTGCAGCACCTCGCGGTCGGGGCCGAACATCGCCACGCCGCTGAGCCCGAGCTGGACGAGTTTGAGCGCCATCAGCCTGTTGTCCACGCCGCGGAACTCGATGCCGCGGAACTGGATCATGTCAATCTCGACGCGGCCGGTGGTGAGCCGGTCAAGGAGGCTCTCGATGAGCTTGTCCGGTTCGTGGTGCTGGAAGAACGCCCCGTACAGCAGGTTCACCCCGACGATCCCCAGCGCCTCTTGCTGCGCGAACGCCTCGACATCGAGCATCCGCACGTGCATGACGATCTGGCTAGGCTCGTCATGCGGCTGGGCCTGGAACTTCACGCCCATCCAGCCGTGGCACTCATTGCCGCCCCGGTAGCTGCGGGCCACCACCGTATCGGCAAACGCGAAGAAGCAATTGTCGTCACCGCGCTCCTCGCCGAGCCGGTCGACATTGAGCTGGAATTCCTTGTCGAGCATGCCCTGGAGCCGCCCGGCGGACACGTACCTGTCCGCCTTGCCGTACACCGCGTCGCTGACGGCCATGTCGTAGGCGGAGATCGACTTCGCGACGGTGCCGGCCGCACCGCCCACCCGGAAGAACCAGCGCACCACTTCCTGGCCGGCCCCGATCTCCGCGATCGTCCCGTACCAGCGCGGATCGAGATTGATGCGCAGCGCCTTCTGATGCGTGTCAGATTCTTGAGCGCCGACGATGAGCTCGGTCATCCATCCCCCTGCCTGCTCACCCGCTTGGCGCTGCCATCTGCTGCCTGCTCAGGGTGGCGGCGGCTGGCACGGCCGTCCAGCGGTGGGATTGTACTAATTCTGTCGCGTCCCCGGCCAGCCGCGCTAGCACAGACTCCGGGTGACGTCGAAGCCAGGAGCCTCACTGTCCGGGTCGTCGATCTGGTCCCAGTACCGGCCCCGGCAGAGGCCACACGACAGAGGCCTTCAGGATGGCCATCACCTCCTCCAGGCTGAACGCACTCCGCCAGCGGACTGGCCGCAAATATAGAGTTTTTTCGCTGGTGGGCGCACCTGGATTTGAACCAGGGCCAACCCGCTTGTAAGGCGGGTGCTCTACCCCTGAGCTATGCGCCCGTGTCCGCCCCCCGTCGTGGCGGCCGCGCTTAGCGTACCGGGTATGCGCCTAACCGATACACCCTGGTGACCTGCGCGTGGCCCCCGGGCGAAGGGCGGTGCACCGGGACGGCTTGACACTTCCCGGTGCTCGCCGGGCCGCGGGCGGCGGTCAGCAGTGACGGATGCCCGGGGCCGGGTCGCGCCCGGTGTCGAGGTAGAAGCCCGCCACATAGCCGGACAGCGGCTTCACGATGTGGTACCAGACACTGTCCCCGAAGACCGAGGTGCCGACGGCGAAACAGTTCACCGTCACCGTGCTGCCGGCCGGGCCGAGCCGGACGATCGTCGTGGCCGCGGTGGTCGGCGCCGTCCGCACATGCAGGCCGTGGGCCAGCGTGTGGTAGACGTGCTGGTGCCGGTGCCCGGAGCAGGCAGGGACGCCTGCGGCGGGGTCATGCCCGGTGTTGAGGTAGAGGCCCGTCACGAAGCCGGACAGCGGCTTCACGATGTGGTACCAGACATTGTCTCCGAAGACCGAGCTGCCCAAGGCGTAGCAGTTCACGACCACCTCGCTGCCAGCCGGCCCGAGCACCGCTACGGTCGTGGCCGCGGTGGTCGGCTTCTTGCGCACATGCACGCCGTGGACCAGCGTGCTGTAGACGTGATCGGATGATGCCTGGGCCGTCGCGGCGGTCTTCGCCGACTGTGACGCAGCGAGCGAAGGGCTTGCGAACATTACGGTAGCCATTGCGGCCACCAGCGGCGCACCTGCCGTGACCAGCGCTAGTCGCTTGATTCCAGTTGGCAGGGCCATGAGCTACCCCTCTTCATGGATCCGAGCCCGGCGTGACCAATGGTAAAGCGAGACCGAATTTCTGTCTGCCACGACTCGCGGAGGCGCGGCAGAAGTCCTGTCGCGCACCCTAGGGCGAAAATGGGGATGTCAAAGATAGCCACCCCTGTGGCCGAAAGGCTCAAGGCGCGGCTGCGCCCGCCATACTGGGGCCGGTCTGCCGCTCCCCCGGCGGCATCTTGCCAGGTCAGCCGCACCACCACCGGCTCCGGTCAGTTCCGCGCATTGGCGAATTGGGCCATACTCAGGCCCGGGCGGGCGGCCGCCCGGCGAAGGGCGCAGCGGCCCTTGGCTGATGCGCCCCCTAGCCGAAGTGACGGCGGGCCAGGTCCGCGATGGCATCGCTTACCGCGAGCCGGTTGCGCAGCCGCTCCAGCCGCACATCCATCGATCTGCCACGCACGCCGCCTAGGAGTGCCTGCTCGAAGTGAATCGCGCCGACATAGGCCGCCGGGAAGCGTATCCCCTCCAGCAGCAGGTCTTTCTCAGCGGGCTGAAGCTGACGCCGGCTGGAGTATCCCGCCACGATGGCGGCGACCCGGTTTTCATCCGGGCGGATGTGCCAGGCGGACGGCTGGTTACCGGGCAGGCCCACGTCCAGGTGACCTTCGGTCAGGCAGAAGCCCAGGTCCAGGAGCGGCAGCCCGAGCCCGGCGTTCTCCCAGCCGATCAGGGTTAGCTGGCCCCGGCCGGTGTGGATCGCGTTTCCCGGCCAGGGGTCGCCGTGCACGACCGAGGACGGCAGCGCCGGTGCCCGCTGCCTGACCGCGAGCAGGACGGCCCGGAACTGGTCAAGCAGTGGCCGCCAGTCCGCCGGAGCCAGGCTCCCCACCGCCTCCAGCCGGCCGAGCGCCGCCGGGATCGCCGTCTGCGGATCCCAGGCCGCCCTTCCCATCGCGGCACCCCCGCCCGCCCTGCCCGGCGCAGGTCGCCGGCCCGGCGCCTCACCCAGGGCATGCAGCCGGCCCAGGGCCTCGCCCAGCAGGCGGAGCTGGCCGGTGCCGGGCGGTAGCGGCGTCCCGGTGACATAGGTGGTCGCCAGCGTGGCCCATACCCCGGCCAGGCCGACGAGGTCGCCGCTGCGGGTGCGGACCACCCGCGGCGCGGGGTAGGCGTGTGCCTCCAGCCAGTCCAGGGTGGCGGCCCGGCTCCGCAGCCAGTCCGTCACGGCCTCCGGTCTCCCGCCCCGGAACTGCCCGGCCAGCGGCACGTCGGTACGGAACGCCCGCACCACGAGCCCCGGGCCTCCCGGCTCGCCGAACCAGTAGCTCACCCGGGCGCCGCGCACCGATCCGGTCAGCCGCCGGATGCCGGACGGCTCGATCCCGGCCTGGTGGTATTCGCGAAGGATGCGTCCTACCACCGCGGCGTCGGTCAATGCGGCCTTCCCTACCCCCGGACGGGGCCGCGGCTAAGAACCCGTTCGAGCGCCCGCGCGACTTCCTCGGACAGCCCAGGCGCCTCGGCACCGGACAAGCAGGGCAACTCACCGTCCCGCCCGCCGCTGGTGGCGGTCACCGCCGCTACCCCTCCAGGCCCGGCCACGCCCGCAGGCACCGCGACCGCCTCCGGCACTATTGACAGGTCGGGCACCGCGACCGGCTCGGGCGTGGCGACGTAACCGCAATCGCGGCATTCCGCCTCGCCGAGCCGGCGCACCAGCCGCACGCTGCCACACCGGCCGCACGGGTCGAGATCGGTCTTCCAGTCGTGAATGCCCTGGCAGGTGGGGCAGATCAGGACCTGCTGATTGCCCCGCACGCCACGCTGCCACGGGCTGTGCCCCCGGACAGGGTCCACCTGCCGTGTGCCACAGCGATAGCAGGCCATCCGTCCCGTTCCTTCGCTGTCCCCCGGGGCCCTGCTGGCACCTAATCCAGTTCGGCGAGCGCCTTCTGGTACTCGCCGATGTCGCGCGCCTCGAGGAGAGGGTTGATTACCTTCCACCGGACCACGCCTGACTTGTCAATCACGAATGTGCCGCGCCGGGCCAGGCCCTTATCGGTGTCGAACACACCGTAGAGGCTGGCGACCCCTCCATGCGGCCAGAAGTCTGAGAGCAGGCTGAATCCGAACTTCTCGGTGTCCGACCACTTCCGCAGCGAGTACGTGGAATCCACCGACACCGCCAGCAGCTCGACATCGTCTCTGGTGATCTCCGGGAAGTCATCGCGCAGCGCGGAGAGTTCCGAGCTGCACACGCCGCTGAACGCCAGCGGGTAGAAGACGAGCACCACATTCTTGGCTCCCCGGAAGCCCGACAGCTGGACTGGCTCGCCGTGCTGGTTCTTCAGCTCGAAATCGGGGGCCTCCTGGCCGACCTCGACCGCCATTAGCTGGTCCTTTCCGCGGGGTGGTGCGCGCGCCTGCGCCGACGCGCGCACCAGGGACGCCGTGCGCGAGGCACAGGAGATGCCGTGCCCGGGCACCGGATACGCCCCAGTCTGCCACCAGCTGCCGGTGCGCACGCACACCGGAGGCGGCCAGTACCGGGACCCCCGGCCCAGCCCTCAGCGGCCGGCGCCGCGGGCGGCCCGGCCCCGCAGTGGCCGAGCGGTCAGCGGCGCGATCTTGGCGCGACCAGGCGAGTGCCGAGCCAGTCCCGGCCCGCACTCACGCTGGAGGTCTGTGAGAGCCCGGCGCTGGGCGCCGCTTCGCCGATCTCGCTGGGCTCCACATAGTTCGGCCGGCCGGCCTTGGGAGTGAGCAGCCAGATATAGCCGCCGTCAGCGAGCGGTGTCAGCGCGTCCGCCAGGGCGTCGAAAAGATCCCCGTCCCCGTCCCGCCACCATAGAAGGACCACATCGACCACATCGTCGTAGTCCTCGTCGACAAGCTCAGTGTCCTTCTGGCCGGTGATGGCCTCCCGCAACTGCTCATCGCAGTCGTCGTCGTAGCCGATCTCCTGCACCACCTGACCCGGCTTGATGCCAAGTCGTTCGGCCAGGCCCTGTTGATCTTGCGCCTGGCGCGCGGTCGCGCTCACTGACTCCTCCTCAAATCCCTTCCGCGGCGCCATCGCCGCGTCCCGTCGCCTGCCCGGCCCGGGCCAGGATGGCTCGCGGGTCATGGCAGCCACCGCGTCGGCACTGCTTGCCCGCACAGTCCACACTGGACCGGCTCCCTGCGCAAGGGCTAATTGGCCCCGAAGTGAAATCCATACCTGCCCCGGGCCCTCCCCTCCCCGACGCGCGTTACCCAAGGTATGACAGGCGCACCTGCCTGTCCGTATTGTCCACGTTCAAGTCGATGAGGGCTACCGATTGCCATGTACCCAGCGCCATCCGGCCCGCCAGCACCGGTATCACCAGGAACGGTGGGACGAGCGCGGGCAGGACGTGCGTCCGGCCGTGCCCACGTGACCCGTGCGCATGCCGCCAGCGGTCGTCCGCGGGCAGTATCTCCGCCAGGGCGGCCAGCAGGTCGGCGTCGCTGCCCGCCCCGAGCTCCATCAGCGCCAGCCCGGCGGTGGCGTGCGGCACGAACACGTGCAGCAGGCCGTCATCGCCCCCGGCCGCCGTCGCGGTGAATTTGGCGCAGGCTGCCGTGATGTCGTGGACACCCTCACGCCGCCCGGTGGCGACGCCGATCACTTCGCTTTTCATGCCAAACGACTGTGGCAACGACTCCCCGTTGCCGCAACCTGCGCCTTACTTGCTGCTCCTCTTCTTGCGGGCGGCGCCACTCTTCGCACCGCCCCTGCCCCGGCCGGCGGCCTTCGCGCCCGGCGCCGCCTTGCGGGCACCGCCGCGCGCCTTGGCCTCGACCACGGCGTCCGGCCCGGGGAACACCAGCCCCGTGTGCCCGTCGTCGAAGCGGACCAGGTAGGGCGGCTCCCCCGCCTTCCCGTGCACCTCGACGATCTCGCCGCACTTGTCCGGGGTGCCGACGCAATTACCGCGAATGTGGAGCCGGTCTCCAATTGTTGCCTGCATGCACCCGCCTCTCTCCCGTTGACCGCTGCGCTGACTCACATAGCCTGAGGGTGTGCTTCCACGCACCCTGATGTACCCAGCCTGACATGCCGAGCCATCGGCGGGGAGGGCGGGTTCACCGGTGCCGGCGCGCCGGCCGACCGCCTGTGGTCACCGGGGCCCGGCTGGGGTGCGCGGGCCGGGCACACGTACCAGAATTGGTCTGGACAACCCAGACCGGCGGGGGCGGCCAACCGGCCACCCCCGCGCACGCCCGCGGCGGCTACCAGCCGCCCACCATCGCGGAAGGCGGGATCCCCGTGGCCGCTGGACGCCAGCGCTTCTCGATCATTAGCGACGGCCTCCCGACGCAGCTCCCGGACATCGACCCGGACGAGACCAGGGAATGGGTCGACTCGTTCGACGACGTCGTGCGCACCCGCGGCCGGGCCCGGGCGCGGTACGTCATGCTGCGCCTGCTCGAGCGGGCCAGGGAACAGCAGGTCGGGGTGCCCGGCCTGCGCAGCACCGACTTCATCAACACGATCCCGCCCGAGCGCGAGCCCTGGTTCCCCGGCGACGAACACGCCGAGCGGCGCATCCGCGCCTACATCCGGTGGAACGCCGCCATCATGGTGTCCCGCGCCAACCGGGCCGGCCTCGGCGTGGGCGGCCACATCGCCACCTACGCCTCGGCCGCCAGCCTGTATGAGGTCGGGTTCAACCACTTCTTCCGCGGCAAGGACCACGGCGAGTCCGGGGATCAGGTCTTCTTCCAGGGCCACGCGGCGCCGGGCATCTACGCCCGCGCGTTCCTGGAGGGCCGGCTGACCGAGCAGCAGCTCAACGGATTCCGCCAGGAGCTCTCGCATCCGGGCGGCGGCCTGCCCTCCTACCCGCACCCGCGGCTCATGCCGGACTTCTGGGAGTTCCCCACCGTGTCCATGGGCCTGAGCGGGATCGACGCGATCTACCAGGCCCGGTTCAACCAGTACCTGCTGGCCCGGGAGATCAAGGACACCAGCCGGTCGCACGTGTGGGCGTTCCTCGGCGACGGCGAGATGGACGAGCCCGAGGCGCTGGGCGCGATCGGGCTGGCGGCCCGCGAGGAACTGGACAACCTCACCTTCGTCATCAACTGCAACCTGCAGCGGCTGGACGGGCCGGTCCGCGGCAACGGGAAGATCATCCAGGAGCTGGAGGCGTCCTTCCGCGGCGCGGGCTGGAACGTGATCAAGGTGATCTGGGGCCGGGACTGGGACCCGCTGCTGGCCCAGGACACCGACGGCGTGCTGGTGAACAAGATGAATACCACGCCGGACGGCCAGTTCCAGACCTACGCGGTCGAGAGCGGCGCCTACACCAGGGAGAACTTCTTCGGCACCGACCCGCGGCTGCGCGCGATGGTGGCGCACCTGTCCGACGACGAGATCCGTAACCTGTCCCGGGGCGGGCACGACTACCGCAAGGTGTACGCGGCGTTCAAGGCCGCGACCGAGCACGTCGGCCAGCCGACGGTGATCCTGGCCCACACCATCAAGGGCTGGACGCTCGGGCCCGACTTCGAGGGCCGCAACGCCACGCACCAGATGAAGAAGCTGACGGTCGCCGAGCTGAAGGACTTCCGCGACCGGCTGTACCTGGAGATCCCGGACTCGGCGCTGGAGGCCGAGCTGCCGCCCTACTACCACCCGGGCGAGAACTCCGACGAGATCCAGTACATGAAGGAGCGGCGCGCCGCCCTGGGCGGGTACCTGCCCCGGCGCATCGTCCGCGCCAAGCCGCTCACGCTGCCGCCCGACTCGGTGTACGACGAGCTCAAGCACGGGTCCGGCAAGCAGTCGGTGGCCACCACCATGGCCTTCGTCCGCCTGCTCAAGGACCTGATGAAAGACAAGGAGATCGGCAGGCTCTTCGTCCCGATCATCCCGGACGAGGCGCGGACGTTCGTGATGGACTCGCTGTTCCCGACCGCGAAGATCTACTCGCCGCACGGGCAGTCCTATGACGCCGTCGACCGGAACCTGCTGCTGTCCTACAAGGAGTCGGAACGCGGCCAGATCCTGCACGAGGGCATCAGCGAGGCCGGCGCGATGGGCTCGGTGATCGCAGCCGGCACCTCCTACGCCACTCACGGCCAGCCGATGATCCCGGTGTACGTGTTCTACTCGATGTTCGGCTGGCAGCGGACCGGCGACCAGATGTGGGCGTTCGGCGACCAGCTCGGCCGCGGCTTCCTGCTCGGCGCGACCGCGGGCCGCACCACGCTCACCGGCGAGGGCCTGCAGCACAACGACGGGCACTCGGAGCTGCTGGCGTCGGTCAGCCCGGCCTGCGTGGCCTACGACGCCGCCTGGGCGTACGAGCTCAGCTACATCGTCAGGGACGCGCTGCGCCGGATGTACGGCAGCACCGAGGCGCACCCGCACGGCGAGGACATCTTCTACTACCTGACCGTCTACAACGAGCCGTACGTGCAGCCCGCCGAGCCCGTGGACTATCCCGGCGGCAGCGAGGCCCTCGAGCGCGCGATTCTGCGCGGGCTGTACCGGTACGCGGCCGCGCCGGACCTGCCGCCGGCCGACGGCAACGGCGGCGAGCGGCCGTCGGCGCGGATCCTCGCGTCCGGCGTCGGCGTCCGGTGGGCGCTGGAGGCGCAGCGCCTGCTGGCCGAGGACTGGGGGGTGGCGGCGGAGGCGTGGTCGGCGACGTCCTGGACCGAGCTCCGCCGCGACGCCCTGGCCTGCGAGGAATGGAACCTGCTCCACCCCGATGCCGAGCACCGCATCCCGCATGTGACTCAGGTGCTCGACGGTCATACCGGCCCGGTGGTCGCGGTCAGCGACTGGATGAGGGCGGTCCCGGACCAGATCGCGCGGTGGGTGCCCGCCCCGTTCACCTCGCTCGGCACCGACGGGTACGGGTTCTCCGACACCCGGGCCGCCGCCCGCCGGTTCTTCCACGTGGACGCGGAGTCGATCACGCTGGCCGTGCTGTCCCAGCTCGCCCGCCGGGGCGAGGTCAAGCCGGAGGTGCTCGGCCAGGCGGTGGAGAAGTACCGGCTCGACATCCCGGTCAGCGCCTGGCTCGCCGCCGGGGGAAAGTAAAGTTCCGCGGGAGGGCATTCAGTAAAGCGCGGTTAATGGGTTAGCCTCCGTTTCATTGTGCGTTTCCCCGTGCCCCACCGCGCAGGCGCCGCCGCACGCCTCAGCGCGCTCATCGCGCTGATCCTCGTGCTGGCGGTCTGCGGCGCCGGGCGCCAAGCGGCCGCCGGCCGCGGGGCGGCCATCAGCTCCCGCGCCGCCGCCCTGGCCGAGCAGCGGCAGGACAACGCCGAGGCCGCGCGGGCGGTGGCGGCGCTGCAGCGGCGGTACGGCGGCGGTGGCTACCGCGCCACCCGCTCCTGGCAGTCCGCGAACGCCCTCGACGCGACCATCGACTACATGCGGGCATCGGGGTCACCGGATTTCCTGGCCGATCTGAACGAGACGTTCCGCGCGCACCACGGCCGCGACAACTTCCTCAACGGCTACTACGACGACGAGGGCTGGTGGGCGCTCACCTGGATCAACGCCTATGACCTCACCGGGAACGCCGCTTACCTCGGCCAGGCCAAGGAAATCTTCGCGGACATGACCGGCGGCTGGGACGGCACCTGCGGCGGCGGCATCTGGTGGAGCAAGGCCCGGCACTACAAGAACGCGATCGCCAACGAGCTGTTCCTGCAGGTGGCGGTCGCACTGCACGAACGGGCCCCGGGAGACACCTTCTACGCGAACTGGGCCCAGCGGGAATGGGCCTGGTTCCAGGGCAGCGGCATGCTCACCGGCTCCCACCTCGTCGTCGACGGGCTGGCCGCCTGCAGGCCGGACCTGAGCTCGCCGACCTGGACCTACAACCAGGGCGTCCTCATCGGCGGGCTGGTGGCGCTGGCCCGGATGACCGGCAGCCGGGCGCCGCTGGCCACCGCCCAGCGAATCGCCGGCGCGGTCATGGGCAGCCAGGCGCTCAGCCCGCACGGCATCCTGCGCGACCCGTGCGAGCCGTCGTCCTGCGACGACGACCAGCCGCTGTTCAAGGGCATCTTCATGAAGAACCTGAAGCTGCTGGCCGACCAGATCGACCAGGTGAGCGGCGCTTCCTACCGGCAGTACCTCCGGCACAACGCGGTGGCCGTGTGGTCGAACGACCGCCGCGGCGATGAGTTCGGGCTCAGCTGGTCCGGCCCCTTCGACTCGGCCAGCACGGCTAAGCAGACATCCGCCCTGGACATCCTCAACACGCAGGTTTCCGCCCACCCGGCGGGCTGATCCCCTGGGTCAGGCCGCCGAGATGCGAGCCCGCGCCGTCGCGGCTCGGCCAGGCAGCCGAAGGTGCCACGGTCCGCGAAGCGAAGGAGGCGGGCGCCCGCCGGCGGCCCCATCAGGCGCCGCCGCCGCGGGAGGCGTGGCACCCTGGGGGGATGACCACCGCAGGCCAGGCGGCCAGCGCCGGCGGCTCCGGCCCGCCCCGGGGCCGGAGCGGGCGTGCCCGCCTGGAGACCCCGGCCGACCCGGGTGCCCTGGCCGGCCCCGGCGCCCTCGCCGACCGCACCCCCACCGACCTTGGCTCGCCTCCGCCGGCCGGCCGGGTCCGCGAGGAGACCATCAGCCGGCTGCAGCAGGCCATGGGCTCGCTGGGCACCGCGGCCATGACGTCCATGGAGCAGCGGCTGCCGTGGTTCCGGAGCATGTCGGCGGAGAACCGGTCGTGGATCGGCCTGGTCGCGCAGGCCGGGATCGCCGCCTTCGTGGACTGGGTCAAGCACCCGGAGCGCAGCCGCAGCGCGGTGGCCGGCGAGGTGTTCGGCACCGCGCCGCGCGAGCTGGCGCGGGCGGTCAGCCTCCAGCAGGTGGTGGAGATGGTGCGGGTCACGATCGACGTGGTCGAGGCCCGGGTCGACGAGCTCGCGGCGCCCGGCGGCGAAGCCGAGCTCAAGGAGGCGGTGCTCCACTACACCCGGGAGGTCGCGTTCGCGGCGGCCCGGGTCTACGCGCGCACCGCCGAGGCGAGGGGCGCCTGGGAGGCGCGGCTGGAGGCGCTAGTGGTCGACTCCCTCGTCCGCGGCGAGGTCGGCGAGGGCGTGCACTCCTGGGCCTCGGCACTGAACTGGTCCTCCGCCCCGGTCGCGGTGGTCGTGGGCACCGCCGAGGGCGACGAGCCGGAGGGGCTCATCGACGAGCTGCGGGTGACCGCCCGCCGGGCCCGGCTCGACCTGCTCGCGGGGGTGCAGGGAAACAAGCTGGTGGTGGTGCTCGGCGGCAGCAGCGACCCGCTCACCGCGGTTCAGCAGTTCGCCGGCCGGTTCGGCAATGGCCCGCTGGTGGTCGGGCCGGTGGTGACCGACCTGTACGCCGCCGCGAGCTCCGCCGCCGCCGCCCTGGCCGGCCTGCGCGCCGCGCCCGCCTGGCCCGACGCACCCCGGCCGGTGCTGGCCTCCGACCTGCTGCCCGAGCGTGCCCTCGACGGCGACGAGACCGCCCGCGCGGAGCTGGTCGAGGAGGTCTACGAGCCCCTGCTCAGCGGCGGCTCGGCGCTGATCGACACCGTGATGACCTACTTCGAGCAGGGCTTCTCGCTGGAGGCGGCGGCCAGGCTGCTGTTCGTGCACCCCAACACGGTCCGTTATCGCCTGCGCCGGGTCAGCGAGCTGACCGGGCTCATCCCGACGCAGGGCCGGGGCGGATTCACCCTCTGGGTCGCCATCGTGCTGGGGCGCCTAATTCACAAGCGAACATAGACTGTAGAAAAGCTCCAAAAACTGACCGCAGAAATTCGTGCTCTTCGGCACCGTTGTGGCAGAGTTCTACAGTGCAGGGTAGGTACATGCTCGTCTTCGCAGCGCCCGGACAGGGTGCGCAGGCTCCCGGCTTCCTCACTGCCTGGCTGGAACTCCCCGGATTCGCCGACCGTCTGGCCGGCTGGTCTGACCTCGCCGGATGCGACCTGATCGCGGCCGGCACCACGGCCGGGGCGGATGAGATCCGGGACACTGCCGTCGCCCAGCCGCTGCTGGTCGCGGCGGCCATCGCCGCGACCGAAGCCCTGTGCGGCGACCTGGGCCAGGCCCAGCGTCCGGGCTGCATCGCAGCAGGTCACAGCGTTGGCGAACTGTCCGCTGGGGCTATCGCGGGCGTGCTCTCCCCTGAGGACGCGATGCGCCTGATCGCGGTCCGGAGCAAGGCCATGGCGCGGGCCGCGGCGGCCGAGGAGACCGGCATGACCGCCGTGCTCGGCGGGGCCGAGCCCGAGGTGCTCGCCGCCATCGAGGCCCACGGCCTCACCCCCGCGAACATCAACGCGCCCGGCCAGGTCGTGGCCGCCGGGACGCGGGCACAGCTCGACGCCCTGGCGGCGGACCCGCCGGCCGGTGCCCGGCTGCGGCCGCTCTCGGTCGCGGGCGCGTTCCACAGCCCGCACATGGCGCCCGCGGTGGACGCGCTGCGGGCGGCGGCGGCCGGCGTGACCGTCACCGATCCGGCGATCCCGCTGCTGTCCAACCTCGACGGCGCCGCCGTCGCCTCGGGCGCCGACTGGCTGGAGCGGATCATCACCCAGGTGAGCGCCCCGGTGCGGTGGGCAGACTGCATGCGGACCATGGCCGACCTGGGCACCAGCGCCTTCGTCGAACTGCTGCCCGGCGGCACCCTGGCCGGCCTGGCCCGGCGGGCGCTGCCCGGGGTCGCGACGGTCGCGCTGAAGACCCCGGACGACCTCACCGCAGCGCGTTCGCTGCTCGCCGAGCACGGCGCGCCCGACCCTTTTGACGACGGCCATCTGCCCGAGTGGCGGCTGCTGGTCTCGCCGCACGACGGCACCTTCCGGGCCGGCCACCCCGAGCAGGTGCCGGCGCCGGGCGTCGCCGTCACCTCCGGCGCCGCCCTCGGGCACGTCGAGGTCCGGACCGGCCAGCACGCCATCTCGCCCAGCTACGGCGGCACCATCATCGAGTGGCTGGTCGAGGACGGGGACCCGGTCAACACCGGCCAGCCCCTGGTCAGGCTGCTGCCGGAGGGAGCCGAGTGAGGCCCCCGCACGCCGACGGAGAGGCAGGCACCGCATGCGACTGACCGAGGCCCGCCCGGGCACCCGGGTCCTTGCCTTCGGCGGCTACCAGCCCGCCCGGGTGCTCACCAATGAGGAGCTCGCCGTCACCGTGGACACCACCGATGAGTGGATCCGCAGCCGGGTGGGAATCGCCAGCCGGCGGATCGCCGGCCCGGACGAGAGCCTGGCCGACATGGCCACCGCCGCGGGCGGCAAGGCGCTGGCGGCCAGCGGCCTGCCCGCCACCGACATCGACCTGGTGATCGTGGCCACCTGCACCGCCGAGACGGCCATCCCCAACATCGCCGCCACCGTGGCGACCAGGCTCGGCATCGCCGCGCCGGGAGCCTACGACCTGAACGCGGCCTGCGCCGGGTTCTGCTACGCGCTCGCGACGGCCAGCGACGCCGTCCGGGCGGGCACGTCCCGGTACGTGCTGGTCATCGGCGCCGAGAAGCTCTCCCAGTGGGTGGACTGGACGGACCGCTCCACCTGCATCATCTTCGCCGACGGCGCGGGCGCGGCCGTGGTCGGGCCGGTCAGCGACCCCCAGGCCGGGCCCGGCATCGGCCCGGTGGTGTGGGGCAGCGACGGCGCCTTGGCCGACAAGATCGCGATCAAGGACCGGAACTCGTTCCTCCTGCAGGAGGGGCAGGCGGTGTTCCGCTGGGCCACCACCGCGCTGCACCCGGTCGCGAGGAAGGCGTGCGAGCTGGCCGGCGTCGACCCCACCGAGCTGGCCGCGTTCGTCCCGCACCAGGCGAACCTGCGGATCATCGAGGCCATCGCCCGCAAGCTCGGCGCGCCGCAGGCCCGGGTCGCCGACGACATCGTGCACGCAGGCAACACATCGTCCGCGTCGATCCCGCTGGCCCTGTCCCGCATGATCGAGCGCGGTGAGATCGGATCCGGCGAAGCCGTGCTGCTGCTGGGATTCGGGGCGGGCATCAGCTACGCCGCCCAGGTGATCACAGTTCCCTAGCCGGGCCCCGGTGCCGGGGGCATGGGCCCCGGCACCAACCACCACCAGATGAAGGAGAAGACAGGCACATGGCCATGAACGAAGCGGAAATCCTGACCGGTCTCGGCGAGATCGTCGACGAGGTGGCGGGCGTCCCCGCCGACCAGGTCACCCCCGACAAGAGCTTTGTCGACGATCTGGACATCGACTCGCTGTCCATGGTCGAGATTGCGGTGGCCGCACAGGACAAGTTCGGGGTGGAGATCCCCGACGACCAGCTCAAGAACCTCAAGACGGTCCAGGACGTCATCGACTACGTGCGGAACACGGGCGTATCGGCCTGACCGGCGGGCGGCCGCGCCCTCAGCGCCGAGGGCGGCCCCGAGGTTACCGTCAACCGAACTCAAGGAGCGATTCACAGTGCGGGCAGACCAACCACGCGTAGTCGTGACCGGTCTGGGCGCGACCTCACCGGTGGGCGGTGATGTCGCCACCACCTGGGCATCGCTGCTGGCCGGGCGCAGCGGAGCGCGCAGGCTTCCCGACGACTGGGCACCGGACCTCCCGGTGCAGATCGCCGCGCCCGCCGCGGTCGACCCGGCGACGGTGCTCGACCGCGTGCAGGCGCGCCGGCTGGACCGGTGCGAGCAGCTCGCCATCATCGCCGCACGTGAGGCCTGGGCCGACGCGGGCCGGCCCGAGGTGGCACCGGAGCGGCTCGGGGTGGTCGTCTCCAGCGGCATCGGCGGTATCACCTCCATCATCTCCGGCTACGACCTGATGAAGGAGAAGGGGTGGCAGCGCATGTCCCCCTACACCGTCCCGATGCTCATGCCGAACGGCTCAGCCGGCTGGATCGGCATCGAGCTGAACGCCCGGGCCGGTGTGCACACCACCGTCAGCGCCTGCGCATCCGGGGCGGAGGCGATCGGCTACGCCATCGAAATGATCAGGTCCGGCCGGGCCGACGTCGTCGTGGCCGGCGGCACCGAGGCGGCGATCCTGCCGCTGAACATCGCGGCGTTCGCGGCCATGCGGGCGCTGTCCACCCGCAACGACGAGCCCGAGCGCGCCTCCCGGCCGTTCGACCGGGGCCGGGACGGCTTCCTGCTCGGGGAGGGCGCGGCCATCGTGGTGCTGGAGTCGGCCGAGCACGCGGCAGCACGCGGGGCGGTGGTGCACGCGACCGCCGCCGGTGTCGGCTACTCGTCCGACGCCCACCACATCGCCCAGCCCGACCCGGCGGGCACGGGCATCATCTCCGCCATCCAGCGGGCACTCGCCGACGCGGACGTGCCACCGGACCGGGTCGTGCACGTCAACGCGCACGCCACCTCCACCCCGGCCGGGGACGTGGTCGAGGGCCAGGCGATCGTGGCCGCGCTCGGCCCGGCGGCGGACGGGGTGGTGGTGTCGGCCACCAAGTCGATGACCGGGCACCTGCTCGGCGGGGCGGGCGCGCTGGAGTCGGTCGCCACCATCCTGGCGCTGCGGGAGGCGGTCGCCCCGCCCACCATCAACCTCGACGACCCGGAGGACGCCGGCGTCGACATCGCCACCGAGCCCAGGGATCTCAAACCGAACGGCAGCGAGCCGATGACCGCACTGAACAATTCGTTCGGCTTCGGCGGGCACAACGTCTGCCTCGTCTTCACCGCCGCGTAGCGACCGCGCTCTCCGTTACAGCAAGGAGCTTCCCGTGACCGTAGTCGACAGCCTGAACCCGGCCGGCCCGACTGCCCCGGGCCAGGCGACCCCGGCTCCGGCGGCCGCTGACGGGCAGGCGGCCCGGCCGTCCGGCCTCGCCCGCGACCCCGAGGCCCGGCTGGCCGCGCTGTTCGACCCGGGCACCCTCCGGCTGCTCACCCCGCACGATGACAGCGGCGCGCTGGCCGCCACCGGGAAGATCGGCGGGATGGCGGCGGTGGCGTTCGCCAGCGACCCGCGGGTCCAGGGCGGCGCGATGGGCAGTGCCGCCTGCGCAGCGATCGTGACCGCCCACGAAGAGGCGCTCACCCAGGGCGCGCCGTTGATCGGCCTGTGGCATTCGGGCGGCGCGCGGCTGCGGGAGGGCGTGGAGAGCCTGCACGCGGTCGGGACCGTGTTCGCGGCCATGACGCGCCTGTCCGGGAAGGTACCGCAGATCTCGGTCGTGCTCGGCCCCGCCGCCGGCGGCGCCGCGTACGGGCCCGCCCTGACCGACGTGGTGATCCTGTCGGACCAGGGGCGGATCTTCGTCACCGGGCCCGACGTGGTGCGCAGCGTCACCGGCGAGGACGTGGACATGGCCCGGCTCGGCGGGCCCGAGCCGCACAGCCGGCGGTCCGGGGTGGTGCACGTGGTGACCGCCTCCGACGACGAGGCACTGGCCAGGGCCAGGGAGATCGCGCTGCTCCTCGGCCAGCAGGGCAGCATCGAGCTCGGCAAGGTCCAGCTCGACACGGTGCAGCAGGAGACCCTCCGGCTCGAGTCGGGTGGCCGGGACGGCGCGGACAGCCTGGCCTCGTTCCTGCCCGAGTCCCCGCGGCGCGCCTACGACGTCAAGCCGCTGGTCACCAAGCTGCTCGACGAGCCCGGCATCGAGCTGCACCCGCGGTGGGCCCCGAACGTGGTCACCACGCTGGGCCGCCTGGCCGGGCGGACGGTCGGGGTCATCGCCAACAACCCGCTGCGGCTCGGCGGCTGCCTCGACGCCACGTCGGCCGAGAAGGCGGCCCGGTTCGTCCGGATGTGCGACGCCTTCGGCGTGCCGCTAGTGGTGGTGGTCGACGTGCCCGGGTACCTGCCCGGCGTCGGGCAGGAGTGGGACGGGGTGGTCAGGCGCGGGGCCAAGCTCCTGCACGCGTTCGCCGAGGCGACCGTGCCCCGGGTGACGCTGGTGACGCGCAAGGTCTACGGCGGCGCCTACATCGCCATGAACTCCCGCGCCCTGGGCGCGACCAGGGTCTTCGCCTGGCCCGGGGCCGAGCTGGGGGTGATGGGCGCGGTGGCCGCCATCCGGATCCTGTACCGGCGCACCCTGGCCGACGTCCCGCCCGAGCAGCTGCACGAGGTCGAGGCCGAGCTCGCGGCCAAGCACCAGGAGGAGACCGGCGGCCTGGAGCGGGCCCGCGCGCTCGGCGTGATAGATGAGGTCATCGAGCCGAGCCGCACCCGGGAGACGATCGCCGCTGCCATCGCCGCGGCGCCACAGGTCCGCGGCGCCCACGGCAACATCCCGCTCTGACCGGCGCCCATGACACGCCTGCTGGTAGTCGAGCACGAAGCCGACGCCCCCGCCGGGCTGCTGGGCGGCTGGGCCACGGCCGGCGGCCTCGCGGTCACGACCGTGCGCCTGCACGCCGGGGACCCGCTGCCGCCGGCGGCTGCGTGCGACGCCGCGGTGGTGCTCGGGTCGGAGCAGACCGCCTACGACGACGCCGTGCCCTGGCTGGCGGCCGAGCTGGCCTTCGTTCACCGCCTGCTGGCCGGCGAGGTGCCGGTCCTCGGCATCTGTTTCGGCGCAACTGGCTGAAGTCGTTCCCCTTCATCAGCCTGCACGTCGCCTGCCTCGCCGTCCTGTTCACCGGCGTCTCGTGGCCGGCCGTCGCGCTGTGTGCCTTC
>DATINY010000405.1:0-6093 GCA_035473755.1 Streptosporangiaceae bacterium
TGGCGCCGGTCAGCGCGAGCGTCTGCCCCGGCTCGAGCTCCAGGCTGACCCCGCGCAGGAGCGGCCGGTCCGCACCCGGGTAACGGAACTCGACCCGTTCGAAGACCAGCCGGGCCGGTACCCGCTGGCCGGTGCCCGCGACCGCGGCGGGCGGGGCGGCATGCACCGGGGGGCCGGTGATGGCCGGCTCGGTGTCGAAGATCTCGTAGACCCGCTGGGCGGCGGTGGCCGCTTCCTGCCCGCTGGCCAGGATGTAGCCCATCGCCTCGATCGGCCACACCAGCAGCAGGGTCAGGGTGATGAAGGCGACCAGGCCGCCCAGCGTCAGCTCATGGCGGCTGGTGGCGATGCCGCCGAGCAGTAGGAGCAAGCCGATCACGACGTTGGGTATCAGGTCCAGGAACGCCCAGAACGAGCCGCGCAGGCGCGCCTTGCTCACCTGGGTCTGGTACACCTGGCGCGCCTGCGCGGTGTGCCGCCCGGCGGCCTCGCCCCGGCGGCCGAGCGCCTTGAGCACGCGGATGCCCGCGGCGGCCTCCTCCACGTAGGTGGCCAGGTCGCCCTGCTGGTCCTGAGACCGCCGGGACAGCACCCCGTAGCCGCGCTCGAACCAGGTGCAGACCGCGGCCACCGGCAGGAAAACGCAGGTGGTCAGCAGGCCGAGCCACCAGTTCAGGTGGACCAGCAGCACGCTGACGATGACGAACGTCACCAGGTTGGTGATGAAGAAGACGATGCCGAATCCGGCGAACCGCCGGATCGCCGACAGGTCCGTGGTCGCCCGCGACAGCAGCTGGCCCGACTGCCACTCGTCGTGGAACCCGGGCTCCAGGCGCTGCAGGTGCGCGTAGAGGTCGTCGCGCATGGCCAGCTCCATGCCGGTGACCGCGCGGGCCTGCGCCCACCGCCGCAGGAAGTTCAGCACCGCCTGGGCGGCGCCGAGCGCGGTCGCGGCCAGGCCGAGCAGCACGAGCAGTTCCCGGTGGTGATGGGTGATCGCCCCGTCGATGATGTACTTCGTCAGCAGCGGGATAAGGATCTCGGCTCCCACCGCCAGGCAGGCCGCCACCAGCATGAAGATGAGCCGGCCCAGGTAAGGCCGCAGATAGCTGCGGGTACGCCAAAGTGCCGCCAGCGGTGGGTCCTGCGTGGGAGCATGACCGTCGGCGGCAACGTGCTCGGGGGGCATTACCAAGACGCTAACCGTGGGTTCGCGTGGCTGTCATCTGGTTTTCCGCCCGGCTCCCGCCGTCACTGACCGCCCGGTTCGCGTCCGGGCGCGAAGTAACGAGCTTCGTGGGCGAAAATGGGGGGCGGCGCTGGGGGTGGCGGAGGGCCGTTGACTCTGGCACTCTGACTACCCCGGGGCTCGCGCCCCGGTCCGGTCCCGCCCGGGGAGGGGACCATGGGGCGCATGGATTCTGGGGGCAGTCGATGACGGAGTGGGCGCTCGGCCCAGCGCTGGCGGCCTTCCACGCCGGCGTGACGGTCGTCGCTGAACTGGCTGCCCAGTTCACCGACGACAGCTGGGCCGCCCCCACGCCGTGCCCGGAGTGGAGGGCGGCCGACCTGGCCGGGCACCTGCGCTGCATGGCGGACGACTTCAACGAGTACCTCGATGACGCCCCCGCCAGCCGGCTCGCCCGGCTGATGGCCACCGGAGCGGACGCCGCCCGGCTGGCCCGCAAACTCGCCCGGCAGAACGCCGCGGAACTGGCCGCCCTGGCCGAGGGGCAGGGGCCCGAGCACATCGCGGCGTTCACCGCCTCCGCGCGGGCCTATGCGCGTCGCATACCGCCGGTCTGGGACCTCCCGCACCACCGCTACCGCGACACCGTGGTGACCGTGGGCGGCATGGCCGGGGCCGCCTGCGCGGAATGGCACCTGCATGCCTGGGACCTGGCCCAGACGCTGGGCAAGGACTACTCTCCCGCCGACCCGGACCTCCTGGCGGCCGGATGGCAGGCCGGGATGCCTCATCTCCCGCTCGGCGTCCCGGTCGCCGTGGCCACCTGCGGCGCCGGGCCCGCCGGCGGCAGCGTCGGGATGGCGGCGGAGCGGGGCGGCGCCTGGGCCGTCGGGCCAGCCGGGAACGGCGCGTGGAGCGCGCTGCTGCGCGCCTCCGGCCGCCTGGCCTAGCGCCCCGCTGGGGCATTCCGGCCGGCGGTCACTGCCGGCCGGAATGACCCACCGGCCGATTGGGGCAGTTTGGCCATGCGGCAGGCGGGGGGATCTAGGAGTGGAGCCCTGGGAGGTGCCGCAGTCATGACGCTCGACGTGGCGGCCATTCGTGCCGCCTACCCCGCCCTGGCCGACGGGTACGCCTACCTCGACGGCGCGGCCGGAACGCAGGTGCCCGCATCGGTGATCGACGCGATCAGCGCCGCCCACCGGTCGGGCCTGGGCAACGCCGGCGGCGTCTTCCCCGCCAGCAAGCGGGCGGACACCGTCACCGCACAGTGCCGGCAGGCGGTCGCCGACCTGACCGGCGGATCCCCTGAAGGCGTCATCCTCGGCCCGAATATGACGACCCTGACCTACCGGCTCGCGGGGACGCTGGCCCGGGCCTGGGGCCCCGGCGATGAGGTGGTTGTCTCCCGCCTCGACCACGACGCCAACATCCGGCCGTGGGTGCAGGCGGCCGCGCGGGCGGGCGCGATGGTCCGGTGGGCCGAGGTGGAACTGCCCGCGGGTGAGCTCCCGGCGGGGCAGTACGACTCCCTGCTGTCGGAGCGGACCGTGCTGGTGGCAGTCACCGCCGCCAGCAACGTGCTCGGCACCCGCCCCGCCGTCGCCGAGATCACCGCCAAGGCACGCGCCGTGGGCGCGCTCAGTTACGTGGACGGGGTGCACGCGACGCCGCACGGCCCCACCGATGTGGCGGCTCTGGGCGCCGATTTCTACGCCACCAGCGCCTACAAGTGGTCGGGACCGCACGTGGGGGCGGTCGTCGCCGACCCCGGGCTGCTTGAGGCGCTGCGCCCGGACAAGCTGGAGCCTGCTCCGGGAACGGTGCCCGAACGGTTCGAACAGGGCACGCCCCCGTTCGCCGACCTGGCCGGGGTCGCCGCGGCGGTGGACCACCTGGCCTCACTCGAGCCGTCCGCGGCCGGCCCCCGCCGGGAGCGGATACTGGCCTCCATGGCCGCCGCGCACGACCACGAGCAGGTCCTGTTCCAGGTGCTGCTGGACGGGCTCGGGGCCATGCCGAAGGTGACGCTGTACGGGAAGGCCCCCCGCCGGACAGCCACCGCCTACTTCACGGTGGCGGGCAAGACGCCCGCGGAGGTGGCCGCGCATCTGGCCGGCCGCAAGGTGAACGTGTGGAACGGGCACAACTACGCCTGGGAGCTGACCGGCGTGCTGGGCATCCGTGACGCCGGCAGCGCGGTGCGGGCCGGGCTGGTCCACTACAACGACCGCTCCGACGTGGACCGCCTGCTGGCCGCGGTCGCCGAACTGGCGGACTAGGGCATCTCCTGGCCGACCGGGCTGCTCTCAGGCGGTCTGGCCGAAGGTGTACCGGTAGATGCGAGTGCTGCGGGGGGCGAAACCGACCCGCTCGTAGAGACGGCCGGCGGCCTCGCGCGAGGGGCGCGAGGTCAGGTCCACGGTCCTGGCGCCGGCCATCTCGGCCAGGTCGAGCGCCTTCTTGGTGAGCACCTCCCCGATGCCCCGGCCCCGGGCCGCCTCGTCGACGATCACGTCCTCGATCCAGGCACGGAAACCGGTCGGGATCGGGAACATCGCCAGCGCGAGGAAGCCGACGATCTGGCCGTCCAGCTTCGCGGCCAGCAGCGTGGTCGCCTCCGACCCGACGATGCGCTGCACCGCCGCCTGGTCGGGCTCCGCCGCGCTGGTGGAAAGCTGCGGCAGCAGCCGGCGCATCGCCGCCGTGACTTCGTCGTTCGCCTCGCGTACCACTTCAACGTCGACACTCACGCCGGGCAGGTTACCCCCTGGCCGGCCGGCGGCCGCCCGGGGGGCCCGGCGGGTCCCGCCGCTAGGCCACGGCGCAGGCGGGCTGAAAAACCGGCAAGGCCGCGCCGCGCCCGGGCTTTTGGCGTTTGGCCGCCGATTAGGTAAGACAGTCGCTATGAGCAGAAGGGCGCTGGTGCTCGGCGCGGGCGGCGAGGCCGGGATCGCCTGGGAGGTGGGCCTGCTGGCCGGGCTGGCCGAGCGGGGCACCGACCTGACGGCCGCGGACCTGGTGATCGGCACCTCGGCCGGGGCGGGGGTCGCCGCCGCGATCAACTCGGGCGTCAGCCTGGCGGCGCTCTACGAGACGCAGCTCGCACCGGTGGACGGGGAGATCGCTGCCCGGTTCGGCCTGTGGACGATGGCGAAGTTCCTCTGGGCCGTGGCGCCGGCCCGCCGGAACCCGGTCCGGGCGCGGATCCGTCTCGGGCGGATGGCGGTGCGGTCGCGCACCGAGCCCGCGGCGGCGCGGCGGGCCGTCATCGCGGCCAGGCTGGGCACGCATGACTGGCCGGCCGGGAACCTGCTCCTCACCGCCGTGGACGCCGACACCGGCGAGCTCGTGACGTTCGACTCCAGCGGCGGGGTGGACCTGGTCGACGCGGTCGGGGCCAGCTGCGCGGTGCCCGGGGTGTGGCCCCCGGTCACGATCGACGGACGGCGCCTGATGGACGGCGGCATGCGCTCGCCCGCCAACGCCGACCTGGCCGCCGGGTACGACCGCGTCGTGGTGGTGGCGCCGATCACGCAGGGGCTGCAGCCCATGCCCAGCCCCCTGGACCAGGCGACGGAGCTGGCCCGCAGCTGCCAGGCGGTCGGCCTGGTGACACCCGATGCCGCCGCGGTCGCCGCGTTCGGCCGCAACCTGCTGGATCCGGGATGCCGGGCGCCGTCGGCCCGGGCCGGCTACGCGCAGGCGGCCACGGTGCTGGCCGACGTGGCGGCCGTCTGGGGCTGAGACGAAACCGCCCCGGCCCATGCGGGCCGGGGCAGCGTGTTCCGTGCGGTCTCAGCTGGCGTAGTCCAGCAGCGGCTGGGCGCGGCTCGGGTGGCGCAGCTTGGACAGCGACTGCTTCTCCAGCTGCCTGATCCGCTCCCGGGTCAGGCCGAGCGCGCGGCCGATCTCATCCAGGGTGTGCGGGTTGCCGTCGTACAGACCGAACCGCATCGCCATGATGGTCGCCTCGCGCGGGGTCAGCGCGTCCAGCGCGTGCCGCAGCTGATCGGCCATGAGCTGGCGGTCCACGAGCTCGGCCGCCTCGGGCGCATCGGTGTCCTCGATCAGGTCGCCGATGCTGGTCTCGCCGTCCTCACCGATGGTGGAGTCCAGGCTGATCGGCTGCCTGCTGGTCCGCAGCAGCTCCTCGATCTGGTCCGGGGTCCGGTCCAGCTCCACCGCCAGCTCCTCCGGGGTCGGCTCCCGGCCCAGCCGCTGATGCATGTCCCGCTCGACCCGGCTCAGCTTGCTGAGCATCTCCAGCACATGAACCGGCAGCCGGATCGTCCGGGCAGAGTCGGCGAACCCGCGCTGGATCGCCTGGCGGATCCACCACATGGCATAGGTGGAGAACTTGTAGCCCTTGGTGTAGTCGAACTTCTCGACGGCCCGGATCAGGCCCAGGTTGCCCTCCTGCACCACGTCGAGCAGCGACAGCCCGCGGTCGCTGTACTTCTTAGCCACCGACACCACCAGCCGGAGGTTGGCCTCCAGCATGTGGGCCTTGGCGCGGCGGCCGTCGTCGGCCACCAGCTCCAGCTCCCGGCGGTACTCCCCGGGCAGATCAGGCTCGGACTCGAGCTTGTGCTCCGCGAACAGCCCGGCCTCGATCCGCTTGGCGAGGTTCACCTCCTGCTCGGCCGTGAGCAGGCTGGTGCGGCCGATGGACTTGAGATAGGTGTGGACGGAATCCCCCATGGTCGAGGTCTGGTCGTCCAGGTCGACCTCGGCGCTGCTGCCCGCCGGGCTGGCGGCGTCGGCCTGCGCGGCCTCCCCCTGGGGGGCCTCGGTCAGCGCTGCGGCCTCCGCCTCGGCGGCGTCCAGGCCGTCGAGCCCGGTAACCTCGGCGATCTCATCGGCGGTGGGTTCTGCGGTCTGCGCGGTCTGCATGTCTTCCT
>DATINY010000406.1:0-30628 GCA_035473755.1 Streptosporangiaceae bacterium
CCCCACCGCGGGGCTGCTGCTCACGCTGGTGGCCTGGGGCGCCGCCGCGGACCGGTGGGGCGAACGGCGGATCCTCGCCGCCGGGCTCGGCGTCGCGGGCCTGGTGCTGCTGGCGGCGGCCCGGGCGCGGGGCATGGCCGCGCTCGGCGCCTGCCTGGTCGTGGCCGGGGCGGCCGGGGCGTCGGTCTACGCCGCCAGCGGGCGGCTCATCCTCGGCTGGTTCGCGGCCCGCGAGCGCGGGCTGGCCATGGGCATCAGGCAGAGCGCGCAGCCGCTCGGGGTGGCGGTCGCCGGGCTCGCCCTGCCCACGCTGGAGGCCCGCGGGCTCGCCGCCGCGTTCGCCTTCCTGGGCGCCTTCTGCCTGCTGGCGGCGGCGCTGGTGGTGGCCGTCGTGCGGGACCCGGCCCGCGACGGGGAGCGGGCGCAGGCACAGCGGGGCTCGCCCTACCGGACGGGGGTGCTGTGGCGGATCCACGCCGCGAGCGCGCTGCTGGTCGTGCCGCAGTTCACCGTCAGCACCTTCGCGCTGGTCTTCCTGGTCGACACCCGCGGCTGGCGCGCGCCCGCGGCCGGCGTGCTGCTGGCGGCCGCGGCGGCGGGCGGGGCCGCCTCCCGGCTGGGGGCCGGGCACTGGTCCGACCGGCTGGGCAGCCGGATGCGGCCGATGCGGATCCTCGCCCTGGCCACCACGGCCGCCCTGCTGGCGCTGGCCCTGGCGGCGGTCGCCGCCCCGGTGCTGGCCGTGCCCATCCTGCTGGCCGCCGCGGTGCTGGTGGTGAGCACCAACGGGCTCGCCTTCACCGCCGTCGCCGAGCTGGCCGGGCCCGCCTGGGCGGGCCGCGCGCTCGGCATCCAGAACACCGGGCAGAACGCGGTCGCCGCGCTCACCCCGCCCCTGGTGGCCGTCCTCATCGGGGCGGCGGGCTACCCGGTGGCCTTCGCCGTCGCGGGCGTTCTCCCGCTGGCTGCGGCGGCGCTGGTGCCGCTGGCGGCCGACCGCCGGGCACCGCCCCGGGCGGAGGCGGCTCCGGCGGCGCAGGCGCGCTAGCGAGCAGCGCCGCCGGGCCCGGTCCCGGCAGCCGGCCGGTCACCAGCGCCCAGAAGTCGGGCCCGGGGGCGGCCTCGGCCCGCACCCGCGAGCCGCCGCGCCAGGCGGCGTCGAACGCCAGCCGCCACAAGTGCAGCAGGGTCCGGGGGGCGCCGGCGGCACCGAACAGCGGGTCGCCCTCGACCGGGTGGCCGATCCAGGCCAGGTGAACCCTGATCTGGTGGCGGCGGCCGGTGACCGGGCGGACGGCCAGCAGCGCGTGCGGCCCGTCCTGCCACACGGTGGCGAAGGCGGTGACGGACGGGTAGGTCCGCACGTGCCCGAATACCTCGGATTCCGGGACCGACCACGTGCCGCTGTCCGCATCGGCGACGATGCTGGCCCGGGGGGCGGCCACCCGGACGCGGTTCTTGCGGCCCGTGCTGAGCGGCAGGTCGATGACGCCGCGGGCGGGCAGGCCGCCGGGCCCGGTGATGGCGAGGTAGGTCTTGCCCACCGTGCGCGCGGCGAACTGGCGGGTCAGCGGGCCGTGCCAGCGCAGTTCCTTCGCGAACAGGACGGCGCCGGAGGTCACTTTGTCGATCCGGTGCACGGGGAACAGCTCCTCGCCCGCGCCGGCGGCCATCTGGACCAGGTCGGTCTCGTGCCGCTCGCCCATGACGGAGATGCCGGCCGGCTTGTTCAGCACCAGCACGGCCTCGTCCTCGAAGACGACGCCGCTGTCCCGGATGCTGGCCCATTCGCTCACCCGGGGGAGCCTAGGCCATCTTCCCGTCCGGTACCGGCCCAGGCAGAATCGGCAGTAGTGGGATCACCGCGCAAAGGGAGGCGGCACCGGTGCGAGAGACGACGGCTCAGGCGGGCCCGGGCGGGGCGCCGGTGTGCACGCTGGACCCGTTCGCCGACGGCTTCCTGCGCGACCCTTTTTCTTTTCACAACGAATTGCGGGAAGCCGGCCCCGTGGTGTGGCTCGAGCACTACGGGATCTGGGGCATGGCCCGCTACGCCGAGGTGCACGAGGCGCTGCGGGACTGGGAGACGTACTCGTCGGCGGCCGGGGTGGGCCTGAGCGACTTCCGCAAGGAGAAGCCGTGGCGGCCGCCGAGCCTGCTGCTGGAGGCCGACCCGCCGGAGCACGCGCGGGCGCGCAGGGCGGTCGCCCGCGCACTGTCCCCGCGCACCATCGCCGCCCACCGCGACGACTTCGCCCGGGAGGCGGACCGCCTGGTCACCGAGCTCCTGGCCCGGGACACCGTGGACGGTGTCACCGACATCGCCGAGGCCTACCCGCTGCGGGTGTTCCCGCGCGCGGTCGGCATCACCGAGGACTGCCGGGACCAGCTGCTCGCCTACGGGAACATGGCGTTCAACGCGTTCGGCCCGCACAACCAGCTGCTGGCCGCCTCTATGGCCGAGGTTCAGGGGGTGGCGGCGTGGATCGCCGCGCACTGCATCCGGGACGCGCTCACCCCGGGCGGGCTGGGCGACCGCATCTACGCCAGCGCCGACGAGGGCACGATCACCGGGGACGAGGCCGCGCTGCTGGTCCGCTCGCTGCTCACCGCCGGGGTCGACACCACGGTCATTGGCCTGGGCTGCGCGCTGGACTGCCTGGCCCGCGACCCGGGCCAGTGGCGCCTGCTGCGCGAGAATCCGTCACTGGCCGGCTCCGCGTTCGAGGAGACGCTGCGTTACGCCTCCCCGGTGCAGACGTTCTTCCGCACCACCACCCGCGAGGTCGAGGCCGGCGGGATCCGGATCGGTGCGGGCGAGAAGGTGCTGCTGTTCCTGGCCGCCGCCAACCGGGACCCCCGGCGCTGGCCCGGCCCGGAGCGGTTCGACATCACCCGCCGCGCGGTCGGGCACGTCGGCCTGGGCTACGGCATCCACGCCTGCGTCGGCGCCGCGTTCGCACGCCTGGAAGGCGAGGTCCTGCTGACCGCGCTCGCGAGCCGGGTGACATCCCTGGCCCCGGCGGGCGAGCCGCGCCGCCGCCTCAACAACACGCTCAGCGGCTTCGCCTCGCTGCCGCTCACGCTGCGCGGGTGACCGGCCTGTCCGCCGCCTCAGTTCACCAGGGCCAGTTCGGCTGAGGTGTTCCGCTCATGGGCGCGCCACCACCGCTGGCCATCCTTTGGGAGCAGGTAGATGGGGTCGTAGTAGGGGTACTCGCGGCTGAGCGCGAGCTCGTCGCCGGACTCGACCCCGGTCCGGTAGTTCTTGGTCCAGTAGGAGATGCCCAGGCCGGTGTCGTACCGGGAGACCTGGTGCACCCAGCGCTTGCCGACGTAGGGCACGTCACACACGATCCGCGGGGTGGCGAACCCGGGCAGGTAGCCCATGATCTGGTGCTGCAGCCGCTGCGCCTCGGCCAGCGAGAGCCGCCAGTGCTCGCTGCCCGGGATCATGTCGCACATGTAGAAGTAGTAGGGCATGATCCTGGCCTCGTCGAGCAGGACGAAGCTGAGGTCGAGCAGCGCCTCCGCGCTGTCGTTCACCCCCCGCAGCAGCACCCCCTGGTTGCGGACGTCGCGGATGCCGGTGTCGAGCATGGCCTGTGCCGCCCGGGCCACCAGCGGCGTCACCGACTGGGCGGCGTTCACGTGGGTGTGGATGGCGATGCTCACGCCGCGTTCCCGGGCCCGGGCACCGAGCCGCTCCATCCCGGCCCGGACATCGTCGCCGAGCCAGTGCTGGGGCAGCCCCATCAGCGCCTTACTGGCGAGCCGGATGTCGCGGACGCTATCGACGTCGAGCAGGTCGGCGACGAAGGCCTCCAGCCGCGGCCAGGGCAGGTTGGCCACGTCCCCGCCGGAGACCACCACGTCCCGGATCCCGGGCGTCGCCTTCAGGTAGGCGATCATGGCGCCCAGCCGGTCGTCCCGGCCCAGGCCGAACTTGAGCTTGGTGATGGTGGGGGTCGCGTTGCCCACCAGGTCCATCCGGGTGCAGTGGCCGCAGTACTGGGGGCAGGTGGGCAGGAGCTCGGCCAGCACCTTGGTCGGGTAGCGGTGGGTGAGGCCCTCGACCGCCCACATCTCGGCCTCGTGCAGGGAGTCCCTGGCCGCGTAGGGGTGGGAGGGCCAGTCGGCGCGCGCCGGTCGCTGAGGACCGGGATCATGTACCGGCGGACCGGGTCGGAGTACAACGCATCGGTGAACCCCGGCTCGCCGGGGCCGGCCGTCGGCACCATGGTGTTGAGCATCTGCGGCGGCACCAGCATCGACATGGTGGCCCGCTCCCGCTGGTCCCGCTCCAGGTCGGCGCAGAACGCGTCGGACAGGCCCGGGCCGGCCACCTCGCGCAGCTGCCGGAGGTTCTTCACGCAGTGCGACCGCTGCCACTGCGCCGACTCCCACTGCGCCGCGGTCACCCCCGCCCAGCCGGGGAAGCGCCGCCAGTCCGGCTCGGTGAGTTCCCTGCGCTGATAGGCGTACGGCTGGTCGATCACGGCTGCACCCGTCCTGTTGCTCTCGGCTGTAACAGAAAGTCAGCCGCATATACTACCATCCTACGAAAGAAGCTTCTGTTGTAGTCGTTGCTGACAGGAAGAATTACCGAACCGATGGGACATCGTGGATGTGCCGGGAAGGCGGGGACATGACCGGATCGGGACCTGGGTCGCCGCTCGGGCTGCACCGGGTGCTGGACCCGGCGGGCGTGCTCCCGCAGGCGGCATGGCGGCTGGACGCCAGCCCCGGGCTGTGGCCGGACGAGGTGCGGGTACGCGTGGAGCGGCTCAACCTCGACGCCGCCTCCTTCCGCCAGCTGCGCGAGGCCACCGGCGGCGGCGCACCGGCCATGCGGGCCGAGGTCGGCCGGATCGTGGCCGAGCGGGGCAAGATGCAGAATCCGGTGACCGGCTCGGGCGGCATGCTCACCGGGGTCGTCGAGGAGTCGGGCCCGGGCTCGCCGCTCGGCCTCGCGCCCGGCGACCGGATCGCCACCCTCGTCTCGCTCAGTCTCACCCCGCTGGTGATCACCGACGGCCTGGCCGGCTGGGACGGCCGGTCGGAGCAGGTGCCCTGCCAGGGGCACGCGATCCTGTTCGGCCGGTCGATCGCCACCGTGCTCCCCGCCGACCTGCCGGGCCCGCTGGCGCTGGCGGTGCTGGACGTCTGCGGGGCCCCCGCCCTCACCGGCCGCGTGGTGAGCCAGGCCGCCGGCCGTGCGGGCGGGAGCCCGCCGGTGGTGGCGGTCCTCGGCGCGGCGGGCAAGAGCGGCAGCCTGTCGGCGGTGGCGGCCCGCCGGGCCGGCGCGGGCCGGGTCATCGGCGTGGTGCCGGGCGAGGCCGAGGCCGCCACGCTGCGCGCCGCGGGCCTGGCCGACGAAGTTGTGATCGCGGACGCACGCGACCCGGTGGCGCTCGCCGCCGCGGTGCACGGCGCCGGCGGGCCGGCCGCGGTCACCGTGGTCTGCGTGGACGTGCCCGGCTGCGAGGGCGGGGCGGTGCTGGCCACCGCCGACGGCGGCACGGTGATCTTCTTCTCCATGGCGACCTCATTCACGGCCGCCGCCCTCGGCGCGGAGGGAGCCGCGGCCGACGTCACGATGCTGATCGGCAACGGGTATGTACCTGGGCATGCCCGGCTGGCGCTGGACCTGGTCCGCTGCGAGCCTGGGGTACGGGGCCTCTTCGAGGCCCGGGTGAGCGAGGGCACCCGGGACGGGAAGGTGGAGGCATGACAGCTGAGGGCTCGAAGCTCGGGCTCGATCCGGCGATGGTCCGCGCGGCGCGTCATCTGGCCCGGATCGCCGGTCAGCCCATCGTGGACATGGCCCGCAGCCACTCCACGGTGTCGGTGGAACGCGCGGTCCTGCGGCTGGCCGGGCTCGACGGCGCGGACGACGGCGGCATGCCCTGGGTGAACCGCCTGGTGGACGCCGTGCGGGAGACCACCGGGCTGGAGCACGGGGTGGCGCTGCCGGCCTGGGACGCGCTGGTCACCGGGGGATACCCGGACCTGGCCACGCTGGCCAGCGACGCCGCGGCCGGCCAGGTGAAGTTCCGCCTGCCGGAGGGCAGGGACGCCGCGGCCGCGCGGGCGGCTGCGCGCGCCGCCCTGGCCCAGGGCTTCGCCGTCATCGACGCCCGGCGGGCGCAGCGGGAGTCCATGATCGGTGAGACCTCCGACCCGCCCCGGCCGTGGATCTACCTGATCGTCGCGACCGGCGACATCTACGAGGACATCCCGCAGGCGCAGGCCGCCGCCCGGGAGGGCGCGGACGTCATCGCGGTGATCCGGTCCACCGGCCAGTCGCTGCTGGACTACGTGCCCGAGGGCGCCACCCGCGAGGGGTTCGCCGGCACGTACGCCACCCGGGAGAACTTCCGGCTCATGCGGGCGGCGCTCGATGACGTCTCCCGCGAGCTCGGGCGGTACGTCCGGCTCACCAACTACGCCTCCGGGCTGTGCATGCCCGAGATCGCGGCCCTGGCCGGCCGGGAGCGGCTGGACATGATGCTGAACGACTGCATGTACGGGATCATCTTCCGTGACATCAACCCCCGCCGCACCTTCATCGACCAGCGGTTCTCCCGCCAGATCCACGCCCGGGCCGGGATCATCATCAACACCGGCGAGGACAACTACCTGACCACGGCCGACGCGGTGGACGCGGCACACACGGTGGTCGTCAGCCAGCTGCTCAACGAGTTCTTCGGCGCCGAGGCCGGGCTCGGCGACTGGCAGCTGGGGCTGGGCCACGCGTTCGAGATCAGCCCGGACGTGCCGGACTCCTTCGTGCTCGAGCTGGCCCACGCCCAGCTGGTCCGGGAGCTGTTCCCGGACGCGCCCCTGAAGTACATGCCCCCCACCAAGCACATGACCGGCAACGTGTTCGGCGGCTTCCTGCTGGACGCGTTCTTCAACCTGGCCGGGGTCATGACCGGGCAGTCGATCCTGCTCGTCGGCATGATGACCGAGGGCATCCACACCCCGTTCCTGTCCGACCGCGACCTGGCGCTGGAGAACGTCCGCTACGTGGCGCGGGCCGCGGGCCAGCTGGGGGAGAACTTCCGGCCCCCGCCCGGCGGCTTCGTCCAGCAGCGGGCGCAGCAGGTGCTGGCCGAGGCCGTCGATCTGCTGCGCCGCATCGGCAGCGACGGGCTGCTCAACGCGATCGCCGACGGGACGTTCGGCATCACCCGGCGGCCCGCCGACGCCGGCCGGGGCCTGGAGGGCGTGTTCGAGCGGGCGCCGGGCTACTTCAACCCGGCAGCCGAGTTCCTGGAGGATCCGGCCGCGGCCGGGGAAGGGCGGGAGTCATGACCGGCCCGGTGATCCGCCCCTACGGGGACACCACCGGCGACGGCCGCGTCCAGCTGTCGTTCACCCTGCCGGTGCCATTCGGCACCGAGCACGAGCGGGCGGTCGCCGAGGGCGCCGCGCTCCAGCTGGCCGCCAAGATGGGCCTGGAACCGGCCATGATGGTGCACGCCAAGGGGATGGGCCCGGCGTTCACGTTCTTCATCGTCTACGGCCGGGCCAGCCATCTGGTGGACCTGTCGGAGGTCACCGTGGCGGAGCGAGAGTTCCCGGTGCTGCCCGCCGCGGAGATCAACCTGCGCATCCGGTCCGGCCTCGGCCGGGAGATGGTGGTGCTCGGGGCCTGCATCGGCACCGACGCGCACACGGTCGGGATCGACGCGATCCTCAACGTCAAGGGCCACGCCGGCGAGAAGGGCCTGGAGTACTACCGGGAGATGCGGGTGGTGAACCTCGGCGCGCAGGTGGAGGTGGCCGACCTGGTAACCCGCTCGGTGGCCGAACACGCGGACGCGGTGCTGGTCAGCCAGGTCGTCACCCAGCGCGACGCGCACCTGGTGGGGGCCCGCGCGCTGGCCGACGCGTTCACCACCGGCACGGCCGGCGGGGGAGCGTCCGGCGGGGAGCGCCGCGGCCGGCCGCTGCTGGTGGTCGGCGGCCCCCGGTTCGACCCCACGATGGCGGGCGAGCTCGGCGTGGACAAGATCTTCGGCCGCGGCACCACCCCCCGCGAGGTCGCCAGCTACCTGGTGCACGCCCTCATCCCCGGGCCCGTCGCGGCCGGAGCCGGGGCATGACCGCCGCCGCCCCTCGCGAGGGCCTGTCCGTCACCCACCGCCGCTACGTCCCGGCCAGCCACGCCCACTACGGTGGCGATCTCGTGGACGGCGCCTACGTGCTGGGCCTGTTCGGCGACGTCGCCACCGAGATGGCCATCCGCACCGACGGCGACGAGTCCCTGTTCGCCTCCTACTCCGACGTCCAGTTCCTGGCCCCGGTGCTTGCTGGAGACGTCCTGGAGGCAACGGCCGTGCTGACGCGGGCCGGGCGCCGCAGCCGCGAACTGGCCTTCGAGGCACGGGTTGTCTGCCGCGCCGAGCCCGAGCGGGGACAGTCGGCCTCGCGGGTGCTCGACGAGCCCCTGATCGTCGTTACGGCTACAGGCACCATCGTCGTTCCGGCTGGGGACTGACGGGTGGACGGTACGACTTGGCATCGGCAAAACGCCGCTGCCAAGTGCACCGTCCCCCCGGGTTGCAACTGACCGGCCGGTGCCAGCTCCGCCCGGTGGACGTGCGCGTCTGGCATGGAGCGTTCAGCGGAATGCCAGATGTACCGTCTGTCCGGGCCCACACCCCCACGTGTGACGCGGATCACGTTTTCGACATCGACTCGTTCTTGCGTGTCACTCTAAACTGAGAGTAGCCTCCAATTTAGAGTTGATAGCGAGAGGTGGTGGGTGTCATGACTGTCATGGGAACGCAGAGCGTGGGGGCGCGGAAGTGGTGGGCGCTGGCGGGGCTGTCGCTGGGGGTGCTGGCCGTGGGGCTGGACGCGACGGTGCTGAGCGTGGCGCTGCCGACGCTGGCGGTGTCGCTGCACGCGTCCGCGACCGACCTGCAGTGGTTCATCTCCTCCTACACGCTGGCGCTCGCGGTGGCGCTGCTGCCGGGTGGGCTGCTGGGGGACCGGTTCGGGCGCAAGAAGGTCATGATCATTGCCCTCAGTGTGTTCGGCCTGGGGTCGCTGGCGTGTGCTTACGCGCCGAACGCGGGTGCGTTCATCGCCGCGCGGACGGTACTCGGGCTGGCCGCGGGGGCCATGATCCCGCTGGTGCTGTCGGTGCTCGCGGTGATGTTCACCGACCAGGAGCGGACCAAGGCGGTCGGGATCTGGGCGGCGGCCAACTTCATCGCCCTGCCGATCGGCCCCATCCTCGGCGGCTGGCTGCTGACCAACTACTGGTGGGGCTGGGTGTTCCTGCTGAACGTCCCGGTGGTGGTGATCGGCCTGGTCGCGGTCACGGTGCTGGTGCCGGAATCCCGCGCCGCCCGCCGGCCCGGCCTGGACCTGGTGGGGATCGTGGCGTCGTGCGCCGGTCTGGCCGTGCTGATCTACGGGTTCATCGCGGCCGGGCAGTACGGATGGTCATCGCCCACGGCGATCTCCGCGATGGCTGGCGGCCTGGCCGTCCTGGCGGCCTTCGCCGCGTGGGAGCTCCACCTCAGCAGGCGCCCCGGCGGGCAGCCGCTCGTGGATCTCGGGCTGTTCCTGTCGCCCAGGTTCACCTGGGGAACCATCCTGCAGACGTTCGGCATCTTCGCGATGTTCGGCCTGCTGTTCGCGGCGCCGCAGTTCTTCCAGGCGATCCTGGGCGTGGACGCGATGGGCAGCGGCATCCGGCTGCTGCCGCTGATGGCTGCCTTCGCCCTCGGCGCCGCCCTGGCCAATCAGGTGGCCCGGGTGGCGACCGCCAAGCTCACGGTGGCGCTCGGGTTCGCCATCCTGACCGCCGGGCTGGTGCTCGGCGCCACCATGACCGCGTCCAGCGGAGACGCGTTCATCGCCACCTGGACCGCGATCAGCGGGCTCGGTTTCGGGCTGGCCCTGGCCACCGCCGCGTCCGCGGCCCTGGTGGACATCCCCAAGGAGAGCGCCGGCGTCGGCTCGGCGGTCATGCAGTCGGTCCAGAAGGCGGGTGCACCGCTGTCGGCCGCGGTCCTCGGCAGCGTCATCGCGTCGGGCTACCACTCCCAGCTGCCCCTGGCGGGCCTGCCGGCGGCGACCGCGGGCGCGGTGCGCAGCAGTGTGTTCGCGGGCATCGCGGTGGCGCGCAAGCTCGGCTCGCCCGCGCTGCTGGAGTCGGTGCGCTCGGCGTTCGTGCACGGGATCACCCTGATGCTGTGGGTGAGCGCCGGGCTGGCGGTGGTGGCGGTCATCCTGGCGCTGCTGTTCCTGCCGTGGCGGGCGACCGCCGCGCCGGAGCCGTCGGCTAGTGCCGGTCCGCTCGCGGATGCGAGAGAATCGGCGCATGACCGCGTTGCCTGAACATACGCCCGCGGCCCCGGTGGCCCGGCCCGCCGGGCCACGGCCGGGGCTGCGAGAGCGCAAGAAGGCCAGGACGCGTGCTGCCATCCGGGAGCACGCGTTCCGGCTTTTCCGCGAGCAGGGCTACGACGCCACCACGGTCGAGCAGATCGCCGACGCCGCCGAGGTCTCGCCGAGCACATTCTTCCGCTACTTCCCGACCAAGGAAGACGTCGTCCTCCAGGACGACATGGAGCTGCTCTGGGTGGAGGCCTTCCAGGAGCAGCCGCCCGAGATGAGCCCCATCGCTGCCATGCGGGCGGGGCTCCACGCGGGCTTCGCCCGCATGGGGGAGGCCGAATGGGCGCAGATGCACGAGATGACCCAGCTGGCCATGACCGTTCCCGCGGTACGGGCACGCATGCTGGCGGAACTGGCCAGGACGACTCAGGTCCTGGCCGAGGCGGTGGCCGAGCGGACGGGCCGTGACCCCGGCGACTTCGCCGTCCGCACCCTGGCGGGAGCCGTGGTGGGGGTAGCCATGTCCGCCTATTTCGGCGAGGCCGGCGACGACCTCATATCGCTCGACGACCAGACCAAGCTGGCGACCTTCGCCGACAAGCTCGAGCGCGGTCTGGCCCTTCTGGAAGCCGGCCTCCCCCTCTAACCCTCAACAGGTCCGCGTGCTCCGCGTGGCCGCCGAGCACGCGGACCTATGGAACATCCCCGGCGGCGACACCGCCGACGCCGCCCAGCGCAGCGCGCTGCTGGACCGCTACTGCACCGAGATCGGCCGCGATTCCGCCGCCATCACCCGCTCAATCCATCTGCCCGTGTCGTACGACCAGCCCGGCACCACCCGGCACGCGATCGGCGAAGCGCTCGACGCCGGCTTCCGGCACTTCACCCTGGGCCTGCCGGCCCAGCCCTACCCCGCCAACGTCGCGCGGTGGGTCGCGGATGAGCTCATCGCCAAGTCGGTATAGCAGCCCTGCCGCAGCGCGGGGACCCGGCGGGGTCCCCGGCCACGGCATTCGCCCCTACTCGGCCCCGAAGGACTTGATCTCCTCATACTCCGTCTCGGTCAGCTCCCGCGGCTCCTCGCCCTTGCTGACCTTCTCGCTCTGCACTTGGTGCCGGATGCCCTCCACCACCTCCGGGTTGGCCAGCGTGGTCACGTCGCCGATGTCGGCGAAGTTGGAGACCGCGGCGATCACCCGGCGCATGATCTTCCCGGACCGGGTCTTGGGCATGTCCGGCACGACCCAGACGTGCTTCGGCCGGGCGATCTTGCCGATCTCGACCTCGATCGCCTTGGTGACCTTGCCGGCCATCTCGTCGCTGGCCACGAAGCCGGGCTTGAGCGAGACGTAGATCTCGACCGCCCGGCCGCGGATGTCGTCCACCACCGGGACCGCCGCCGCCTCCGCGACCTCGGGCACGGTCAGCGCTGCCGATTCGATCTCCTTGGTGCCCAGCCGGTGCCCGGCCACGTTGATCACGTCGTCGACGCGGCCGAGGATCCGGTAGTACCCGTCCGGCGCCCGGACCGCGCCGTCGCCGGCGAAGTAGGGCCAGTCGTGCCAGTCCTTGCTGTCCGGGTTCTTGTTGTACTTGGCGTAGTAGACCTCGATGAACCGCTCGGGCTGGCCCCAGATCGTCTGCATGATCCCCGGCCAGGGGTTGCGGATGCAGATGTTGCCGGCCTTGCCGTCGGGTACCTCGTTGCCGTCTTCGTCGTAGATGGCCGGGTAGATGCCGATCACCGCCGGGCCGCAGCTGCCCGGCTTCATCGGCTTCAGGGCCGGCAGCGAGCTGCCGAGGAAGCCGCCGGTCTCGGTCTGCCACCAGGTGTCGACGATGACCGCCTCGTCCTTGCCGACCGCCTTGTGATACCAGCGCCAGACCTCGGGCTCGATCGGCTCGCCCACCGTGGTCATGTGCTTGAAGTGGTAGCTGTACTTGGCCGGCTCGTCCGGGCCGACCTTGCGCAGCATCCGGATGGCGGTCGGCGAGGTGTGGAAGATGTCCACGCCGAGCCGCTCGGCGATCCGCCACGGCCGCCCGGCGTCCGGGTAGTTGGGGGTGCCCTCGTAGATCACGGTGGTGGTCCCGAGCGACAGCGGCCCGTAGACGATGTAGGAATGGCCGGTGATCCACCCGATGTCGGCCATGCACCAGTAGGTGTCGTCGGGGTGGATGTCCTGGTAGTACTTCGAGGTCCCGGCCACATACGACAGGTAGCCGCCGATGCTGTGCTGGGCGCCCTTGGGCCGGCCCGTGGTGCCGGAGGTGTACATGAGGAACAGCGGGTCGGTGGCGGACAGGGAGACCGGCTCCACCAGCTGGCCGCGGTAGGAGCCCAGCATCTCGTCGACGAAGAAGTCCCGGCCCTCGGTCATCGGGGTCTGCGAGCCGTACTGGCCGGGACGGCGCCGCCACACCAGCACCTTGTCCACTTCCTGGCCCTGCTCGCGCGCCTCGGCCAGCGCCTCGTCGGCCTTCACCTTGTGGTCGACGAGGTCGCCGCTGCGGTAGTAGCTGTCCATCGTGATCAGCACCCGGCTGCCCGAGTCGGCGATCCTGGTGCCGCACGCGTTGCCGCTGAAGCCGCCGAACACCTGCGAGTGGACGACGCCGAGCCGGGCGCAGGCGAGCATCGTCACCGGCAGCTCGGGGACCATCGGCATGTGAAGCGTCACCCGGTCACCGGCCTTGAGCCCGCAGAAGTCCCGCAGCAGCGCCGCGAACTCGTTCACCCGGTGGTAGAGGTCGCGGTAGGTGACGGATACGTGGTCCGCCGACTCCGGTTCCGGCACCCAGATGAGGGCCGCCTTGTTGCCGTAGGGGCCGACATGCCGGTCCACGCAGTTGTAGGAGGCGTTCAGCCTGCCGCCGGTAAACCACTTCCAGTACGGCGCGTTGCTGGTGTCCAGGACCGTGTCCCATTTCTTGTCCCAGCTCAGCAGGTCCGCGTATTCGGTGAAGCAGTCCGGGAAGCGGTCTTCGGCAAACCGGTCGAAGATGGCGGGATCGGCCGCGTTGGCCTGGGCGACGAACGACTCGGGGGGATAGATGTACCCCTCCTCGCGCCAGTGCACCGCAATCTGGGCCTCGGAGACTTGCGCCTCCTGACTTTCTGTCATTTGCTGCTCCTCCTGCTGGAAGATGACTGATGGCAATGGACAGGACCGGGCGCGCTCGGCACACACGGTCCGGGCCGGTATTCGCGCTGCATGGCCAGCGGAAAAGGGCTGACCGGGTGATGCGGCCAGGTCATCCTCGCCGCCAGGCCGTTCTCCTACCGGGGCACGGCGCTGCCGGCCACGACCATCGTGACAGCGATCCGGGCAGACCCGGCACGGTCCCTGGATCGCTGGGTGACACCGGGAGTGTCATGCCCGCCCTCACACGCGCTGGGAGGCTCAATCGTACCGCTCTGAGACCCCTGGGACCAGGGTCGGCCCGGCTGCCGGCTGGGGCGAGAAAGCGCCGGACGGGCAGGGCAGGACGCCGCTGACCACGCATGGTTGACATCACGGCGATCGGGGGTAAGTTGCTGCGAAGTCCAGCACGGGGCATCCGGTACGGGGCAGCCGCTGGACGAGGGGTCAAGGCCCGGGAAGGGCCCGGCGACCAGTAGACAACGGAGAACCGCGCTCGTTGCCGACGGGACGGACTCCGGTCCGAAGGGACGGCCGGGCCCTGTCCCGCCGGGGTGCCTTTTGCGCGGTTATGCGCGAGGTAAAGGCTTTTACTTGCGGGCATGCCACCAGCCGCCCAGCGGCGGCCGCACCCGGCAGGCGGGGTACCCTGCTATGACGTTCATGGGGAAGTGCCGGGCGCCCCACTCGGCATGCGCAAAAGGCGGGAATAAGTGACCAGTTCGCCCGGCACCAGGGCCGACTCGGCGGGCCCGGTGGGCCCGGTGGCGGTGATCATCCCCACCTATAACGAGCGCGACAATATCGAGATCATCACCAGCCGGGTCCGCAGCACGGTCCCCGATGCGCACCTGCTGGTCGTGGACGACAACAGCCCGGATGGCACCGGCGAGATCGCCGACAAGCTGGCCGGCGAGGACTCCCACGTTCACGTCCTGCACCGGGCGGGCAAGGCCGGCCTCGGGGCGGCCTACATCGCCGGGTTCCGCTGGGCGCTGGAGCAGGGCTACGCCGCGCTGGTGGAGATGGACGCCGACGGCTCGCACCAGCCGGAGGAGCTGCCCCGGCTGCTGGCGGCGCTGGCGGAGGCCGACCTCGTGCTCGGGTCACGCTATGTCCCCGGCGGGGCCGTGCTCAACTGGCCCCGGTCACGCGAGCTGCTGTCCCGGGCCGGCAACACCTATGCCCGGCTGATGCTCGGCCTCAAGCTCCAGGACGCGACCGGCGGTTACCGCGTCTTCCGCGCCAGTACCTTGCGCCGCATCGGCCTGGACGACGTGGACTCGCAGGGCTACTGCTTCCAGGTCGATCTCGCGCGGCGCACCATCGCGGCGGGGCTGACGGTCACCGAGGTCCCGATCACCTTCGAGGAACGCCAGCGGGGCGCCAGCAAGATGAGCAGGAAGATCGTGCTCGAGGCGCTGTGGCGGGTCACCGGCTGGGGCATCGCCGCCCGGCTGCGGCCGGCCCGCCGGGGGCGGCCCGCAGGGCGTGTCTCGTAGATCTCCAGCCTGCTACGCGACCGCCGGACGGGCGTCTCGCGGCGTTGTCGTCGTCGCCGATAGCTCCGCTATCGGCTCCTCCTCCGCCTTGCGATCCATCCCGCCGTCGCCCGCTCGCGACGGCATGGATCCACGAGACACGCCCTAGGCGCTCTTGCGCTGCCTCGCCCGGGTCTCTTTCGCGTCGGCCTCGTCATCCAGCCCGCGTTCCCCCCTGATCAGGGCGAGCCGCTCGGCAAGGACCTGCTCGAGGTCGTCGATGGACCGCCGCTCCCGCAGCATGTCCCAGTGACTGCGCGGCGGCTTGGTCTTCTTCGGGCTGGGCTGATCGCCGGTGACGGTGAACGCGATGGTGCCGCAGACACGGCACTCCCAGGTGGCGGGAACTTCCGCTTCAGCGGCGAACGGCACGGTAAAGTGATGGCCCTTGGGGCAGTCAAAGGGGATCTCCTGGCGTGGTGCCAGGTCCGTGTTCCGGTCGTTCTCGTAGCTCGTTGCTCCGAGCCGCGTGCCGCGAAGTGCGCGTTCGGCCATAAGGCATTGCCTCCCAGGCGCTCAGCCTTCCACGTTGATAACGCTGAGTACCCGGACAAGATTCCCGTTGTGCCCCGGTTCCAACCCCCGGCGTGGCTAACCAGTCACCCGGGGATGCCACTGCCCGCGGCGCATCAGCACCTCGCGCAGCGTCACCGTTTCGTCGGTCATGATCCCGTCCACGCCGAGATCCAGCAGGCCCTCCATGGTGAGGCGGTCGTTCACGGTCCACACGTGCACCTGGAGCCCCAGCTGGTGGGCCCGGCCGATGAAGGACGGCGTCACCACCGGGGCAGGCAGCTGGACGCACCGCACATCCGCCCCGGCCAGGCGCTCCGCGAGCGGCCGGGGCGGCCGGCCGTCGACGGTTACCGGCCGGCGCGCCGGCGCGGCCGCGGGCGGCTCCCGCTTGAGCCGGCCGCGGCGCGGGCCGCGAGAGCCGCGGGGGACGGGCGGGCCGCCGAACCGCACCATGGCGGTCCCCAGCGGGGAGGCGGCCATGCACACCGGCCGGTCGAGCGCCCGCCTGGTGGCCCGGAGCCTGCTGGCGGAGAAGGAGACCACACAGACCCGGTCCCAGGCGCTGGTCCGCCGCAGCACCCGCGCCAGCGGCGCGATCGCCGGCGCGTCCTTCACGTCGATGTTGAACCGCACGTCCGGCCAGGCGCCCAGCACGTCCTCCAGCACCGGGATCGGCTCGGTCCCGCCGATGCGCGCGCCCGCGATCTCCTTGAGGGTCAGCCGGCATACCCGCCCCGGCTGGCCGGTGACACGGTCCAGCGTGCGGTCGTGAAAGGCGACGAGCGCCCCGTCCGCGGTCGCCTGCACGTCGGTCTCCAGGTACCCGTAGCCGAGCCCGACCGCGTGCTCGAACGCGCGCCAGGAATTCTCCGGCGCGTGGGCCGCGCCGCCCCGGTGGGCGAAGGCCAGCGGGCGAGGATGATCGAGGAAAGCCGTCGGCATGGCTGTGAGTATGCGTTATCGCCGTGACCATGGTGAAAACGGGACGTACCGGCCCGGCAAACGGCTGGTACCGGGGGCGGCCGTCAGCGGGTCACGAACGCGGCTCCGGAACCGGCGGGTGCGGGGCGGCGGCGCCCCCGGCCATGGCCGGCTCGATGTACCGGTGGCTGATGTGGCGCTCGACGATGAACGTCATCACCGGGATGGTGCCGGCCAGCAGCACCGCCACCGTCGGCCCGGCGGCCAGCCGGAGCCTGCGGGTCAGCGGGAACGCCACCAGCAGGTAGACGATGTACAGGGCGCCGTGGATGGTCCCGACCACGTTCACCGCCGCCTCGTCGTGCACGAATATCTGCATGATCGCGAGAATGCACAAGACGATCAGCACCACGCCGGTCACGTAGGCCATCACCCGGTACAGGGCGACGTTCAGCCGCATCCGCCCGCTCTCCTTCGCTTGCTCATCGGTGGCACCTCACTCACCTGAGGCCGTGCCACCGGCCATGGCCCCTGACTTCATTGGTGAGGCGGGCCAGGTAGGCGTTGTAGGCGGCGAGTTCCTCGTCGTCCTCGCCGGGCTCCTCATCGCCGCCGGGCGGCCGCGGGGAGCCCGGCGGCGGCACGGGTATGCCACCGGGGAGCGCGACGGCGTCCCTCGGCCCGGCCTGGGCGGGAGGGTGGACCTCGTCCCGGATCGTCTTGACCCAGAAGACCACGGCGAAGATCGCGAACAGGGGCCATTCGAACGTGTACGCCCAGCTGAGCGCGTTCCCCGCCTCGGCCCGGTGCAGCTGCCAGTTGCCGAGCCAGAGCATCCCCACCACGCTGAGAATCACGAACACGTGCCAGCCCAGCCACTTGGGGGAGATGAGGAACCTCCACCGGGAGGATTCCCGGGCACCGGACATGCGCCGAGTCTAACCGCCCCGGCGGGCGCCGGCCCGCGAGTCTGCCGCGGGCCCGCGGGGACGCTGCGTGATAATCGGAACATGTCCCTGGCGGATCTGTTTCGGCCCGGGCGATCCGGCGCAGCCGGGCGCCTGCCGGCCAGCCTGGACGAGCTGCACGGGCCCGAGCAGGGGGTCGTCGTCCTGCCGCGGCACCTGGCCTGGCCGGGGCTGCGCGAGTTCGACGTGTCCGACGACCGCCTGCGCCGCAGCCTGTACGGCATCGTGCTCACCCAGGGGCGGCGTAACGACATGGCGCGCTTCGTCAACGCGCGGCTGCTGCGGGCGGACTGGCCGCTGCTGCGGATCTCGCTCGACCCGAAGGTGCGCAAGAGCTGCGAACGCCGGCTGCGGCTGCGGGCCTGAGCGAGCGCCGCCCCGCAGTCACCGGCACCCACAGGAGGACCGCATGACCACCACCGCTCACGGCCTGGACGAGCTCAAGGCGCTGGCCGGGGCCGACCTCGGGCACACCGGCTGGCTGGAGATCACCCAGAACCGGGTCAACGCCTTCGCCGATGCGACCGGCGACCACCAGTGGATCCACGTGGACCGCGAGCGCGCCGCCGCGGGGCCGTTCGGCGGCACGATCGCGCACGGGTACCTGACCCTGTCCCTGGTCATTCCCATGCTCAACGAGCTCCTCGACGTGCAGGGCGTCAGCATGGGGATCAACTATGGGCTGAACAAGGTGCGCTTCCCGGCCCCGGTCCCGGTCGGCTCCAAGATCAGGCTCGCGGCCCAGCTCGGCGCGGTCGAGGACGCCGGGGTCAACGCCGTGCAGGCGGTGATCGACTGCACCATCGAGGTGGAGGGCAGCGAGAAGCCCGCCTGCGCCGCCCAGGCGGTCCTGCGCTACTACGCCTGACCCCTTACCCGCGAGGGCCGGGGCCTCCGTATGTAAGGGTGGCGCTATGCGCAAATACGTCATCATGGGCGTCCAGGGCAGCGGCAAGGGCACCCAGGCGGGCATGCTGGCCGCCGACCTGGATCTCGTGCACATCAGCGTCGGCGACATCTTCCGCTGGCACGTGCAGCAGCACACCAAGCTGGGCGCGCAGGTCCGGCGCATCATGGCGGCCGGGGAACTGGTCGGCGACGACATGGCGGAGTCGGTGACCGCCGAGCGGCTCACCCAGCACGACTGGAACTACGGGTTCATCATCGACGGCTTCCCCCGCAACCGCCGGCAGGCCGAGTTCTTCCTCGAGACCTACGACATCGACGGCGTGATCCATCTGGACATGCCCGACTCCGAGGTACGCCGCCGGGTGCTCTCCCGCCGCCTGTGCTCCAACTGCGGCGTGGACTACAACCTCATCACCACCCGCCCGGCGCAGGAAGGCGTCTGCGACGTCTGCGGCGGCACGCTGGTCCAGCGGGAGGACGACACCGAGGAGGCGCTCGCGGTCCGGCTGCGCGAATACCACGAGAAGACCGACCCGGTGCTGGAGCTGTTCGCGCGCAAGGAGTACGTGATCACCGTCGATGCCCGCCGCAGCAAGGAGGAGGTCCAGCAGGAGATCCGCGATCGCCTCCACCTCCCGCCGTACAAGCCCGACAACGGGTAGGCGCGGGCCGCCGTGCGCGAGATCGCCGTCTTCAGCGGCAGCGCCCACCCCGCACTGGCCGCCGAGATCTGCCACGGGCTGGGCGAACCGCTGCTCCCGGTCCGGCTCCAGCGGTTCGCCAACGACTGCCTGGAAACGCAGCTGCAGTCCAACTGCCGGGAACGGGACGTGTTCCTCATCCAGCCCCTCAGCCCGCCTATCCAGGAGCACCTGGTCGAGCTGCTGCTCATGCTCGACGCCGCGCGCGGCGCCTCAGCGGCCCGGGTGACCGCGGTGATCCCTTACTACGCCTACGCCCGCTCGGACAAGAAGGACATGCCGCGGGTGTCGATCGGCGCCCGCCTCGTCGCGGATCTGCTCATCACCGCCGGGGCCAGCCGGGCGCTCACCATGACGCTGCACTCGCCGCAGGTGCACGGGTTCTTCTCGGTCCCGGTGGACCACCTGAACGCGCTGCGCGAGCTCGCCGGGTACTTCCGCAACCACGACCTGTCCGGCACGATGGTCGTCTCACCCGACCTCGGCTACGCCAAGTCGGCCGCCGCGTTCGCCCGGCTGCTGGGGCTGCCGGTGGCGGCCGGGGCCAAGCAGCGCATCAGCGACCACGAGGTGGCGATCACCTCCATCATCGGCGACGTGGACGGCCGGGACGTGATCGTGCTCGACGACGAGATCGCGCGCGGCACGACGATCCTGGAACTGCTGGCCCGCCTGCGCGAGCACGACGTGGGCTCGGTCCGCATCGCCTGCACCCACGGGCTGTTCTGCGACGGCGCGCTGGAGAAGATCGCCACCGAGCCCGAGGTGCGGGAGATCGTCTGCACCAACACGGTGCCGGTCGCCGGCCGGCTGCAGCACGACAAGCTCACGACGCTGTCGGTCGCACCGGCACTCGCCGAGGCGATCCGCCGCATCCACGAGGGGGAGTCGGTCAGCGCCCTGTTCGAGCCCCACTGACCGTCGGCACCGGCCCTTCAGCACTGGCCCTTCAGCACCGGCCCTTCAGCACTGGCCGGTCAGCTCTCCTTGATCGCGCGGGTTATCTGCTCACGGGTCAGCGGCAGGTCACGTACACGCACGCCCACGGCGTCGGCCACCGCGTTGCCGATCGCGCCGGCCACCGGGCCCTGCGCCACCTCGCCCGCGCCGGTCTCGCGCTCCCCGGGCGCGGACACGATCGCGACATGCACCCGCGGCGCCTCGGTGAACCGCAGGATCGGGTAGGTGTCCCAGTTCACGGACGTGATCCGGGTCCGGTCGAAGCGGACCCGCTCCCGCAGCGCCCAGCTGGCGCTCTGCACCGCGCCGCCCTCCACCTGGTTGATCACCCCGTCCGGGTTGATCACCCGGCCGACGTCGGCCGCGAGCCATACATCGGTCACCCGCACGTCGGTGTCGGCCTCCACCCGGGCCACCGCCGCGCAGTACCCGGAGGTGCCCTTGTACCGGGCGTAACCCAGGCCAAGCCCGGTGCCGTCCGCCCGGCCAGCTTGGCTGCCCCAGCCGGACATCTGCGCCACCTGCTCGATCACCCGCCGGCCCCGCGGATCGGTGAGGTTTGCCAGCCGGAACTCCACCGGGTCGGCGCCGGCGGCGGCCGCCAGCTCGTCCATGAACGACTCGATGGCGAAGACGTTGAGGAAGGCCCCCAGCGAGCGGAGCGAAGACGTCCGGATCGGCATCGTGAGCAGCCGGTGCCGCACGATCATGCGGTCGGGAATGTCGTAGCCGGGCACGGCATTGCGGGTGGAGCCCATCGCCCCGGTCGGCGGGCCGTCCGGCGCGGGGCTCATCGGCTGACCGCCCGCCAGATGAGCGAGCGCGAGCAGCCGCGGCTCACCGCCGCTGCCGGGGCGGCCGATGAAGCCGTTGCTCCACACGTCCTGGCGCCAGGTCCTGATCCGCCCACCGGCGTCGAGGCCGGCCGACAGCCGGGCCAGCATGGCCGAGCCGACCGGCGCCCAGCCCATCTCGTCCTCCCGCGACCACAGCACCCGGACCGGGTGCCCGGGCACCGCGCGGGCCAGCAGCACCGCGTCCAGCGCGGCGTCGTCGGCACCGTTGTGGCCGTAGGCGCCCGCCCCCTCGACGTGGTTCACGGTCACCTGGCCGGCCGCCAGGCCCAGGCCGGCCGCGATGGCCCCGCGCAGCGCGAACACCCCCTGGCTGTGGCTCCAGACGGTGACCCGCGGCCCGTCCCAGCGGGCGACGGCGCAACTGGGCGCCATCGAGGCGTGGGCCAGGTAGGGCCGGGTGAACTCGGCCTCCAGGGTGCGGGTTACCGCGGCGGCCGCCTCCTCGTCGCGCACCTCGTCCACGGTGACCACCTGCGCGGGCGCGGACAGCAGGAATTCCTTCAGGTCATGCTCGTCGGGCAGGGATGGGGTCACCTCCCACCGCGCCGTCCCGGCGACCGCCCGCGCCGACGTGACCGCGGCCCGGTCCGACGGCGCCACCACCCCCAGGAAAGAGCCATCCCGCACGATCATCACGTCGCCGGGCAGCGGCGGATCGCCGGGCCCGGCCAGGGACGCCGCCGGGGCGGGCGGGCGGATGACGCGGCCGTAGAGCATGCCGGGCAGGACGAGGTCGTGCAGGAACCGGGGGCGCCCGGTCACCTTGTCCGGGATGTCCAGCCGGGCGGCGCTGCGGCCCGCGACCGACCACCGCGCGGGTGCCTTGGCCGGCTCGGGGTCACCCGCCTCCCGGTCCAGCAGGCCGGGCGCGGCGGGGCCCGCCGGGCCGGCCAGCGACCAGTAGGTCAGGCCGGTGCCACCGGCGTCGGTGGTGATCTCGCCGTCCGTCACCCCCAGCGCGCCCGCCACGGCGCCCAGCCGGTCCGCGGCGGCGGCCAGGAACAGGTGACGGGCCTGCGCGCACGCCTGGCGCAGCGCCGAGCCGGACTCCTCGATGGAGCGGCTGCCCGAGGTGACGCCCTCATCGGGGCTGGTGGCGGTGGATACCGGGGCGACCCGGACGCGCCGCAGGTCCACGTCGAGCTCCTCGGCCGCGACCTGGGCCAGCGCGGTCCACACGCCCTGGCCGTACTCGACCTTGCCCGTGCCGATCGTGACCACACCGGGACGGGTGAAGTCGAGCCAGGCGGACAGGACAGGGTTGGCGGCGAGGGTGGCCGGCAGCGGCGGCAGGGCTGGCGGGGGAGTGCTCATCTGGCCTGCTCAGCCACCTCGCTTGCCGCTTTCATGACCGCGCCAACGATCCTGCGGTGTGCCCCGCAGCGGCACAGGTTGCCGTCGAGCGCCTCGCGCACCTCGCGCTCGGTCGGGGCATGGTTGCCGCGCAGCAGCGCGACCGCGCTCACCACCATGCCGGAGGTGCAGTAGCCGCACTGAGCGGCCTGCTCGTCGATGAAGGCCTGCTGCACCGCGTGCAGGGTGTCGCCGTCCAGCAGCCCCTCGACGGTCGTCACCTGCCGGCCCTCGGCCGCCCAGGCGGGGAAATCGCAGGACGAACGGGCCTGGCCGTCGATGAGCACGAAACAGGCCCCACACAGGCCGAGGCCGCAGCCAAAGCGCGGCCCGGCCAGCCCGAGGTGGTGGCGGAGCACGTCCAGCAGCGGAGCATCGGGCTCGCAGGCCACCGTGCGGCCGGCCCCGTTCACCGTCACGTGCAGTTCGTGCTGCTCCATCGCGTCCCCTCACGGCGACCATCACGGTGGCCGGCGGGATCGTTACCTTCAAGCGTGTTGACCGCGCCTTTCCCAGAGAGTATGCATTCGTTTGCAGCATCTGGCCACCGAGTCGCGGGAGTATCGATGGATGACCGGGTGGCGGCGGCCATCACCAACTGGGCGCCGCGGTTCACCACGAACGGCGTGACGGCCGGGGACTTCGAGCGGATCACCAGCGGGCTCGCGTCCTGGGACGACTGGTGTGCCGCGTGGAGCGCGGTAGCGGCCGAGCACGAGCAGCTGGGCCGCGACGCCCTCGCCGCCGGCCGGGAGATGTCGGCGGGCGCGCACCTGTCGCAGGCGGCGGTCTACTACCACTTCGCGAAGTTCCTGTTCGTCAACGACCCCGGCCAGATGCGGGCGGCACACCTGCGGGCGGTCGCCTGCCTCACCGACGCGCTGCCGTACCTGGACCCGCCCGGCCGCAGGATCGAGATCCCGTTCGACGGCTCGCGGCTGGTGGGCATCCTGCGCCGGCCGGCGGGGGAGGGGCCGCATCCCGTCATGATCATGATCTCCGGCCTGGACTCGGCGAAGGAGGAGCTGCGCAGCACCGAGGAGCTGTTCCTCGAACGCGGCATCGCGACCTTCAGCGTGGACGGCCCGGGCCAGGGTGAGGCCGAATACGAGCTGGCGATCCGGGGCGACTGGGAGGTGCCGGGCGGAGCGATCATCGACTGCCTGGAGACCGAGCCCGGCATCGATCCGGACCGGATCGGGGTCTGGGGCGTCAGCCTCGGCGGCTACTACGCGCCCCGGGTGGCCAGCGGAGACGGCCGGGTGAAGGCCTGCGTTGCCCTGGCTGGCCCGTACGATTTCGCCGAGAACTGGGACAACCTGCCCGGCCTGACCAGGGAGGCGTTCCGGGTCCGGTCCTTCTCGCCCGACCCGGAGACCGCCCGCGCCCGGGCGGGCGAGCTGTCGATGGCCGGCCGCGCCGAGCTGATCCGCTGCCCGCTGCTGGCCGTCATGGGCCGGCTCGACCGCCTCATTCCCTGGCTGCAAGCGCAGCGGCTGGTCGATGAGGCGGGCGGCCCGGCGGAGCTGCTCCTGCTCGAGCAGGGCAATCACGGCTGCGCCAACCTGGCACCGTTCCACCGTTACGCCACCGCCGACTGGGCCGCGCAGCAGCTGGGCGCCCGGGTGAGCCGGGGCCAGGCCGCGCGGGCATGAGCGGGCGGCCCGGGGCCCGAGCGCACGCCGGTTAGCCCCGGCGGGTCCCGGGCCAGCGCTCAGGGCAGGGTGAGGATGCGCGGGCCGTCGCGCGTGATGGCGACGGTGTGCTCAGCGTGCGCCGCGCGCGTGCCGTCCACCGTTTTCAGCGCCCACCCGTTGGGCGCCACCTCGTAGTGGCTGCCGCCCCCGGCCATCAGCATCGGCTCGATGGCCAGCACCAGGCCCGGCCGCAGGCGCATGCCGCGTCCGGGCCGGCCGTCGTTAGGCACGTGCGGGTCCTCATGCATCCGGCGGCCGATCCCGTGGCCGCCGAAGCCGGCCGGTATCCCGTACCCGGTGGCGTGCGCCACCGCCCCGATGGCGGCGGAGATGTCCCCGATCCGCGCCCCGGGCACCGCGGCCGCCACGCCGGCCGCAAGCGCCTTCTCGGCCGTCTCGATGAGCAGCGTGTCGGTGGCGTCCGCCCGGCCGACGGTGAAGCTGACCGCGGCGTCGCCGGTCCAGCCGTCGAGTTCGGCGCCGAAGTCGATGCTGACCAGATCGCCGTCGCGCAGCCGGTACTTGTCCGGGATGCCGTGCACGATCACGTCGTTGACCGAGGCGCAGATAACCGCCGGGAACGGGGTGGGCGCGAACGACGGGTGGTAGTGCAGGAAGGGGGAGCGGGCGCCGGCTTTGCGCAGGACGTCGTGAGCGACCTCGTCCAGCTCGGTCAGCCTGGTGCCGACCGCCGCGGTCTCCCGCACCGCCGCGAGCGCGTGCGCGACGACCCGGCCGGCCTCGCGCATGGAATCCAGCGCCGCGTCGGTCTTGAGCTCGACCATTCCCCTGCTACTCCTCGCCCTGGTTTATCCCAGGATGTAACAACTCCCTCGCCCTAACTACTCCTCGGCCCGGCCGCCGAGCTGGCGGGCGAGGAACCGTTCCGCCTCCGCGTAGAAGCGGAGCCGGTTCTCGGGCTTGGCGAACCCGTGGCCCTCGTCGGGGAACAGCATGTACTCGTGGTCGATGCCGTGCTCGCGCAGGGCGGCGACGATCTGCTCCGACTCGGCCTGCTTCACCCGCGGGTCGTTGGCGCCCTGGGCGATCAGCAGCGGGGTCCGGATGTCGGCGGCCCGGGACAGCGGGGAGCGGGACCACAGGAAGTCGGTGTCCTTCTCCGGGTCGCCCACCCGGGTGTGGAACAGGGCGATCATCGGGGCCCAGTACGGCGGGATGGTCTCGATCAGCGTCTTCAGGTTCGAGGGGCCGACGATGTCCACCGCGCAGCGGAACTCCTCCGGCGTGAACGCCACCCCGGCCAGGGCCGCGTACCCGCCGTAGGAGGAGCCGCCGTAGATGGCCACCCGGGCCGGGTCCGCCCAGCCCTGGCCCACGGCATACGCCACCGCGTCCAGCAGGTCGTCCTGCATCTTCCCGCCCCACTCGCGGTCACCGGCGTTGACGAACGCCTTGCCGTAGCCGGTCGAGCCGCGGAAGTTCACCTGCACGCACAGGTAGCCGCGGTTGGCGAACCACTGCGCCTCGGGGTCGAACCCCCACTCGTCGCGCGCCCACGGCCCGCCGTGCACGTTGAGCACCATCGGCAGCCCGGAACGCGTGGCGCCGGGCGGGAACGTGGCGTAGCCGTGGATGGTCAGGCCGTCCCGGGCGGTGAACTCCAGCGGCTCCATCGGCGCCAGCTCGTAGCGCAACAGCTCGGGCTGGTGCTCGAACAGGAACCGCCCCTGACGGGTCTGCCGGTCGTAGGCGTAGTAGTGCACCGGGCCGGTGTCGTCGGTGAAGCCGATCAGCCACAGCCGGTCGTCGTCATCGCCGCCGCCGAGGTCCGGGTCGCCGGGGTGGAGCGCGCGGATGGCGGCGATGTCCGGCTCGTACGCGGGGTCCAGCGCCAGGTACTGTGATCGTTCCTTCTCGAAGATGACGATCTGCGGTTCCCGGGTGTCGGGGTGCAGCCGGAGCCCGGTCACGTCGGCCTCCGGGTCTTCGGCCAGCACCTGGTTCGCCCCGCTGGCCAGGTCGATCCGGACCAGCCGGCCGGTGTTGGCGCCCACCGAGCTGAGCGCCAGCAGCGAGCCGCCGTCCGCGCTGAACGCTATCGGCTGGCTGGTCAGCGCGTCCTCGGCCGCGATGGTCAGCAGCGGCCGCCAGTCCTGGCCCGCGTCGTCGCGGATCATGACCACCATGCTGCCGTCGGGCTGGGGGGCGATGCCGCACCGGACCACCAGCTCGGCGTCGGCGACCCAGCCGATGAAGCCTGGGTTCTCCACCTCCTTGACCAGCTCGCCGGTGACCAGGTCGAGCCGGTAGACGTCATGCAGCTGCGGGTTGTCGCGGTTCAGCCCGACCAGGATGTCGGTGGGGAACTTCTTCTCGGCGGCGATGAGCTCCGCCCGGACGCCCTCGAACGGGGTCAGGTCCCGCCGCTGCATGGTCTGCAGGTCCACGTCGTGCAGCCGCCAGTTCTCGTCGCCGCCGGTGTCCTGCAGGTAGAGCAGGTGCCGCCCGTCGTGCGCCCAGGTGAACATCCGGATGCCGCGATCGGTGTCGTCGGTGACGACACGGGCCGCTGCCCAGTCCACGCCGTCCGGGCCCACGGGCGCCGTCCATACGTTGAGCACCCCCTCGTGCGGGGCGATCCACGCCAGCGTGCCGGCGTCGGGGCTGATGCGGGGGCTGATGCGTTCCGGGTTCCCGAAAAGGACCCGCCGGGGGATAAGTTCGGCCATGGGCTCATGCCTACCATGCGCGACTGTGTCCTGAGTACCGCCCGCCTTCTGTACGATCGGCGCCGTGGCCCCCGCCCCGCCCGGCCTCCCTGATTCTGCCGCTGCGCCGCCCCCGGCGCTCGTCGTCCGCGGCGGCTACGTCCTGACGATGGACCCGGCGGCGGGGGAGCTGCCCGCCGCCGACGTGCACATCGCCGACGGACGGATCGTCGCGGTCGGGCCGGGCCTGGCGGTGCCGCCGGGCACGACGGAGCTCGACGCGGCCGGCATGATCGTCGCGCCGGGGCTGGTCGACACGCACTGGCATATGTGGAACACCCTGCTCCGGAGCATGTCGGCGGACCCGTCGGGCCCGGGGTACTTCAAGGTCATGATCGGGGCCGGGCGGGCGTACGGGCCGGGCGATATCTACGCCAGCACCCGCCTGGCGTGCGCGGAGGCGATCAGTTCCGGCATCACCACGGTCCACGACTGGTGCCACAACGTGCGGGGGCCCGGCTACGCCGAGGCCGCGGTGCGGGCGCTGGCCGAGGCCGGGCTGCGCGCCCGTTTCTCCTGCGGCGTCCCGGCCGGTCACCCGAACGACCAGACGATGGACCTCGGCGGCCTGGAGCGGCTGCACCGGGACTGGGACGCCTGCTCGGCCGGCGGGCGGCTGTCGCTCGGCATGGCCTGGCGCGGGCCGGGCGGGAGCAACCCGGCCGTGCGCGTGCCCGAGCCGGTCTACCGGCGGGAGATCGAGGCCGCACGCGCGCTGGGCATCCCGGTCACCGTGCACGCCAGCGGCCCGCGGACCGCGCAGGGCCAGATCGCCACGCTGGCCGCCGGCCGCCTCCTCGGCCCCGACCTGCAGGTGGTACACGCCAACTGCGCGACCGGCGACGAGATAGGCGCCCTCGCGGCCACGGGCACGCAGGTCAGCATCTCGCCGCACAGCGAGCTGCTCATCGGCTACGGGCTACCGCGGACGGCCGAGCTCCTCGCCGCGGGGATCGGGGTCGGGCTGTCGGTGGACTCCACCGTGCTGACCGGCAACGCCGACATGTTCTCGATCATGAAGGTGACGCAGGGGATCGTGAACGCGGGGGCCCATGACGAGTTCGCGATGACCCACCGGGAGGCGCTGTCGCTGGGCACCATCGAGGGCGCGCGCTCGCTCGGGATGGGCGAGGTGACCGGCTCGCTCACGCCGGGCAAGCGGGCCGACATCATCTGCGTCGCCGTCAGTCAGCCGAACCTCGGCGTGCTGACCGACCCGGCCCACCTGCTGGTGACGGCGGCGCAGCCGGCCAACGTGGACACGGTGATCGTGGACGGGCGGGTGCTCAAACGGGCCGGCGAGCTGACCACGATCGACCTGCCGCAGGTCCGCGACGACGCCCAGCGGGCCCTGGCCGGGATCCGGGCCCGCGCGGCTGGCTGAGGCACCGGCTGCGATATCACTGGGCCGCCTGCTCGGCCGGCCGGGCGCGGGCGGCGGCGGCGGCGATGAGGGCGGCGACGGCGGGCGGGTCGTCGGCCATGGGGACGTGCCCGCAGTGGGGCAGGGCCGCGCGCTCCCCCGCCACAGCCCGGCGGGGGAGAGGAGCGCCAGCGAGGCCACCGGGCGGATGCCGGCGAGCTCGAGCGCCACCCAGCCGCCGAGCGAGTTGCCCGCGACGTGGGGGGTGGTGATGCCGAGATCATCGAGGAGGCCGGCCACGGCTGCCGCTAGCGCCGACGGCCGCGGTTCCACCTCCGGCGGCAGCGGCCCGGAGTCGCCGAAGCCGGGAAGGTCGACGGCGATGACGTCGAAGTGCCCGGCGAGGGCCGGGATGACCGGATCCCATGCACGCCGCGAGGATCCGAGGCCGTGCAGCAGCACCAGGGGCGCGCCGGCGCGGGCAAGTGCGAACCATCGGTGAGGTCCTCGCCGGCGTCGGCGCGTGACTTGCGTCTCAGCGTTCAGGCAGGCTCAGAGCGCCGCTTCGACGACAACGGGCCCCGGCAGCGCGAGGCCGGCGTCGATGTGACGGGAGAGCTCGTCGGCGGTGGTGGCGCGGAACGCCTCGACACCGAAGGACCGGGCCAGCGACATCCAGTCGATGCGTGGGTGGCCGATGTCGGTCAGCGCCTCGGCCTTGGGGCCGCCGGGGGGCACGCCCACATTGCGCATCTCGCTGCGCAGGATCTGGTACGTGTGGTTGGCGAACACGATGGTCAGGATGTCCAGCTGCTCGCGGGCGTGGGTCCACAGCGCCTGGGGCATGTACATCCCGCTGCCATCGCTCTCCAGGACCATGACCTTGCGGTCGGGGCAGGCGATCGCCGCGCCGGTGGCGCAGGGGAGCGCGTACCCGATCGAGCCGCCGGTCCCCAGGATCCAGTCATGCGGGCGGCTGCCCTCGGTGTCGGCGAGGAACGTCCGCCCGGTCGTGATCGACTCGTCGACCACGATGGCGTTCTCGGGCATGGACGCCGCGAGCACCGCACCGATCTTCTCGGGGGTCAGCGTCCCGGTGGGGCGGCCCGGCAGGCTAAGCCCGGCTCGCTCCGGTGCCGCGCCGCCCGCATCCAGCGCGTCGCACAGCGCCGCCAGCGCGCCGGGGACGTCCTGGTCGTCCCGGGCCAGTTCGCAGAGGCACGTTCCGGGCCGGTGCAGCTGGCTGGGCCTGTCCGGATAGGCGAAGAAGGCGACCGGGGGCTTCGCGCCCACCAGGATGATGTTCTGCACATCGTCAAAGGCCGCGGCCGCCTGGCCGACCGGATAGGGGATCCGCTGCACCGGGACCCGCCCCGCGCCGCGGGTGATGCGGGCGGTGTGGGTCGGCGCGTACAGGCGCGCCCCGGTGGCGGCGGCGATCTGCCCGGCGCGCTCGAGGGGCAGCTCCCGGGTAGCTTTCGGCCCGAGGATCAGCGCCGTCGTCCCGCCGGATCGCAGGATGCGCGCGGCCGCGTCGATCGCCGCCGCGGAGACCTGCGGGGGATCGGGCACGGCCGCCTCGGCGGGGCAGGACTCGGTGGTCAGCGGGGTCCAGGAGGCGTCGGCCGGCAGGATCAGCGACGCGACCCGGCCCGGGGGGGTACGCGCGGCCGCGACGGCGGCGGCGGCGTCCGCGGCGAGGGAGTCCGCGTTCGGCGAGGTCCGCACCCAGTGACTAAACGGGCGGGCGGTTCCCTCAATGTCCGAGGTGAGGGGGGCGTCGTAGTGGCGGTGGTAGGTGGCGTGGTCTCCGATGATGTTGACGATCGGAGACTGTGCGCGCATCGCGTTGTGCAGGTTGGACAGGCCGTTGGCCAGGCCCGGCCCCAGGTGCAGCAGGGTCGAGGCCGGGCGATCGGCCATGCGCGCGTAGCCGTCCGCGGCTCCGGTGAGGACCCCCTCGAAGAGGCCCAGCACGCAGCGCATGCCCCCGGCGCGGTCCAGCGCGCCGACGAAGTGCAGCTCGGAGGTCCCCGGGTTGGCGAAGCAAACGTCGATCCCGTTCCGGGTCATCGCCGCCAGCAGGCTATCAGCGCCGTTCACAGTGAAGTCTCCCTCGTCCGAGTGCCGTCACCGTCACTGCCTTCGCCGGCCGCGCCGCCGCGGAGCAGTTCGCAGCGACGCAGGAGAAGCCGTCGCGGCGCAGCAGGGGAGAGGCCCAGGGAACGGCTCAGCGTGGACCCGCCAGGCGGCTGGGCGCCCACAGGCGGTCGGCGTCACCGGCGGCGAGCCGGCCGCGGTAGACGTCGATCTTGTGGTCGATGAGCTTGAGGTTCTCCCGTGTCCGGGCGAGCTTGGCGGTCACCTCGGCGCGGTGGGCCTCCAGGAGGGTCAGCCGTTCCTGCTCGTTCCCGGGCCCGGCGGAGACGAGCTCGGCGTAATGCCGGATGGTCCTGATGGGCAGGCCGGTGGCCCGCAGCCTGGTGCAGATGACGATCCAGTCGAGGTCGAGCTGGTGGTAGCGCCGCCGGCCGCCGGCGGTGCGGTCGACGGCGGTGACGACCAGGCCGGCGCGTTCGTAGTAGCGCAGGGTGTGCACGCTGAC
>DATINY010000407.1:0-6266 GCA_035473755.1 Streptosporangiaceae bacterium
CCAGACCGTGTGCCGCAGGCTCGTGCCCGGCAGCGGGCCCATGTCGCGCAGCAGCACGATCGGCGCCACCGCGAGCGGGATCGTGGCGGCGATCAGGGTCCGCCGCACCAGCTTCCGCTTGACGAACCCACTGGCCTCGGCCCCCTCGTCGAAGGTCTTCTTGAACTCCGCGCGGTACTCCGGGCTGGACGCGAGCGGCTTGCGCTCCTCGGTCAGGTCCACCTGCGGCATCAGGTACCGGACCCAGATGACCACGCCCACCGCCACCGCGCCGAAGGCCACCGACATCGAGATGCCCAGCGCCAGGTTGGAGCGCGCGGCGGCGCCGACCGAGTGCACCTCCAGCCCGATGTAGGCGGCGATGAACCCGATACTGGCCAGCATCGACAGGATGAACAGCGCCGCGACCAAACGCTCGGCCCGCTTCGCCCGGGGCAGGTTGGACGGCTCGGCCGGGAGCCAGCGCTCCGGCCTGCGCTCCTGCTGCGGCGGCGCCTCCAGCAGCGTCCTGGCCTGGGCGGGCGGGGGGGTGCCGATCACCCGGTGCGGGGCGCGCGACTCCGGGAGCTCCTCAGCGCCGTCACCGGGCCGGAACTGCTCGCCGTTGCCTTGCATCTCGCTCATGCCTCACGTCGCTTCATGGTAATCCAGATCGCGACGAACACGAGCGCGGCGATCCCGCCGAGGAAGACCACCAGCCCCTCGGTCACCGGCCCGACCCGGCCCAGGCTGAACCCGCCGGGGTTGGGCTCGGCGCGGACCGTGGTGATGTGGGCGATGATGTCGCGCTTCTGGGCCGGGGTGGTGGTGGTGTCGCTGAACACGGGCATGGCCTCCGGGCCGGTCAGCATCGCCTCGTAGATCTGCGTCGGGGTCGAATGGGTCAGCGGCGGCGCCGACTTGCCATAGGTGAGCGCGCCTCCCGCGCCGGCGAAGTTGTGGCACTGCGCGCAGTTGGTGATGAACAGCTGCTGGCCCAGCGCAAGGTCGGCGCCTGCCGGGTCCACCATGGCGGCGGAGGGGATCGCCGGGCCCCCGCCCAGGGACGAGATATACGCCGCGACCTGGTGGATCTGCTCGGTGGTGAACGTCACCGGCTTGCGCGGCATCTCCGCGTCGAGGTCCTTGCCCGGCATCCGGCCGGTGCTCATCTGGAAGTCCACGGCGGCGGCGCCGACACCCATCAGGCTCGGGCCCGCCTGGGTGCCCTGGGCATTCATGCCGTGGCACGAGGAGCAGGTGTCCGCGAAGATGGCCTTGCCTTGGGCGATGTCGGCCGGCGACGGGCCGCCGGGGGTGGCCGCGGACGCCGCGCTGCCGGTCCCGGTGACCGCCGCGTAGACCACGGCGATGGCGGCGAGCCCCAGCATGAGGACGGCGTACCGGGCGGCCCGCTGCCTGCGCCACCGAGTGATCCCGCTCACTTCGTGCCTCGGTTTCGGTTCAGGAGATGCATGAGATCAGCAGCTCTTTTAGCGGATCAGGTAGATGGTCGTGAACAGGCCGATCCACACGACGTCCACGAAGTGCCAGTAGTAGGAGACGACGATGGCGCTGACCTGCTGTTCCTGGGTGAAGGTCTTGGCCGCGTAGGTGCGTCCCAGCAGGAACACGAACGCGATCAGGCCGCCGGTCACGTGCAGGCCGTGGAACCCGGTGGGGATGAAGAACACCGAGCCATACCCGCTGGACTGCAGCGTCAGCCCGTCGTGGATCAGGCTGAGGTATTCATAACCCTGGCCCAAGACGAAGTACAGGCCCATGAAAAACGTGAGCACGTACCACTCGCGCAGGCCCCACCGGGCGGGGTTGAAGACGCTGCCCATGCGCCTGATCTGGCCGCGCTCAACCGCGAACACCCCCATCTGGCAGGTGACGCTGGACAGCAGCAGCACCGTGGTGTTGATGGTCCCCAGGGCCAGGTTCAGGTGGGCGCCCGGCCAGGGGAGCCCCTGCCCCTTGTCGACCGAGCGGATGGTGAAGTACATCGCGAACAGCGCCGCGAAAAACATCAGCTCAGAAGACAGCCAGACGATCGTGCCGACGCTGACCAGGCTCGGCCGGCTGGCCGGCGATCGAGGCGGAGTCTGTGTCGCGGATGCTGTGGCCACGGGGTCATTATTACGACATCGCGTAGGCGAGCGTTGGGCGACCCCCCGTGTCGGTGCCGGGGAACTTCGGTCGGCCCGCGGGGTGGGTACGATCCACTGCATGAAGGTCGTCATTTACAGCCACGATGCGGACACCAGAGCGCGGATCCGGCTCGCCATCGGGCGCCGCCCTGCGCTCGACGTGCCCGAGGCCGAGATCATCGAAGTGGCCACCCAGCCCGCGCTGTTCCGGTTGCTCGACGCGGGCGGGGCGGACGTCATGGTGCTGGACGGCGAGGCGCAGCCGGCCGGGGGCATGGGGGTCTGCCGGCAGGCCAAGGACGAGATCCACGCCTGCCCGCCGGTGCTGCTGATCATCGCCAGGCCGGATGACGGCTGGCTCGCCACCTGGTCCGGGGCGGACGCCGTGATCAGCCACCCGATCGATCCGCGGGCGCTGGCCAGTGCCCTGGCGGGCCTTATGCGCCAGCGCGCTGCGGTCGCCCAGGCCTGACCCATGGACACACCGACCTGGTCCGCGCTGATCGGCACGCTGGTCAAGGGAGAGGCCCTGACCTCGGGGGAGACCGCCTGGGCGATGGGCGAGATCATGGATGGCGCGGCGACGCCGGCCCAGATCGCCGGGTTTGGCGTGGCGCTGCGGATGAAGGGTGAGACGGTCGCCGAGGTGAGCGGGCTGGCCGAGACGATGCTGGACCGCGCGACCCCGATCAACGTGCCCGGCCCGCTGGTGGACCTGGTCGGCACCGGCGGCGACGCGGCGCACACGGTCAACATCTCCACCATGGGAGCGATCGTCGCCGCCGCGGCGGGCGCCCGGGTGGCCAAGCACGGCAACCGCGCGGCCACCTCGGCCTGCGGCGCCGCGGACGTGCTGCAAGCCCTGGGGGTGGTGATCACTCTGCCGCCGGAATCCAGCGAGCAGCTGGTGGAGGAGGTCGGTATCGCGTTCCTCTTCGCGCCGCTGTACCACCCGGCCTACCGCCACTCGGCCGCGCCACGGCGCGAGCTCGGGGTGCCGACGGTCTTCAATTTCCTCGGCCCGGTGGCCAACCCGGCCCACCCCGGCGCGCAGGCGGTCGGGGTCTCCGATCCGCGCATGGGCCCGATCATCGCCGGGGTGCTGGCCGGGCGCGGCTGCTCGGCGCTGGTGTTCCACGGCGACGATGGGCTGGACGAGCTGACCACGGCGGACACGTCCACGATCTGGGTGGTCCACGCCGGTGAGGTCAGCCAGACCGTGCTCGACCCCGCCGCGCTGGGGCTGACGGTGTCCAAGCCCGGCGACCTGCGCGGCGGGGACGCGGCGCACAACGCAACCGTGGCCCGCAGCGTGCTGGACGGCGAGCCGGGCCCGATCCGGGACACCGTCGTCCTCAACGCCGCCGCCGCGCTGGCCGCCGCGGCGGGTGTCCCGGGGGCCGGGGGCCTGGAGCAGGCGCTCGCCGGCGGCTGCGCCCGGGCTGCGGCCGTGCTGGACTCGGGCGCCGCGCGCGGGCTGCTGGACCGCTGGGTGGCGGCCAGCCAGCGGCTGGCCCCGCCGGCCTGACCGGCCGCTGCGGCGCAGCCGGGCCTGGTCGGCACATCCGCCCGGGCGGGCGCGGACGGCTCAGGTGGTTTCGGGGTAGCCGATGGCGAACGCGGCCTCGAGGTCGTGCCGGGAGTAGGCGCGGAAGGCGATGTGCGTCTCGGTGTGGGTCACACCGGGCACCCGGTTCAGCGTGCCCGGGATGACTTCGTCGAGTTCCTCGTGTGCCCGCACCCGGACCATTGCCACCAGATCGAACTCGCCGGTGACCGAATAGACCTCACTGACCTGCGGGATCTGGGCTATCGCTTCCGCCGTTTCCGGGATGCGCGCCACGTCGGCTCTCACCAGGACGATCGCGGTGACCACGTCTGCCTCCTCGGGCGCCGATGCCCAGCCATCGCCGGTAGCGTACCCCCCGGCGGCTGGGCCCGCCGGAGACGGCCCGGATGACCCGGCGGACGGCCCGGATCACCCAGGGCCGGGACCGGGATCGCCGCCGGGCGAGTTCCTGGACGGCGAGCAGCTCGGCGAGCGTGCTGACACCGGACGCGCAGAGCCTGGGCAGCAGACCCATGAGCACGTCCGCGGTGGCCAGCGCGTCCGCGAGCGCGCGGTGCCGGGGCGTGGTCCGGGCCCCGAAGAACGCCGCGAGGGTGGACAGCTTGCGGTTGGGCACCTCATCCTCACCGAGCACCCAGCGGGCGAGCTCCACCGTGTCCACCACCGGGAAGTCCGGCCAGGGCAGGTCACAGGCCTGGCACGCGGCGGTCAGGAAGCCGACGTCGAACGGCGCGTTGTGTGCGGTGAGCACGCAGCCGCGCGCGAAGGCCAGGAAGGCGGGCAGCACCTCGGCCAGCGGGGGCGCGGCCGCGACCATCGCGTCGCTGATGCCGGTGAGCGCGGCAACGCGCTCGGGAATCGCGCCGCCGGGATTGACCAGCGACGAGAACTGCCCCAGCTGGTGGCCGGCGCTGATCCTGACCGCGCCTATCTCGGTGATCTGCGCCACACCCGGGGTCCACCCGGTCGTCTCGACGTCGACAATGACGAAATCGACCTCATCGAGCGGACGGCTCGTGCCCGGTGCCGGTTCCGCCGCTGTTGCCCGGGTGATCACGGAGCAACGGTAAGACGAGGTACCGACAGTCCTGCCCAGGCGCGCCGGCGTCCGGCCGCCACGGCCGCCCCGCCAGCCCGCCCCGCCAGCCCGCCAGGTCCGCCTGCCCGGTCAGCGTTCCGGCCGTTATCTCCGGCACAGGGAAGTGCCGGTGGCAGCTCATAACGGAAGTGTCGGTGGCAGCTCATAACGTGTGTGCCAGTTGCGGCCCGTGCAGCGGCCGCCGGCGATGGCCGTGCCTGATGGAGGGATCATGCTGATTGACTGCGAGCGGTGTGTGATGCGTGACATCGCCTGCGCTGATTGCGTGGTCACGGCGCTGCTCGGGCCGCCGGGCCAGCCGGCGGCCGGGATCGGTGAGGCGGAACGGCGCGCTCTGCGGGTCCTCGCGGACGCCAGGCTGGTGTCCCCGCTGCGCATGCGGGAGCCGGTGGCCCGGGCGTCCTGACCTGGACCTGGTGTCACAGCTTGCCCGGAATGTGCCGGAATGAGAGAAACGTGGGACGGGAGTGCGCGAAGCGGTTGAATTCGCCGCCCGGGTTTCACTAATGTCGGCCCCGGCCGCATTACTCCGCAGTCGTCATGATGGCGACGGTGATCGGCCACCGCCGAAGCCCCGGCCATCCCGCTCAGCGGCACGCCGGGGAGCCGGAGACCCACCGGAGGTCTGTCCTCGGTCCCCCTCCTGAGGAACCTCCACGGGTGAGTCGGTCGCGGCCGTTTCCCCGGCCAGGCCGTAGGGCGTTGGCTCAGCCGCCCAAACCCGGGTAGATCGACCGGTTCGGTGGGGTGGGGAGAAGGAGCGGGTCACTACGTGGGTGCACGTCTACTCATCCGGTCCCCCCTCATCCGCCGCGGCGTGTTCGCCGCCGCCGCGATGCTCAGCGCCACCGGGCTGCTCATAGCCGCCGGGACGGCGGCGGCATCGCCCAAGCCGACCGTCAGCCAGGTCAAGGCCAAGCTCAACAAGCTGACCGCCCAGGAGAACTGGCTCATCCAGCGGTACGACCAGGCGTCGCAGGACCTGTCCGGGGCCCGGCAGCGGCTGACGCTGGTCAATCAGGAGATCTCCCGGGATCAGGTGCTGTTCCACGCGATGCAGGGCGAGATCGGCCAGATCGCCTCGACCGCCTACGAGAGCGGCAGCATGACCTCCCCGCTGGGCGTGCTGACCGCGGGCAGCCCGCAGACGCTGCTGGCGCAGTCGGCGATCCTGACCCACCTGTCCACGTCCCGGCAGCAGCAGCTCACGCAGTTCAACCTGACGGCCCGCGCGCTCGCCGACGCGAAGCAGACCGGCCAGCGGACCGAGACGGCCGTGGCCTCGCTCAAGAAGCAGCTGGCGTCGCAGAAGGACAACCTGAACAAGCTCATCAACAAGCAGCAGAGCTTGCTCAACACCCTCACCGCGCAGCAGCAGGCCGACCTGATCGGCGGTGGCGCCCTCGTGGGGGGGACCAACACCGTCCCCACCAACACCCAGGCCGGGAAGGCGGTCGCGTTCGCC
>DATINY010000408.1:0-3255 GCA_035473755.1 Streptosporangiaceae bacterium
GCGGCCGGGAGCGCCGTTGTCATCGCCGACCTGAACGAGGAAAAGGGGAAGAAGGTCGCCGGGGAGATCGACGGGGAGTTCGTCAAGACCGACGTGACCGACGAGGCGGCGGTCACGGCTGCGGCGGATGCGGCCACCAAGACAGCCCCGCTGCGCGCGGTCGTGAACTGCGCCGGCATCGGCTGGGCGGAGCGCACCGTCAACCGCGAGGGTGCACCGCACAGCCTGGCGACGTTCCGCAAAGTGCTCGACATCAACCTGATCGGCACGTTCAACCTGATGCGGATCGGAGCGGCGGCGATCGCCAAGACCGATCCGGTCGACTCCGACGGGCAGCGCGGGGTGGTCATCAACACCGCGTCCGTCGCCGGGATCGAGGGCCAGACCGGCCAGCTCGCCTATTCGGCGTCCAAGGGCGGGATCATCGGGATGACCGTCCCGGCGGCCAGGGACCTCTCGGTCATCGGCGTGCGGGTGAACACGATCTGCCCCGGCATCATCGACACCCCGATCTACGGAACCGGGCCCACCAGCGAGGAGTGGAAGGCCAAGCTCGCCGCGCCGGTCGTGTTTCCCAGGCGGATGGGCACGGCGGCGGAGTTCGCCGCTCTGGTGCGGTCGCTGATCGAGAACAACTACATGAACGCTGATGTCATCCGCTTCGACGGCGGCATCAGGTTCCAGCCGAAGTGAGCGCGGGAACCGGATTGAGCGGGGACGCGGCCGTATCGGTCGAGCTGGACGGCGGGGTCGCGGTCATCACGATCAACCGCCCGCAGGCGCGTAACGCGGTCAACGAGGCGGTCGCCAGCGGCGTCGCAGCGGCCATCGACGAGCTTGACCCCCGGCCCGACGTGGCGGCGATGGTGCTGACCGGCGCCGGCGGCACGTTCTGCGCGGGCATGGACCTCAAGGGCTTCCTGGCGGGCGAGAACCCGGCGGCCGGCGGCCGCGGCTTCGCCGGCATCACCGGCCGCCCGCCGGTCACCCCCATCGTCGCCGCGGTCGAGGGGTACGCCCTGGCGGGCGGCTTCGAGATCGCGCTCGCCTGCGACCTGATCGTCGCCAGCGAGGCGGCGATCTTCGGGCTCCCGGAGGTGACCCGGGGGCTGGTCGCCGCCGCGGGCGGCCTCTTCCGGCTGCCGCGGCGGGTCCCCTACCACCTCGCCATGGAGATCGCGCTCACCGGCGGGCACGTCCCGGCGCCGCGGCTGCACCAGGCCGGCCTGATCAGCGCGCTGGTGCCGGCGGGCGAGGCGCTCGGGGCGGCCCGGGCCCTGGCCACCAAGGTGGCGGCCAACGCCCCGCTCGCGGTGGCGGCGACAAAACGGATCATCGTGGAGTCGGCCGACTGGCCCAGCGGCCAGGCGTTCGACCGGCAGAACGTGATCAGCGGGCCGGTGTTCACCTCCGCTGATGCGCGGGAGGGCGCGGCCGCCTTCGCGCAGAAACGCCCACCCGTCTGGCGCGGCCAGTAAGGCCGGCGAGGGCAGCGCTCTTGCCGGCTTGTCCACGCGGGTGCCGGGCCCACCGTAGGATCGTTGCCCATAAACATCGTGGACACCGTTGGGGATGTGCATGTGCGGAATCGTCGGCTGCCTGGCGCTCGCCCTCGAGGCCGAACCGGACTCGTCCTGGGTGGCGACCGCGACCGAGCGGATCAGCCACCGCGGGCCCGATGACGAAGGCTTCTATACCGACAACGACGTCGCCCTCGGCTACAAGCGGCTGGCCATCATCGACCTGTCGCAGGCCGGCCACCAGCCGATGCGGTCCGCCGACGGGCGCTACTGGATGGTCTTCAACGGCGAGATCTACAACTACGTCGAGCTGGGGCGTGAGCTGCTGGCGCAGGGCGTGGTCCTGCGGTCGAGCTGCGACTCCGAGGTTCTGCTCGAGGCCTACGCCCGGGCCGGCAAGGACGTGGTGCACAAGCTCCGCGGCATGTACGCCTTCGCGATCTGGGACAGCTGGACGCGGGAGCTGTTCTGCGCCCGGGACCAGTTCGGCATCAAGCCGTTCTACTACCGCCTGGACCAGAACCCGCAGCCGGAGCCGGGCGGGAGAAGCAGCGGGCGGCACGCGGCCGCGGCTCCCGACGAGGGCAGCGGCGACGTCGAGGCCATCCCGGCCGGCGAGGCGGATGACTGGTTCGCGCCCCGTCCCGGGCAGGGCGCGGCGGGCCGGCACGCGGCCGACCCGGCACGCGACCCCGGCCTGACCGGCCGGATGCCGCGGTCGCCATCGGCGATGGCCGGCCTGCCCAGCCGGCCCGAGCGGATGCTGCGGTTCGCCTCCGAGCGCAAGGCCCTCGCCGACCCGGGCGAGCTGCGGGCGCTCGACCACGACGCGCTGCGCCGGTACCTGGCCTTCCAGTACGTGCCCCCGCCGGGCACCCTGACCCCGCCGATACAGGTGCTGCCGCCCGGCCACGCCATGATCGCCCGCCCCGGCGAGCCGGTGGAGGTCTACCGCTACTGGCGGGCCGACCTGCGGCCCGCCCAGGCCCCCAGCAACGGCTCGCCGCGCGCCATCCTGGACGTGATGCGCGACTCGATCGCGGTTCACCTGCGCAGCGACGCCCCGCTCGGCGCCTTCCTGTCCGGCGGCATCGACTCCGCGGCCATCTGTGCCCTGGCCGCCGAGCACCGGCCCGACTTGCTCACCTTCACGGTGGGGTTCGAGCGCGAGGGCTACAGCGAGATCGACCGGGCGCAGGAGACGGCGGCGGCGATCGGGGTGAAGTCGATCCCCTACGTGATCAGCCCGGAGGAGTTCTTCCACTACCTGCCGCAGATCGTCTGGCACCTCGACGACCCGATGGCGGACGCGGCGGCGGTGCCGCTGTGGTTCGTCGCCCGGGAGGCCAGCAAGCAGGTCAAGGTGGTGCTGTCCGGCGAGGGCTCCGATGAGCTCTTCGGCGGCTACGCGATCTACCATCAGCCGGGCGTGGTGCGGGCCGGCGAGCATCTCCCCGGGTGGGGCCGGGTGCCGCTGCAGCGGGCCGCCGCGCTTCTCCCGGCCGGCGTCAAGGGCAAGGGCCTGCTGGAGCGCACGTCCATCCCGCTGCGCGACCGCTACATCGGCAACGCGCACGTCTTCACCAGTGAGCAGATCGACCTGATCACGGGGGAGGGCGGCGGCGGCCCGTTCGAGGTGACCAGCCCGATCTACGACCAGGCCGAAAACGCGGGCCTGGACGACGTCTCCACCATGCAGCTGGTCGACATCAACACCTGGCTGGTCGGCGACATC
>DATINY010000409.1:0-11437 GCA_035473755.1 Streptosporangiaceae bacterium
CCGGCCGCCACCGCGCCGGGCGCGAAGTCGAGGCCGTCCACCCGCTGCCCGGGCAGGGCCGCGAACAGCGCGCCGGGCCCGGCCGCGCGTGAATCTATGACCACCGTCTCCACCGTTGCGGCGGGATCGGCCACCAGGTGCGGCCGGGCGCCGGTGATCTCGGCGATGGCGGCCAGCGAGAGCGGGATCACGGCTGCACCTCCCACGGCAGCGATTCTTCGCCCGGCGGCGCCTCGCCCGGCGGCGCCTGGCCGAGGTGATGCAGAATTGCCGCGGTCGCCACCTCACGATCGTCGAAGGGGATGACGGAGTCGCGGACGTACTGTCCGCGCTCATGCCCCTTGCCCGCCACTACGACCACGTCCCCCTTGCCCGCCATCGCGACGGCCAGGTCGATCGCCGCGGCCCGGTCCGGCTCGATTATCACCCGGGCCCGCTCCTGCTCCGGCACCGTGAGCACTCCGCCTAGCATCTCCGCCAGTATCGCCAGTGGATCCTCCGAGCGCGGGTTGTCGCTGGTGAGGATCGCCACATCCGCCAGGCGGGCCGAGGCGGCACCCATCAGCGGCCGCTTGGCCCGGTCCCGGTCACCGCCGCAGCCCAGCACAATGCACAGGCGGCCACCGGTGACCGGGCGCAGCGCGCCCAGCACCGCTTCCACCGCGCCTGGCTTGTGAGAATAGTCCACCAGCAGAGTGAAATCCTGGCCCGCCTCGACCCGCTCCAGGCGGCCGGGGACGCCTGGGCAGGCGGCCACCCCCGCGACCGCGGCGGCCAGGTGAACGCCCGCCTCCACCAGGGCGACGACGGCGCCGAGGGCGTTGGCGACGTTGTAGCGGCCCGGCAGGGCCACCGACGCGTCCGCCTCCACCCCGCCTGGGCCGACGATGCGGAACGTGCTGCCGTCCGCCCCGGTCCGGACGTCGGTGGCGCGCCAGTCCGCGCCCGGGTCTCCCTCGGCGGAGAAGGTGGTGACCGGGATCCGCGCGCCCTCGGCCAGCCGGCGGCCGTACGCGTCGTCGGTGTTCACCACGCCCACCCTGGTGTAGGCCGCCGTGAACAGGGCGGCCTTCGCGGCGAAGTACTCGTCGAGGCTGCCGTGAAAGTCCAGGTGGTCCTGGGACAGGTTGGTGAAGATCGCGACATCGTAGGCGGTCCCGGCCACCCGGCCGAGCGCCAGCGCGTGGCTGGACACCTCCATCGCCGCGGCCGTGACGCCGCGGCTGGCCATGACGGCGAACAGCGCCTGCAGGTCGGTCGCCTCCGGCGTGGTGAGGCGGCTCGCGGTGGTCAGGTCCCCCACCCGGGTCTCCACCCCGCCCGCCAGCCCGGTCAGGTGACCGGCCCGGCGCAGCCCCGTTTCCAGCAGGTAGGTCGTGGTGGTCTTGCCACTGGTGCCGGTCACCCCGATGAGGAGCAGGCGCCCCGACGGATGCCGGTACACCCAGTCCGCCACCTCACCCAGCCGGGCCCGGGGATCGGCGACCACGAACACCGGCAGCGCACATCCCCGGGCGGCGGCCCGGCCACCCGGATCGGTGAGGACGGCCACCGCGCCGGCCTGGGCCGCGTCCGGGCAGAACTCGGCCCCGTGGTGGTGACCGCCGGGCAGGGCCACGTACAGGTCGCCGGGCCGGACGCGGCGTGAGTCGTGGGTGACGCCCGACACGGTGACGCCGGGCACGGTCACCGGGCCGCCGGGCCCCCGCAGCTTCACGCCGAGCAGTTCGGCGAGTTCGGCCAGCGGCCGGCCCCGGGCGCCGGCTGGACGCAGATCCGCAAGCACGGGCCGAGGCTACCGCTGATCACGGTGCGGTGAGCCGGACGTTGGGACGCTTGCCCCCGTCCGGCGGAATCTTCAGCGTCTGCAGCGCGAACTTCATGACGTGATAGAACACCGGCCCGGCCACGGCGTTGCCGAAGTAGCTCCCGCGCTTCGGGTTCTGGACGTTGACCGCCACCACGAGCTGCGGATTGCTCGCGGGCGCCATCCCGATGTAGCTGGACCCGTACAGGCACTGGCACGCGCCCACCTGCGCGGTCCCGGTCTTGGCGGCGATGGAATACCCGGGGATCTCCCCCCATGGCTCGAAGGCCAGGGTCGCGTCGAGCCAGGGTACCTGCTGGAGGATGGCGATGAGCTCGGCCGCGGTCTTGGGCTTGAGCACGCGCTGGTGGTGCGGCGGCGGGGCGGGCACGAACCGCCCGTCCGCGGACGTCGTGCCCGCCACGATGGTCGGCTGCACCCGGACCCCGCCGTTCGCGATGGTCGCGTAGACGCTGGCCATCTGCAGGGCGGTGACCGAAACACCCTGGCCGAAGGCGAGCGTGTAGCGCTCCTGCCCCCAGTACTTCGACAGCGGCACCAGCAGGCCGGGACTGGTGCCCGGCAGCGGCAGCCCGCTGGGGACGCCGATCCCGAACGCGCGGAAGTACTGGTACTGCACCTGCGGGGTGATGTGCTGGGCGACCTGCACCATGCCCACGTTGCTCGAGTGGGCCAGGACCCCGGCCAGGGTGAGCCGCTCGGTCGGGTGCGGGTCGGCGTCGTGGAACGTGTACGCCCCGCCCACGGTGATCTGTTCCGGCACGGTGTACGGGCTCATCGGCGTCTGGTGCCCGCGTTCCAGCGCCGCCGCGGCCGTGATCACCTTGGCGGTGCTGCCGGGCGGGAACACGGCGGACACCGGCAGGTCCTGGGTGGCGGCCAGGCTCGTCACGTGCGAGGGCTGGTAGCCGGGGTACTGGGCCATGGCGAGGATCTTGCCGCTGGCCGGGCGCATGACCACCACCGTGCAGGAATCCGCCCGGGTCAGCTTGACCTGCTGGGCGCAGGCCTGCTGCGCCTCCCACTGCAGGCTGGCCAGGATCGTCAGCTTCACGTCCCCGCCCGGGACCATGGACCGGATCCAGTCGGTGGCGACCGGGATCGGCTGGCCGTTCGTGCCCGTCTCCACCTCCTGCTGCCCGTCCCGGCCCGCGAGCAGCGGGTTGTAGGACTGCTCGACGCCGGCCTGCCCGCGCAGGTCGCCCCCGCTCGTGGTGGTGGTGAAGCCGACCATGTTGGCGGCGAGATCGCCGTTGGGGTAGGCGCGGGTGTAGGCCGGCGTGATGTAAATGCCGACCACGTTCAGCTTGTTCAGGCTCGCGGTGATCTGGCTGGCGGCGGACAGGGAGATGCCCTTGCCCAGCAGCACGTAACGCCGGGAGCTGGGGTAGTCGAGCAGGTGCAGGATGGTGGCGGACGGCGTGGCCAGCGGCCCCGCCAGCGCGTCCGCGACCTGCTGCCGCAGCGCCGCCGTCCGGGCCGGTGTGCCCCCGGTGATCTGCGTCGGGTCCGCGGTCACCGTGTCGGTTTGCACGGTCATCGCCAGGGTCGTCCCGTCCGCGGTGGTGATGCTGCCCCGCTCGGCGGGCACGGAGATGCTGTGCAGCCGCTGGCGCTCGGCCAGCGCCCGGTACCTAGCCCCGTCCAGACCCTGCAGCTGAATGAGCCTGCCCGCGATCAGTGAGAGGGCGATCCCGGCGCAGAGCAGGCCGACTCGCAGCCGCCGGGCGGGGCTGGCGCGCTGGATGCCGCCGCGGCGCGGGCCGCCGCCTCCGCGTACCGGAGGGCGGCCTAGCCGGGGGCCGGCCCCGCCGGTGCGTCCCGGCCCTGATCCTCCCCGTCGGAGGCCAGCCGGTGCCGTCCTGCCCGGCCGCGCGCCCGGCGGTGTGCCCGGCCGCGCTCCGCCCGGGGGTGTGCCCGGCCGCGCGCCGCCCGATGGTGTGCCAGGGCCTGCGCCGGCGGGCCGGGGGCCGCGTGGCGCCGCCCGGCCCGGCCGCGGGCTTCCCGGCGATCTGCCCGGCCCGGCGCCGCCCAGCCGCGGACCTCCCGGTCCCGCTCCGCCGGGGCGGGGGCTTTCCGGCCGGGCGCCCGCGGGCCCGGCACTGCCCTTAGGCCTGACTTCTGGGCTCTCACGCCGGAGCCGCGGGCCCTCATCGTGCGCTGGTCCCTTGCCGTTGGCAAAGCCGGCCTGCCGCGGCTGGGTGCCTGGGCTCCCAGGCGCGCCCGGGTCTGGCCCGCGGGCGCGCGGCCCGGGGTCACGGGCCCGGCTGCCGCTCGGCCGCCGGGGGCCGGCGCCCGCGGGCGGGCGCGCCGCGCCGCCCGGACGCTCCCTGCCGTCCCGCCCATCCCCGCCCGCTGGTGTCACGGGGTGTACCCGGGCGGGTAGACCGACACCCCCGGCGCGTGCGTGGGCTCGCGTTCGATCTTGCCCTTCCTCAGATCAAGGAAGCGCAGCAGCCCGGGCTCCTGCATGCCCAGCTGGCTCGCCTTCCCCGCTAGCACCGCCGGCGACTCCTCCTGGGCGATCCGCGCCTGGAGCTCCTGGGTCTGCTGGACCAGCGTGACGTTCTCCTGCTGCAGCTGGGTGATCTGGTACGACCCGGTATCCAGGATGGTGTTGATCAGCAGCAGGCAGAGCAGCCCGCCGCCGAGCAGGCCGACCACGAGGAAGACGAACGGCGTCCGGGAGGACCGCGCCACCCCCGCCGTGGCGGCGCCCGGGCGTGGCTGGCCCGATGGGCGCGGCTGGCCCGATGGGCGCGGCTGGCTGGCGGGGCGCGGGGCGGCCGGGCGGCGGGGCCGGGGGGGGGCGGGCCGGACCGCGGTCCGGGCGCGGGCGGGGGCGGCGGCATTGCCCGGGCGGCCCCGGGCCGGGCGTCCCGGCGCCGCGCCCGGTGTGCGCCTGGTCTGCGTCACCACCTCCGTGTGCCCGCTCACCATGTCTCCCTCCCGTCGTGGCCCGCCGCGTGGGCGGTCCCGTCAGAGCCGGCCCGGCCACCGCCAGCCCAGTTGCAGTCAGCCGGGTGATGACCCGGGGTGCGGGCCGGCCGCGCCGCCGTCACGCGGCGTCCCTGATTCGTTCGGCGGCCCGGAGCCGGGCCGAGGCGGCTCTCGGGTTGGCGGCCACCTCCGTGCTGGACGGCCGTTCGGCCCCGCGGGTAAGCAGCCTGAACTGCGGGCTTGCCTCGGCGAGCGGCACCGGCAGCCCGGGCGGCGTAGTGTCCACCGCGCGGGCGGTCAGGGCACGCTTGACGGCCCGGTCCTCCAGCGAGTGGTAGGCCAGCACGACGATCCGGCCGCCAACGGCGAGCGCGTCCAGCGTCGCGGGCAGCGCCCGGGCCAGCACGTCCAGCTCCGCGTTCACTTCGATCCGCAGCGCCTGGAACGTCCGCTTGGCGGGATGTCCCCCACTGCGGCGGGCCGGGGCGGGAATCGAGTCGCGGATGATCTCGTTCAGCTGGCCGGTGGACGTCAGCGGGCCCGCCGACCGGGCGCGCACGACCGCCTCCGCGATCCGGCGCGCGTACCTCTCCTCGCCGTACTCCCGCAGCACCTGGGCGAGCCGGGCCGCCGGGTAGGTATTGAGCACCTCCGCCGCGGTGAGCGCCTGGCCCTGGTCCATCCGCATGTCCAGCGGGGCGTCGTAGGAGTAGGCGAATCCGCGGCCCGGCTCGTCCAGCTGGGGCGAGGACACCCCGAGGTCGAAGAGGACGCCCTGGACCCGCGCCACCCCCTGGCGGGCGAGCACGTCGGCGATCTGGTCATAGACGGCGTGGGCGAGCGTGACCCGGTCGCCATAAGGGGCCAGGAGCCGGCCGGATTCGGCGATCGCGTCCGCGTCGGTGTCCAGCCCGACCAGCGCGAGGCCGGGATGGGCGGCCAGCAGCGCCCGGGCATGCCCGGCCCGGCCGAGCGTCGCATCCACCAGCACCGCTCCCGGCGGGTCGAGGGCAGGCGCGAAGAGCGCGAGCACCCGGTCGACCATGACCGGCAGGTGAGCGGCTGGCGCCGTGCCCATCGAACCCCCTTTCGCCGTGCCACCTGCCACCGTGCAGGCCGTGACCGGCGCATCTATGCCGGAGCGTGCCCGGCCAGGTCTCCATCCGCGCGTCGCGCGGGCAGCCCGGAAATCGCCTGGCGCCGGGGAAGTGACGTCAGCCGATCTGATCACCCCAGGCGCGGGTGGAGACCTCGCCGAGCACGCCGGCGCCGGTCACAGAACGCCGGGCAGCACCTCCTCCTGCGCCGCTGAGAACGCCTCGTTCTGGTCCGCCTCGTAGGCCTGCCAGGCGGCGGCGTCCCAGATCTCCAGTCGCGTGTTGGCGCCGATGACGACGCAGTCCCGCTGCAGGGCGGCGTAGTCACGCAGCGGCTGCGGGATAGTCACCCGGCCCTGCCTGTCCGGCACCTCGTCGGAAGCGCTGGCGAAGAAGACCCGGCTGGAGTCCCGCACCGCCTTCGCGGTGGTGGGGGCGCTGCGCAGCGCCTCGGCGATCCGCTCGAACTCCGCGGTCGGGAAGACGGAGAGGCAGCGCTCCTGGCCCTTGGTGATCACCAGTCCTCCCGCAAGTTCCTCGCGGTACTTGGCCGGCAGAAACAGCCGCCCCTTCTCGTCCAGGCGTGGCGTGTGAGTGCCAAGGAACACCAGCACTCACCTCCAGCCCCCGGATCAGCGCGCCTGTGGCCACCCGTCAGCCCCTGCTCCCCACTGCGCACCACCGTACCCCACATTTCCCCACTGTCAACGCATGATCCTCCCCCTGTCCCCCACTGGCCCATGAAATAGCCAGCTCAGACCGGTGGAGCGGAGTGGGAGACCGGCGGCCGGACGGCGCCGGGCGGGTGAACCCGGGATCGGAATCGCACGTGAACCGACCAGGACGTACTGTCAGTACGCAGGGCCTGTCAGTGCGCCCGGTAACGCTGTGGCGGAGCGGACTCCCGGTCAGGCGAGCGAGCGGCGGCGAAGCAGCCGGGGCGAGGAGGACGAGTGGTCACCGATACCGGGCGCGACACCGGCAGCAGCCTCGATGACCTGGTGCGGTCCGCCCACCGGGTCGCTACCGCGATGGAGACCGTCATCGAGGGGAAGGCCGAGGCCGTCCGCCTCGCGCTCACCGTCCTGCTCGCCGAGGGCCATGTGCTGATCGAGGACGTGCCCGGTGTCGGCAAGACCATGCTGGCCAAGGCGCTGGCCCGGTCCACCGACGGCTCGGTGCGCCGCATCCAGTTCACCCCCGACCTGCTCCCGAGCGACATCACCGGGGTCAGCGCGTACAACCAGGAGCGGCGTGAGTTCGAGTTCAAGCCGGGGCCGGTGTTCGCCAACATTGTGGTGGGGGACGAGATCAACCGGGCCTCGCCCAAGACCCAGTCCGCGCTGCTCGAATGCATGGAGGAGCGCCAGGTGACCGTGGACGGCACCACCTACCCGCTGGCCCCGCCGTTCATGGTCATCGCCACTCAGAACCCCATCGAGATGGAGGGGACATACCCGCTGCCCGAGGCGCAGCGGGACAGGTTCACCGCCCGCATCTCCATGGGCTACCCGAGCGCGGAGTCGGAACTGGCGATGCTCGACGCGCACGGCTCGTCTTCCCCGCTCGAGGCGCTGGAACCCGTCGCCCGCGCCGAGGATATGCGCGAACTGATCGCCGCCGTCCGCAAGGTGCACGTGGCCGACGCCCTGAAGCAGTACGTCATCAAGCTGGTCACGGCGACACGCTCCGCGCCCGAACTCCGGCTGGGAGCATCGCCGCGGGCCACCCTGCACCTGCTGCGCGCCAGCCGGGCCCGCGCCGCGCTGGACGGCCGTGACTTCGTGATCCCGGACGACGTGCAGGCGCTGGCGCTGCCGGTGCTGGCCCACCGGCTGCTGCCGAGCGCGGAGGCCCTGGTCGCCCGCCAGCTGCCCGAGCAGGTGCTGGCCGCCATCGTCGGGCAGGTGCCGTTGCCCCAGTTCCGGTAGGCACCAGCCCTGGGCGGCCTGGCATGGGCCCGGCACCGGCCATAGGTTGAGAGCAGGTGGGAGGAAGGGGCCCGGATGCGGTCGCTGTTCGCCGGGATCACCACGCGCGGCAGGGCTTTCCTGGCCGCTGGCATCGCCGTCGGTGCGCTCGGGCTCAGCCTGGGCCAGCATGAGCTGGTGAGCCTGGGCGGGGTGCTGGTTTTCCTGCCGCTGCTTTCCGCGCTCGCGGCCGGCCGGGCCCGCTACCGGGTGCAGTGCCAGCGCCAGATCGCGCCCGCCCGGGTACCGGCGGGCCAGGCCGCCACGGTCACCATCCAGCTCGACAACGTGACCCGCCTGCCCACCGGCCTCCTGCTGGCCGAGGACACCATCCCGTATTCGCTGGGCACCCGTCCCCGGTTCGTCCTGGACCGGATCGAGGCGGGCGGCAGCCGCCGGATCACCTACCGGCTCCAGTCCGATCGCCGGGGCAAGTTCGCCATCGGCCCGCTGAATGTCCGGGTGGCCGACGCCTTCGGCCTGGTCAGGCTGGGCAGGCTGGTGACCCTGCCGGGCACGCTGGTGGTCACCCCGGCGATCACGCCCCTGCCGTGGACGGCGTTCGCCGGCACCTGGCTCAAGGCGGACGGCTCCCGGGCCAGTACGGCGGCCGCGGCCGGGGAGGATGACGTCGTCCCCCGCGCCTACCGGGACGGGGATGAGCTGCGGCGGGTGCACTGGCGTTCCACCGCCCGCTACGGGGAGCTCATGGTGCGCCGGGAGGAGCAGCGGTGGCGGAACCGCGCGACCCTGTTCCTGGACACCAGGGGCGGGGCGCATGCCGGCCGCGGGCCCTCCTCATCCTTCGAGTACGCGGTCAGCGCGGCCGCCTCGATAGGTGTGCACCTGGCGCGGGAGGGCATCAGCGGTGATTTCGTCACCGACGCCGGGCCGGTGAGCGCCGAGGGCAGGTTCGAGGACGTGCTGCTTGACTCGCTCGCGGTCATCCGCCCGTCCCGGCTCTCCACCATCGTGCCCGCCCTCGCCGATGGCCTGGGCGGCAGCGGCGGCCTGCTGGTCGCGGTGCTCGGGCAGATCTCCCCGGAGGAGGCTCAGCGGCTGGCCTCGGCCCGCCACTCGGCCGGGGCGGTGATGGCGCTGCTGCTCGCCGTCTCCACCTGGAGCGCACAGCATCCGGATGAGTCGGTGCCGGACGAGACCAGCGCGGCCGCCGGCATCCTGACCGCCGCCGGATGGCGGGTGGCGACCGTGACGGCAGGCATGCCGCTCACCGGGGCCTGGGAGATGCTCAACCATCCGGCCGGCCAGCCCGGCAGCCCCGCGCCGGCCGGAGCAGCCAGGTGAACAACCGGCTCACCGTGACGGCGGCGGCGGCGACCGTGCTCGCCTCGCTCGCCTTGTACCCGCTGATCTCGACGGCGGGCTGGTTCTTTGCCGGCTTCGGCGCGGTGATCGTGGTCGCCGCCGTCGGCACGCTGACCCGGCTGCGGCCCCTTCCGGTCATCGTCTGTTTCCTGGCCGCACTGGCCGGCCTGTTCCTCTACCTCAATGTGCTGTTCGCCGGGCCGCAGTCGTTCCACTGGCTGATACCGACGCCGGCCTCGGCCGGCCACCTGCTGCTGATGGTGGGGCTGGCGAACTCGGAGACGGGAAGATTCGCCCCGCCGGTGCCGGCCACCAACGAGCTCTCGCTGCTGGCCGCGGCCGGGATCGGGATCATCGCTGCCGTCGTCGACCTGCTCGCGGTGCGCCTGCGCAGGCCCGCGATCGCCGGCCTCCCGCTGCTCGTGCTGTTCTGCGTGCCGCTGACGACCGTCGCCAACCCCGGGTGGTTCGGCGAGGTGGTGGTGTTCAGCCTGGGGATCGCCGGGTATCTCGCCCTGCTGTCCGCGGAGGGCCGGGAGCGGGTGCGGCTGTGGGGCCGCGTCGTCCACACCTGGCCGGGCCAGCGGGAGCCCAGGGGGCCTGACACCCGGCAGCTCACGGCGGCCGGCCGGCGGGTCGGCTTCGCGACCGTGATACTGGCGCTGTGCGTGCCGCTCATCCTGCCGGGCCTGCGGCACGGCCAGCGGCTGTTCCCCGGCCATGGCGGTGGCGGCGGCAGCGGCTATGCCGGCTCGCTGTCGCTGCCCGACCCGCTCGTCCAGATGAACCAGCAGCTGCGCATACCCCATCCGGAAGCGGTCCTCGCTTACCACACCAATGACAGCGCCAGCCCGCCCTATCTGCAGGTCTACGTCCTGGGTCGGCTCAGCACCGACGACTGGAGCCTGGCGCCGCCCTCGGACGCCAGCGCGCTCGGCAGCGACCGGCTGCCCGCCGTGCCCGGGCTGACCAAGGCCACGCCGGCCCTCACCGTCCACGAGACGATCACGCTTGGCTCCACCCTGAGCGGTGGCAAGAACGTGCTGAGCTACCTTCCCGTGCCCTACGCCCCGCGGTCGGTGAACGTGGCCGGCGACTGGCGGGTGGAGCAGAACTCCCTGTCCATCTACACCACCACCACCGCGCTGGCGGGCCTGCGCTACAGGGTGGCCAGCGCCGACGTCGAGCCGTCACCCCAGCAGCTCCGCGACGCGCTGGCTCCCCCGGCCTCGGAACGGGGCTATCTCACGGTGCCGCAGCCCTTCGACCGGCTGCGGCCGCTCGCCACGCGCGTCACCGCCGGGCAGAGCACCGCCTACGGCAAGGCGGTCGCGCTGCAGCAGTGGTTCACCGGGCGGGGGGACTTCAAATACGCACTGACCCCGGCCCTGCCGCCGCACGCCGGCGCGCTGGTCACCTTCCTCACCAAGACCCGGCGCGGCTACTGCCAGCAGTTCGCCTTCGCGATGGCCGTGCTGGCCCGGCTGGTGGGCATCCCGTCCCGGGTGGTCGTGGGATACACGCAGGGCGTCTACCAGGGAAACGGCACCTGGCAGGTGCGGACCAGCGACGCGCATGCCTGGCCGGAGCTCTACTTCGCCGGGGCAGGCTGGCTGCGGTTCGAACCGACCCCCACCGGCGCGCCTGGGCAGGCCGGACAGCCCACGGCGTCCGCTCCCGCCTACTCCTTCCCGCCGGCGGGAACCGGCGCCGCCGCCCCGCAGCCAACCTCGTCCGCGCTTTCCCCCGGGCCCCTGCCCAATGCGGCCCCGGGCGCACGGAAGGCCGTGCCGAAGCTGGGGGGCGCCGGCGGCAGCGGTGGCGCCCGGAACCGGCCGACGTCGGCCCCCCTGTCGGCCGCGCTGGTCGCCATCGTGGTGCTCGGGGTGGCCGCGGCGACGCCGCTTGTGGTCCGGTCCTTCACCCGGCGGCGCCGGTGGTTCCGGGCGGCCGATGACGCCGGCCGGGCCCATGCCGCGTGGCTCGAATTCCGCGACGACCTGACCGACCACCGGATCGCCAGCCGGGCCAGTGAATCGCCGCGGGCGCTGGCTGGCCGGGTCGGCGCGTCGCTGGGATTCACGGCAACCGAGCGGGAGGCGCTCGAGCGGATCGCCCTCGCCGAGGAAAGGGCGCGCTACGCCAGGGCCCCGGTGGCGTCGGCGGAGCTCCACAGCGACGTGACTACGGTCAGGCGGGCCATGGGCAGGGCGTGCCGCCTGCCCGCCAGGTGCGCCGCCATCGTCTTGCCCGCATCCGCCCTGGCTCCGGCGCGG
>DATINY010000410.1:0-8311 GCA_035473755.1 Streptosporangiaceae bacterium
CACCGGCCGGTTGTAGAGCCAGGAGAGCAGGCCGAGGGCGAACATGTTCTTGGCCCGCTCAGCCTCCTTACGGCTGATCTTGAAGTCCTCGAGGGCCTTCACGGTCATCGAGGTGACCGGCACCGCGTGGATGTTGTAGGCGGCGAGCGAGCCATCCTCCAGCGGGTTCTCGCCGTAGCCGACCCGGCTCAGGTTCCGCTTGCTGAACTCGTCCGTGTTGGCGATGATGTCAGCCCCGCGCGGCAGGTCGCCGACGTTCGCCTTGAGGGCGGCCGGGTTCATCGCCACCAGGACATCCGGCGCGTCACCGGGGGTCAGGATGTCGTGGTCGGCGAAGTGGAGCTGGAAGCTGGACACGCCGGGCAGGGTGCCGGCCGGGGCGCGGATCTCGGCGGGGAAGTTCGGCAGCGTGGAAAGGTCGTTGCCGAAGGCCGCCGTCTCCTGCGTGAACCGGTCACCCGCCAATTGCATGCCATCGCCGGAGTCGCCTGCGAAACGGATAATGACACGGTCGAGTTGCTGGACCTGCTTGGCCACAGTTAGAGGACCTCCTCGACGGCCCGCGGGCGGGCGCCGGTGTCGGCGTGGGTCCGTGAGCTCTTCCCCGGCCCCGGTGGCCTGGGGCTCATGAAATCGTCATTCAAGATGTGCTTCAGGTCGTTCAGGCTACCCGCGACCCCGGACCGTGGTGAGCCGTACACAGGTGCTCGGGCGGAACTGTGACGCCGATCACACTGACCGCTGGCGCCGGGCCCCGTAACCCCCCACGGACGTTGCCGCTTGAAATTGTATGTTCAATCATAGTCCCCCCGTCATAGAGACGGCCGGCGGCGACGCGCGGTTCGCATGCCAGCTCACCAAAGTTCCCGTCGCGTCGGCAATCGCGATGGCCGGGCGGGTGCGCGGGCCCGCGCACCCGGGGGGCGCACGCCGCGTGGTGCCCGGCGGTCGCTCGGTAGGCTGGCCGAATGGCCGCCGTGGACCTTCCGCTACCGGGCGTCGCGGGCAGGCCCGGGCCCGACCCGGGCGTCATCACAGTCGACGCCGGCGGTGGCTGCTCGCTGCGCGTCTTCGACGCCGGGCTGGCCTGCTGCGGGGGGGAGGTCGCGGCCGCGCTCCGGCGGAGCGGGTCCCTGGCGACGGTCACGACAGGCAAGCAGCTCAACGTATTTGTCGTGGCCGGCACCGTGACCGACAAACTGGCCCCGTATGTGCTGGAAGCCTTCCAGGACACCCCGCTGCCGCGGCGGGTGCTCTCGTTCGGTGCCTGCGCCAACAGCGGCGGCCCCTACTGGGACTCCTACTGCGTCACCAAGGGCGTGGACCAGTTCATCCCGGTGGACGTCTACGTTCCCGGCTGCCCGCCCCGGCCGGAAGCACTGCTGGCGGGCCTGGCGCTGGTGCTGCGCGCGGGGGAGTGAGGGTGACGCCGGAGGAGATCATCGCCGCGGTCGGTGGCGGCCTGCCGCCCGAGGTGCGGTGCGAGACGGATCACCGCGGCGTCATGCTGCGGGTCCCGCCCGGGCACTGGCTGGCGGCGCTGGCCTTCGCCCGTGATCGCCTGGACTGTGACTTCTTCGACTGGCTGACCGCGGTCGACGAGGCGGATGAGGGCTTTTCTGTAGTGGTGCACGTCTACTCGCTGGCTGGCCGGCACCACGTGCTGGTGGCCACACCGCTGCCGCGGTCCTCGCCGCGGCTGCCGACCGCCACCGGGATCTACCGGGGCGCAGCATGGCACGAGCGGGAGACGCACGAGATGTTCGGCATCGGCTTCGACGGCCACCCGCGCCTGGCGCCGCTGCTGCTCCCCGACGGCTTCGAGGGGCACCCGCTGCGCAAGGACTTCGTGCTCGCGGCCCGGGCCGCGAAGGAGTGGCCGGGCGTGAAAGAGCCGGGTGAGCGGCCCGTGCCCCGGGCTGACCGGCCTCCGCCGGGGGCTGACCGGCCTCCGCCGGGGACTGAGCGGCCCGCGCCGGGGGCTGAGCGCCCCGGGCCGCGGGCGCGCCGCCGGGGGCCGCCCCACGTGCCCGACGGATGGGGGCCAGCATGACCGGCGGGACGCCGTCCACCGATGGCCTGCCTGCCCGCAGCCGGGGCGTGATCGCCCTGCTGGAGGAGAACTGCACGGTGTGCATGCTGTGCGCGCGGGAGTGCCCGGACTGGTGCATCTACATCGAATCGCATCAGGAGCCCGTGCCGGGGACGGAGTACGGCGGCGAGGATCCCGCCCGCGCCCCGGCGGGACGCGGGCGGCAGCGGGTGCGCAACGTCCTCGACCGCTTCGCGATCGACTTCTCGCTGTGCATGTACTGCGGGATCTGCGTCGAGGCCTGCCCGTACGACGCGCTGTTCTGGTCGCCCGAGTTCTCCTACGCCGAGACCGACATCGCGGCCCTCACCCACGAGCAGGGCCGGCTGCGCGAATGGATGTGGACCGTGCCGCCACCGCCCCGGCACGAGGAGGGGGCCCCGCCGCCCAGGGAGGCGCGAGGTCAGGTCCCCTGAATGCCGGGGCGGGTACTCAGCCGGCTTCCACCCGTTTCTTGAGGGCCTCGTTGAGCTCACGAAAGCCGGCGCTCGTGTTGGCCATGGTCCTGCGGGAGAAAGGCGCCAGCAGGCCACGGAAACTCTCGCTCTGGACCAGCAGGGTGCCACCGTTGCGGGCGGTCAGCGCGAAGCTGTGCTCACCGCCGATGATCCCCGGGAGGCCGGCGGACCACCGCAACTCGACGCCGGGCTCGGCGACGACGATCTTGGGCTTGACGGTCATCATGCGGCCATTGGCCGGGTGGACGCTGCGCAGCGTGATCCTGTTGCCGACGGCGACCTCCCCGGACGCCTCGCGAAATAGCGGGTTCCACTCCGGGTAGCGACCCAGGTCGGTAAGGACCGCCCAGACGGTCATCGGCGGTGCGCCGATCTCCGTCGCCGCAGAAATGATCTTCATCGGCTGGCTCCTGACTCGGCCGCTGCGGGTGGACGCTGGCCCGGGGCCTGGACGGGCCGATTTCAGCGGTAGTTGACGAACTGCAGGGCCAGGCCGAGGTCTTCGCCCTTCACGAGGGAGATGACCGACTGCAGGTCATCCTTCTTCTTGGCCGAGACGCGCAGTTCCTCGCCCTGCACCTGGGCCCGGACTCCCTTCGGGCCCTCGTCCCTGATGAGCTTGGAGATCTTCCTGGCGTCGTCGGCGGAGATGCCTTCCTTGAGGCCGACCCCGAGCCGGTACTCCTTGCCGGAGGGCTTCGGGTCGCCGGGGTCGAGGGCCTTGAGCGAGACCCCGCGCTTGACCAGCTTCTCCTTGAACACGTCGAGCACCGCCTTGGCCCGCTCCTCGCTGTTGGCGCGGATGTCGACGGCATGGTCCCCGGACCAGGCGATGGATGCGCCCACGCCGCGGAAGTCGAACCGGGTGCCGATCTCCTTGGCCGCCTGGTTGAGGGCGTTGTCGACTTCCTGCCGGTCGATACGGCTGACGATGTCGAAAGAAGACTCGGCGGGCATCGTTGCTCCTTCTCCGGTCGGGCACTCACCGACGGTCAAGAGGTTACTGCGCTCCGGCGAGGGGCTTGGCCGGGGCACTACGTTGCGGGTCGACGGCGGTCGATGTCACCGTGTCAACCGATAGCGCCACTGGGGCGTCCGTCTGAAGGGGGCCTCACAGGCTCGCCCGACGCCGGGCGCTGTTCAGCCGGCGCCGCGCCGTCTTCGCCTTCCCGGAGACGCCGGCGACGGGTGATTTCCAGCGCCCGGCTGTCCGCCCCGTCCCGCCCGGCCTCTGCGCCGCGGGACGGGGCGGCATTGTCTTCCCGCCGGCCAGGCGCGCGCGGGGCCGGGCAACGCGGTGGTGGTGACATGCACGTGCCGCAAGCAACCCGATGGTCCGCTATCCTTCACTGTGCCGTCCTGCGGAGCGGCACCAGGCAGGTTGCCCGAGCGGCCAAAGGGAGCGGTCTGTAAAACCGTCGGCTACGCCTTCCCAGGTTCGAATCCTGGACCTGCCACCACCAGCGGACAGCCCGTGACCTGGGTCCCCCGGCCTCACGGCCCGGGCCGCCATGATCCCGTTACGGGCGTCTGCCCTCAAGCCGGCGTCACGAAACCGGCCCAGAGGCCACCACCACAAGCTGGGGCGCGGTCCCGGGCATCCTGGATGTGCTGGGGCGGCCCACATGCGCGTGCCCGTCACCTGCCTGGGCATAGGGTTAGCCAGCGCGGGACCGACTCGCGGGGCTGGTCTGCCGCATGGTGCGCCAGCTAAATTGAGGGTAATCGCCCATCCTCACGGCCGGCCCCGCCCTAGGAGGAGGTCCTGTCGTGTGTCCCATCATCGATAAGGATCGTTCTGTGGATTCCGGGTTGCGGCCCGCGCCCGGGCCCGCGGGCTACACGGCACGCGCAGGTGAGATGGGCAATCTCGTGGGGGAGGCTGGGTGAACGCGAGCGTTGACCGGCAAGGGCTCTGGTCACTACCCGGTGACGGGGTGCTCGCGCGCCAGGGGGACCTGATCCTGCTCGGCGCGGTCGACGAGCGTGGCTTGCTGGACAACCTGCTGCACTTGCTGGCCAAGACCAGCGAAGTTGGCGGTGACGGCCGGCGCTTCGTTGACGCCGTCGAGGACCTGATCGAGGCCGACGAGACCTGGGGCGCTGGCGATGAGGGCGAACCGGGACCAGCGGTCATCGCGTTCGGTCCGGCAGGTGCCGGGCTCGCGGTCACCGTGAGCGGCACCGCCTGGGCCGAGATCACCACCGCGCACGGGACGGACCGGCTGGTGGCCGCTCAGCCCGCCACCGTGCTGCGGTGCGTAGTGGGAATTCCCGTGTACGCGGTCCGCGGCGGGCTGGGCGTCGGCAGGAGTGGGGGCGACCGCACCGATCGCTTCTCGCACCTTGAGCGCGGCACCATACGGGCGGGCGGCCTGTCGTATCACTCCGGGCTTACCGCCATGCCGGCCGTAGCGGCGCCGCCGCCGGGCGTGGCGGCGTCCGAGGCCGCGCCGCCGCCGGCGCCCGATGTCACCGCTCTGGACGCGGCCGGCCCGGAGCCGGCCGTTGCCGATGCCGGCGCGCCCGCCCCGGCGGAAGAAGCCAGGGCCTGGGAACATCCCTACCCGGTGGAGCCGCCCGCGGCGCAGCCAGCTGGGGGAGAGCCTCCCGTGGCCTGGGCGGAAGCGGCGGAACCTTCAGTGGCTGAACCCGCTGTAGTGGAACCCGAAGTGGCGGCACCCGAAGTAGCGGAGCGCGCGGCGCTGGAGCCCGAGGTCCTGGAGACCGAGGCCTTCGAGCCCGAGGCCATGGAGCCAACTGCACTGCCGGAAGCTGATTGGTTCCATCCCTCGACCGAGAAATCCCAGGTTCCCGACCATCCCCCCACAGGTGAATCGCAGATTCCTGACCATCCCCCCACAGGTAAATCGCAGATTCCTGACCATCCTCCCACGGGGAAATCCCAGATTCCCGACTTCCCAACTGCGCTGGACGAAGAGCAGCCCGCCGCCGCGGTGCCGGTCCGCGAGGCGACCGGCGCGGCCGAGCTGCCGCCGCTCTCGTCCGGCGAAGCGACGCCCGTGGATGACGCGGACGCAGCCGCCGGTGCACCGATCGTGCTCGGCGTGTACTGCAAGAACGGCCACTTCGGCGACCCGAACGCTCGCTCCTGTGTTGTCTGCGGAGTCTCGAGAGGCCGGCGGGGCCCGGCCCCCCAGCCCGGGCCGAGGCCGCCGCTGGGCGCGCTGGTTCTCGACGACAACTCAGCCCTGGAGCTGAGCATCGACTGCGTGGTCGGCCGGGAGCCGGCCCTGGATCCCTCTGTGGCAGTGGGCGAGGCTCACCCGCTGGCCATCGCCGACGCCGCGGTGTCGCGAGTCCATGCCCGGATTCACCTGGATGGCTGGCAGGTCCTTCTGATCGACCTCGGGTCGGTGAACGGCACCCGGATCCGGCTGCCGGGTAAGCGTTCAGAGCAGGCGCTGGAACCCAATGTCCCGGTCCCACTCCAAAGCGGAACCCGTGTCCTTGTTGGCACGCAAGGCTTCCAGTACGAAGCCCATCGCGGCCGCTAACCCGCCGCCGTCGCGGCGAGCGGTGCGGATGCTCCCGGTCCGGCGGTGTCAGGCCAGCTCAGGTCGGGTGACACGGGTTTCCGACACCGGGCCGGGCCACGGATATCTCATCGTCAATCGGGGGGCCGGACGCGTACACTAGCCCCAGCGCTATCGCGGGGGGGTCCGGATATGCGATCGAGCATCGCTAACCACCACCACGACATTGACATTGCCCCGGGCCGGTGGCTTCTTCTCCCACAAGGAGCTGACCCCATCGCCGGCCCGATGGTATTCCGGGTTCTGGAGATTTCCTGAACGGAGACGTGTGATGCCCACACTGCCGATGGTGGGAGACGAGCTCGCTGGCTACCGGCTGCGGGGGGTCCTGGGCCGCGGCGGGATGAGCGTGGTGTATGAGGCGGAGAACCCGCGGCTGGGCAGCACGGTGGCGCTGAAGGTGCTGGCGCCGGAGCTGGCGACCGACGATGTGTTCCGGGCCCGGTTCCTGAAGGAGTCGCGGACCGCGGCCTCGCTCAACCACCCAAATGTGATCCCGATCTATGACATGGGCACACATGAGGACCTGCTGTTCATCGCGATGCGCTATGTGGCGGGCCAGGATCTGCGGGCGGTGCTGAAGGCCAAGCATGTGCTGGGCGCCGAGCAGTCGGTGCTGGTGTGCGGCCAGGCCGGCCGGGCGCTGGATGTGGCGCACCGCCACGGCCTGGTGCACCGTGACGTCAAGCCGGGCAACATCCTGGTCGAGCACGGCGCCGATGAGGACGAGCCGGACCACATCTACCTGACTGACTTCGGGATCACCAAGCACACCGCCTCGCGCAGCGGGCTGACGGCCACTGGCGAGTTCATGGGCACCATCGACTACATCGCGCCGGAGCAGATCCAGGGCCGCCCGGTCGATGGCCGCGCCGACATCTACTCGCTCGGATGCGTGATGTATGAGTGCCTGACCGGCCGGGTGCCGTTCGCCAAGGACGTGGACGCCGCGGTCATCTGGGCGCATGTGGAGGAAATGCCCACCACCCCCAGCTCGCTGCAGCCCACCTTGCCGCGTGAGATCGATGAGGTCATCGGGCGGGCGCTGGCCAAAGACCCCGCCGACCGCTACGCCACCTGCCGCGAGTTCATCGCCGCCGCCCGCAGCGCCGTCGGTGCCCCCGCCGCCGCCACCGGTACCGGCACCTCCCACACCGCCACCATCCTGGCCGCTCCCGGCGCCGCTGCTGGTGCTGCCGCCACCGCGGCCGCCCCCGCCACCGGCCGCGACGCCACCGCCCCCCAGCAGGCCCCCGGTTACTTCCCGCCCGCGCCGCCCGGCCCGGCTCGCGAGCGGACACCCGGCGGCGCGCCGCCCGCGGGCCCGCCGCCCGGCGGCAAGCCCCGCATCCGCCTGGACCGGCGGCTGGTGGCCGGCCTGAGCGCATTGGCCCTGGTCATCGTCGCCGTCGGCGGCTTCCTGATCTACCGCAGCACCACCGGCGGCTCCACCACGCCGAAAGCCAGCGGTTCCCCCGCGCCTGCTCAGCAGACCGGCTGGCAGCTGGGGGCAGCTTCACCGTTCCCGGTGCAGCAGCTGCATGCGGCGGTACTGGATGGCCGGATCTGGCTGGCGGGTGGCCTGACCGGCTCCACGGAGAAAACGGACAAGGCAACCGACAAGACGGAGTATTACGACCTAGCGTCTCGCACCTGGCACGCCGGACCGGGTCTGCCGTTCGCGGTGCATCACGCGATGCTGGTCTCCTACCAGGGACAGATCTGGCTGATCGGTGGCTTCCTGCCGTCGGGCCCGAACCTGGAGGCGGCCGCCTCGAACAAGGTGCTGAAGCTGGACGCCTCCACGGGCAAATGGGTGCCGGGCCCTTCGCTGCATCATGCGCGGGCCGCGGGCGCGGCGGTGGTGGTGGGTAACGAGATCGTCGTTGCCGGCGGGCGGACCGGCGGCAAGGTCGAGGCGGAGGTCAAGCAGACCGAGGTTTTCGACGGCAAGAGCTGGCACGACGCCCCGGCTATCCCGTTCCCCGGTGATCACCTGGGTGCCGTCAGCGATGGGACCTACGCGTACGCCATCGGCGGGCGCAATCTCAAGTCCTCCGCCAACAACAATCACCTGCAGCGCTTCGACCCGGCGACCGGTCAGTGGACCCCGCTGACGCCCCTGCCGGTCGCCAACAGCGACTTCGGAGCGGCGTATCTCGGCGGCCAGCTGATCACCTTCGGCGGCGAGAACGGGCTGAAGG
>DATINY010000411.1:0-4773 GCA_035473755.1 Streptosporangiaceae bacterium
GTTCGTCGACGTGACCGCCGGCCCGGTCGACCGGGTCTTCCGGCTCGCTACGGTGCGGCTGCACACGGCGGCGGCGGCCAGCGATGCCCGCATCCCGGGGCTGGAGCGGGACGAGGCGGCGCGGCTGCGCGACCGGCTGGCTGCCCTGGGTGAGGCTAAGGCAGCGGGGCTGTGACCGGCGGGCCAGCGGTGGCAGTCGGGCCGCCATGAACGGCGGCCCGGCGGCCACCGACGGCGATCCGGCCGGGGCCTGGCACCGGCTGCACCCGCTGTCGCCGGTTGTCCGGTCGGGCCGCGGTGTGCTCGCCGTGGCCGTCGCCGTCGCCATCACCCGCTCGGCGACGAGCGGGTCAGGCTGGCTGGAGGTGGCGTTCCTGTGTGCCGCCGTCGTGGCGGCGGTAATCAGCTGGCTGGTCACCCGGTGGCGGCTGGACGGCGTGACGCTGCGCATCGAATCGGGGCTGCTCCGCCGCGACTCCAGGCAGCTGCCGATCGCCCGCATCCAGGCCGTCGACGTTGTCCGCCCGTTCCTCGCCCGGGCGCTCGGCCTCGCCGAGCTGCGGGTCAGGCTGGCCGGCTCCAGCCACGCCGACGGCCGCCTCGCCTACCTCACCGAGCAGGCCGCACTGGAGCTGCGGGCACATCTGCTCGCGACCCACCACGGACTGGACCCGGCCACCCCGGAGCCGCCGGAGCACATCGCGGTGACGGTTCCGACCGGGCGGCTGCTCGGCTCGGTGGCGCTGTCCACCGCCGGCCCGGCCACGGTAATGGTGGTGCTCGCGGGCGCCGTGCTGGCGTTCGTGTCGGCCGCCGCCCTGGCCGCCCTGGCGATCTCGCTGGTGTGGCTGCTGATCGTCTGCCTGTCGCTGGTGTGGCGCCGGGTGTCAACGATGTACGGCTTCACCGTGGCGCAGTCCCCCGATGGCATCCGGATCCGCCGCGGCCTGCTCGGGACGGTGGCCGAGACCATCCCGGCGCAGCGGGTGCAGGCGGTGCGGATGATCGAGCCGCTGCTGTGGCGGCCGCTCCAGTGGTGCCGGCTCGAGGTGGACGTGGCGGGCTCGCCGGGCCGGGACAGCGCCGACGGGACGGCCAGGATGCGCAAGACCCTGCTGCCGGTCGGCCGCCGCGACGACACCGGGTTCCTGCTCACGATGGCCATCGGGGCCGCGGTGCCGGGCCTGACCCGCCCGCCGCGCCGGGCCCGGTGGAAGGCGCCGCTGAGCTACCACTTCCTGGCCGCCGGCCACGACGACGGGCTCGCGGTGTCGGTGGTCGGCCGGGTCCGGAGAGTCACCACCATGGTGCCGCTGGAGAAGGCGCAGAGCGTGCGGTTCGTGCAGGGGCCGCTGCAGCGCCGCCTCGCGCTGGCGACCGTGCATCTCGACGCGGCCGGGCACGTCCGGGCCGAGTTCCGCGAGCGCCCGCAGGCGCAGGCCCGGCTGCTCGTCGATGAGCTCGCCGCGCTGAGCCGCGCGGCCCGGCGGCATGCTCCGGCCGGGACGCCGGCCGGGGTCGCTCAGGCGGCTGGCGCTCAGGCGGCCAGCGTGGCGTCCCCGGTGAACGCCGCCCAGAGCGAGGCGTAGCTCCCGCCCGCCGCGAGCAGCTCATCGTGGGTCCCGGCCTCGGTGATCCGGCCGCCGTCGATCACCACGATCCGGTCGGCGCCCGCCGCCGTGGTGAGCCGGTGGGCGACCACCAGGGTGGTGCGCCGGGCGGCGAGCTGCTCGGCGGCGCGCGTGACGGCCGCCTCGGTGGCCAGGTCGAGCGCGGCGGTCGCCTCGTCGAGCAGCAGGATGTCGGGATCGACCAGATAGGCGCGCGCGAGGGCGATCAGCTGCCGCTGGCCGGCCGAGAGGTTGCGCCCGCGCTCGGCCACCTGGTGGTAGAACCCGCCGGGCAGGCGGCCGATCATGTCCACCGCGCCGACCGCCCGGGCGGCCGCCTCGACCTCGGCGTCGCTGGCATCCGGGCGGCCGTAGGCGATCGCGTCCCGGATGGTGCCGACGAACAGGTGGGCCTCCTGGGGGACGACTCCCAGCCGGTGGCGGTAGGACGCCAGGTCGTAGTCGCGCACGTCGACGCCGTCCACGAGCACGCTTCCCGCCGTCGCGTCGTAGAACCTGGCCACCAGCTTGACCAGGGTCGACTTGCCCGCGCCGGTCTCGCCGACCAGCGCCACCGTCTCACCCGGCGCGACGGTCAGGCTCACCCCGGCCAGCGCCTCGGGCCCGTCCGCGGTGTAGCTGAAGTGCACATCACGCAGTTCGATCCGGGCGCCGCCCCGGCGGGCCGGCGGCGGCTGGCGGGGATGGCGGGCCTGCGGGGTCGACGTCGGTGTCCGCAACAGTTCGGAGATCCGGCGGACCGCGACCGCGGCCTGCTGGTAGCCGTCGAACACCTGCGAGAGCATCTGCACGGGCGAGAAAAGCATGTCGATGTAGAGCAGGTAGGCGATGAGCGCGCCCGCGGTCAGCGCGCCACTGCGCATCTGGCCCGCCGCCACCAGCAGGACCAGCGCCCCGGCGATGGTGGACAGCGACTGGATGAACGGGAAGTACAGCGCGATGTAGCGCTGGGCGCGGAGCCGGGAGCGCCGGTAGTCGTCGCTGCGCCCGGCGAAGCGCTGGGCGTTGCGTTCCTCCCGGCGGAAGGCCTGGGACACCCGCAGGCCGGCCACGTTCTCCTGCAGGTCGGCGTTGACCACGCTCACCTTCTCCCGCGCGTCGGCGTAGGCGCGGGACGACCCGCGCTGGAAGAGCACGGTGGCCACCGCGGCGAACGGGAGGATGGCCAGGATGGTGAGCCCCAGCGTGAGGTTGATGATCAGCAGCGCGATCAGCACGCCGGCGAACGTGAGCAGGGAGTTGACGAAGCTGATCAGCCCGGTCTGCAGGAACGAGGACAGGGCCTCGACGTCGGTGGTCATCCGGGTCATGATCCGGCCGGCCTGCTCACGCTCGTAGAAATCCAGCCCGAGCCGCTGCAGGTGGGCGAAGATCTTCACCCGGAGCGTGTAGAGCAGCCGCTCGCCGTTGCGGCCCACGACCAGGGTCTGCACCGCGGTGATGACCCAGTCGGCCAGGACGATCAGCAGGGCCGCCGCCGACACGGCGAGGACGACGCCGATGGCCTGCGCCTCGACGCCGTGGTCGATCCCGCCCCGGACCAGGGCGGGCATGGCGAGGTTGGCCAGCGCGTCGAGACCGTCGAGCGCCAGGCCGACCAGGAACGCGACCGCGAACGGCCGCAGCAGCCGCCGCAGCGTGAAGTGCGGGTCCGCCGCCCGGGCCTGCCCGGGGTCGATGCCGGGTGTGTCGGTGGCGGGTGGCAGCGCCTCGACCTGGGCGAGCAGCTCGGGTGAGGCGGGTATCCCGGCCAGGAAGCCGCCGCCCGCGTCCGCGGCGGCCGGCGCCCGGTCGGCCCGCGCCGGCGCGGCGTCCGCGGGCCACAGCCGGCCCCGGTCCGGCGCCGGCCGGCCGTGGCCGTTCACGCTGCCGTGGCCGTTCCCGCTGGCACCGCCGCTCGCGCTGCCTTCGCCGTTCACGCTGCCTTCGCCGCTGGAGTAGTAGGCCAGTTCGCCCGCGTCGACCCCCTCCGCGTCCTCGCCGGGCCCAGCGAGCAGCAGCCGGTACAGGGGGCAGCGGGCCATCAGCTCCTCGTGGCTGCCCTCGTCGACCAGGCGCCCTTGGTCCAGCACCGCGATCCGCTGCGCCAGCTGCAGGGTGGAGCGCCGATGGGCGATGAGCAGCGTGGTGCGGCCGTGCATGACCCGCCGGAGTGTCTCGTGGATCTCCGCCTCCACCTGCGGGTCGACCGCCGACGTGGCGTCGTCGAGGACCAGGATCGCGGGATCGGTGAGCAGGGCGCGGGCCAGTGCCACCCGCTGGCGCTGCCCGCCGGACAGGGTGAGCCCCTTCTCGCCCACCACCGTGTCGTAGCCCAGCGGCAGGGCGGCGATGAAGCCGTCGGCCTCGGCCGCCCGTGCCGCCGCCACGATCTGCTCCCGGGTGGCGTCCGGCCGGCCGAACGCGATGTTGCCCGCCACCGTGTCGGAGAACAGGAAGCTGTCCTCCATCACCATCCCGATGGCGGACCGCAGGGAGTCCTGGGTGAGGTCGCGAACGTCTTGCCCGCCGACCCGCAGCGCGCCGCCGCTGACGTCGTAGAAACGCGGCAGCAGCAGCGAGATCGTCGACTTTCCCGATCCCGCGGGGCCGACCAGCGCCAGCGTCTCGCCCGGCGTCACCCGCAGCGACAGGCCGCGCAGCACCGGCTGCGACGGCACGTAGCCGAACCTCACGTCGTCCAGCTCCACGTCCGGAATGCCAGCCGGCAGCGGGAGGGCATCGGGCCGGTCGGTGACGACCGGCCGGGCGTCGATGACCTCCAGCACCCGGATCACGCTGGCCCGGGCCTGCTGGCCGATGGTGACCAGGCCGGCCAGCGACCGCACCGGCCAGACCATCGCCACGAGGTAGGAGGAGAAGGCCAGGAACGTGCCCAGGCTGATCGTGCCGTGCAGGGCCAGCCAGCCGCCGAGCGCGAGCACCCCCACCTGGCCCAGCGCCGGGACGGCCTGCAGCGCCGGGTTGTAGCGGGCGAGCAGCCGCACCGCCCGGACCCGGGCGGCGTACAGCCGGGTGCTGGCCCGCTCGATCCGCTGGACCTCCTGCTCCTCCTGCCCGAAGCCCTTTACCACCCGCACCCCGGTCACGGCCTCGTCGACCACCGCGGCGATCCCGGCCGCCCGCTGCTGCGCGTCCCAGC
>DATINY010000412.1:0-5351 GCA_035473755.1 Streptosporangiaceae bacterium
TAGTCGGTTCCGCCGCTGGGGTTGCTGGTGAGCAGCGCCTGGGCGTGCGCGAGAACGAGCGGGTCATGGTCCACGTAGACGACGTGGGACTCCGGCGCGACCCGCTGGGCGACCTCGTGGGTGGGGTCGTGGCTCGGCAGGCCCGAGCCGATGTCCAGGAACTGGCGGACTCCCGCTTCACCGGCTGTGTAGCGGACGGCGCGGACAAGGTAGCTGCGGCACGAGCGGGCCAGGTCGAAGACGCCGGGAGACATTTGCGCGTACGCATCCCCGGCTTGCTTGTCGACGGGGTAGTAGTCCTTGCCCCCCATCCAGTAGTTCCAGATCCTGGCCGAGACGGGCACCGAGGTGTCAACCCTGGCCATCAGGTCCTCTTGCTGGTCATCGCTCACAACTGCCTCCCCGGCACGTGGTTGCAATTGCCTCCGAGCACGCGGTTGCCATGATGCCCGCCGGCCGTGCGCCGGGGATATAGCGCGCGGGATAGACAGACGGTCATCGACCGAACACGCAGAGTCCGCCCCGAGGCGTCCTCGGCAGACGTCAGTGAGCTCCGGCGAGATCGAGCGCGGCCAGGTAGCCGAACGTCATGGCGGGGCCGATCGTGGCGCCGGCGCCGGCATAGCTGTGGCCCATCACCGCGGCGCTGGTGTTCCCGGCCGCGTAGAGCCCGGCGATCGCGGTGCCGTCGGCGCGGAGCACCCTCGCCCGCTCATCGGTGCGCAGGCCGCCCTTGGTGCCGAGGTCGCCCGGCACGATCTTGATGGCATAGAACGGCGGCGTGTCCAGCGGCGCCAGGCACGGGTTGGGCCGGCGCCGTGGGTCGCCGTAATAGCGGTCGTAGGCCGAGTCGCCGCGGCGGAAGTCCTCGTCCCTGCCGGTCTGAGCGAACTCGTTGAACCGGGCCACCGTCTTGGCTAGGGCGGCCGGGTCGACGTCCACCTGACCGGCCAGCTCCGCGATAGTCGGCGCGCGGTGGACCGCGCCCGCCCGGTACCAGCGGCGCGGCAGCGGCTTGCGGGGCGGCAGGCCGGCGAAGACGTAGCTGTTGCGGTAGCGCTGGTCGGTGATCAGCCACGACGGGATGTGCGGGTTATCGGCGCAGTGACCCTCGTACATCGCGTGCACGGCGTCGACGTAGGGGGCCGACTCGTTCACGAACCGCAACCCGGCGCCGTTCACCAGCAGGCAGCCGGGCAGGCTGCGCTCGGCCAGGCAGAAATAGGGGCCGCCGGACAGCGGTATGGCCGGGCCCCACCAGGCATCGTCCATGAGGTCGAGGGCCGCCCCGGCGGCCTCGCCCGCGGTGATCGCGTCGCCGGTGTTGCCGGCCGCGCCGGTCGTCCACTGGGTGCCGATCGGCTGACGCTGGTAGCGGCGCCGCATCTGCTCGTTGCGCTCGAAACCACCCGCGGCCAGCACCACGCCCCGCCGGGCCCGGACGAGCGCGGGCTGGCGCCCCACCTCGACCCCGGTAGCCCGGCCATCCGTCAGCTGGAGGCCGGTCATGGGGGTGTCCAGCCAGACCGGTACCTGCTGGGCCAGCAGGCCAGCGCGCAGGCCCGCCGCCAGGGCCTGCCCGAGGCCGAGCATCGGCTGCCTGAGCAGGCGGGTGCGCGCCGCCCGGCCGAGGATCTTCGCGCTGGCCAGGATGGCCCGGGGGTGGCGGGGGCCCAGGCTCAGCCAGCGGTAGTCGGCCTGGGTGATGGTGATGCCGTTCGGTGCCGGTGCGTAGGCGGGGTTGAGGTGGGCCAGTTCGGCCCCCAGCACCCGCCCGTTCAGCGGTACCGGCTCGATGCTGCGCCCCTGGGCCAGCCCGCCGGGCGCCTCGGGATAGTAGTCGGCGTAGCCCGGCACCCAGGCGAAGTCGACCGGGGTGCTGGCGCGCACGAAGGCGAGCATGGCCGGGCCGTGCTCCAGCAGCGCCCGCTGCCGCTCCGCCGTGACCTCAGCGCCCGCCACGAAGGCCAGGTAGGCGCGGGCCTGTTCGGGGGTGTCCCGGACACCGGCTCTGCGCAGGACCTCGTTGCCCGGCAGCCAGAGCCCGCCGCCGGAGCGGGCGGTGGAGCCGCCGAACCGGCCGGTCTTCTCGATCACCACCACCCGCAGGCCGTGGTGCGCCGCGGTGAGCGCGGCGGTCATCCCGGCGGCGCCGCTGCCCACCACCACGACGTCGAACTCGGCCTGAGAGGTTGAGCCAGCGCCGTCCGTTGTCATGGCGTCTCCCGGGCCCTCATACTAGAACACGTTACAGTTTTGACCGGATGGGCGACAGCGGGATCCGGAGGCGCCCGTGCCGCACACCTGGGACATCCAGGCCGATGTGGTCGTGGTGGGCTTCGGGGCGGCGGGCGCGTGCGCCGCCTTGGAGGCCGAGGCCGCTGGCTGTGACGTGGTCGTGCTCGACCGGTTCACCGGCGGCGGCGCCACGGCCCTGTCCGGCGGCGTGATCTACGCCGGGGGCGGCACGCCCCACCAGCTGGCCGCGGGCGTCCAGGACTCGCCCCAAGCCATGTTCAGCTACCTGAGCCTGGAGGTCGGCGACGCTGTGTCACCGGCCACGCTGCGCGAATTCTGCCAGGGCAGCCCGGACATGCTGGCCTGGCTGGAACACCACGGCGTGCCATTCGAGGGCAGTCTGTGCCCGGACAAGACCTCCTATCCCACCAATCGCCATTACCTGTACTACTCCGGCAGCGAACTGTCCGCCCGCGATGTAGCGCCACCGGCGCCGCGGGGGCACCGGGTCCGCGGCCGGGGCACCTCGGGCGGCCTGCTGTTCGCCCGGCTGGCGCAGGCCGTCGGCGGATCCGGCGCCCGCGTGCTGCCGCAGACCACTGCGCAGCGGCTGATCATCGATTCCGTGGGAGGCATGACCGGGGGAGGCGTGACCGGGGAAGGCATGACCGGGGAAGGCGTGACCAGCGGAGGCGTGACCGGGGTCGAGTGCCGGACCCTGCGCGGCGGGCCCACCTGGGCGCGGGCGGCTCACGGGATCCTGCACCGCTGGTCGGCCAGGCCGTACCTGTACGCGCCGAAGGTGGGCCGCGTGCTGCACCGGCCGGTGGTCTGGCTGGAGCACCGCTACGGCCGCCCGCTGCTGGTGGGCGCCCGGCGCGGGGTGGTGCTGGCGGCCGGCGGGTTCGTGGCCAACCGGCCGATGATGCGCGAGCACGCGCCGGCCTACCGGGGCGGCCTGCCGCTGGGGACGCCCGGCGACGACGGCAGCGGGATCCGGCTCGGCGTCCAGGTCGGCGGCACGGTGGGGTTCATGGACCGGGTCTCGGTCTGGCGCTTCCTCAGCCCGCCGCCCGCCCTACTGAACGGCGTGCTGGTGGACCGCGCCGGGCGCCGGGTAGGCGACGAGTCGCGCTACGGCGCGGCGATCGGCGAGGCCATCGTGGCCAGGCACGAGGGAAAGGCATGGCTGCTCGCCGACCGCGACACCGTGGCCCGGGCCCGTCGCGAACTGCGCCGGAGCACGCTGTGGTTCCAGCGGCTGCAGGCGCTGTACCTGCTGACCGCCGGGCGGGTCAGCGCGCCCACGGTCGCGGAGGTGGCGGCGCGCGCCGGGATCGACCCGGCCGGCCTCGCGGCCACGCTGGCCGCCTACAACGCGGCGGCGGCAGCGGGCCAGGCGGATCCGGCCGGCAAACCGGCCGAGCTGGTCAAGGTGCAGGACCGGCCGCCGTTCTCGCTGATCGACTGCTCGGTCCGGCCCCGGCTGGCCTACCCGGCGCCGATGCTGACCCTCGGCGGGCTGGTGGTCGCGGAGCAGACCGGGCAGGTGCGCCGGCCCGACGGCAGCGCGGTGCCGGGCCTGTACGCCGCGGGACGCAGCGCGGCCGGCCTCTGCTCGCACTCCTATGTCAGCGGGCTGTCGCTGGCCGACTGCGTCTTCTCCGGCCGCCGGGCCGGGCGGCATGCCGCGGCGGCCGTGCCGGTGGCGTCCGCGCGCGGGCCGGGGCCGGCCGCGGATCAGCGGCGGTGAGCTGGGCTGCCGCCACCCGCGGCTACGAGTACGTGATGCTGACCTCCGGCGTCAGCGCCACCGACTGGCAGGCCAGGACGTAGCCCTCGGCGAGGTCCTCCGCCTCCAGCACCTCGTTGTGCGCCATCTCCACCTCCCCGCCGGTCAGCTGGCACGCGCACGCCCCGCAGATGCCCTCCCGGCACGAGTACGGCGCGTCCAGGCCCTCGTCGATCAGCACGTCGAGCATGCGGGTCCCGGCCGGCCACGGCACCTGGCGGATGGCGCCGTCCAGGCTCACCTGCAGGGTCGCGGCTACGCCCCCGGCCGGCTCGGTGACCTCGAACGGGTTCTCCGCCAGCGACAGGAACCGCTCCAGGTGGACGGCCTTCACCCCCAGCTGGCTCATCGCCTGCCGGACGACCGCCAGGTACGGGTCGGGGCCGCAGGCGAACGCCTCGGCGGCGGTATATGGGCGGGCCAGGGCCGCGAGCCCGGCCGGCGTGGGCCCGCCGTGCAGCGAGTCGAGCCAATGGATCACCAGCAGCCGGGCCGCCGCCTCCGCCGCGAGCCGGCGCAGCTCGGCGGAGAAGATGACCGAGCGCTCGTCGCGGTTGGCGTAGATCAGCACGACCCGGCCACGCCCGGCGGCCAGGGCCGACTTGAGGATCGAGATGACCGGGGTGATCCCGCTGCCCGCCGCGAACAGCAGGAAGTCACCCTCGAGCGAGCCCGGGCAGAACGTCCCGGCCGGCGGGAGCGTGTCCAGCACGAACCCGGCCCGCGCGTGGTCGGCGAGCCAGTTGGAGGCGTGGCCGCCGGCCGTCCGCTTGACGGTGATCGTCGGCAGGTCCCCGGCGTGCGGCGAGCTCGACAGCGAGTAGCACCGGGCCACCGAGCCATCCTCAACCGGGATCCGCACGGTCAGGAACTGGCCGGGCCGGTAGGCAAAGGCCCCGGCCAGCTCCGGCGGGACGGCCAGCACGAGCGAGAACGTGTCGTCGGTCTCGCTGATCACCTCGGCTACCGGCACCTGGTGGTAGGCGCGCGGCCCGGTCAAGGCGGGGACACCTCCAGGCGGCCCTGGCTCACCGCGCGGTCGATGGCCTCGCGCAGGCTCCCGCAGGTGCCGATCAGGGCGCTCTGCTCACCCGCTGCCGCCCGGGCGCTGAACTCGGCGCAGGCCCGTACGGACGCCGCGCTCCACTGCACGCTCGTGTGCTGCGCGCTGAACTTGACGACCAGCACCGCCGCGGCACAGCGGCCGCACTCGACCCGCCGGAACCCTGCATGCCGCTCGTCCGGCCAGCCAGCCCCGTTCCCCATCGGCATGGTCAGCCCGTCCGCCGCGCGGCAAGGTTCTCCGCCACCTCGGCCTCCC
>DATINY010000413.1:0-13736 GCA_035473755.1 Streptosporangiaceae bacterium
GGGGTCGCCGACGGCCAGGGTGCCGACCCGCCTGTCAACGGCCCAGGCAATGACCGCTCTGGCGGCTTCGTGCTGGGCCTGGCGGACCCGCCGCCGGTGGCGCGCCTCGGCCAGCCGCTGGCGGCGCCGGTAGTGCCGCCACCGCCGCGACCCTTTCTGCCCGGGCTTGGGGGCGCGGCGGGCTACCGCCCGGGCGCGGGCCTTACGGTCGGCCAGGTGCATCCGGTGCTCGGCGCGGATCGCCCGCCCTGACACCAGCAACCCCGCGCCGCCCGGCCCGGCCACCGCGTACGGGTGGATGATCCCCAGATCCACCCCCGCCACCCGGTCCGGGTCAGGCTCTTGCCCGGCTGGGTAGCAGGCGATCGGGATCTCGGCGGTCACATCGACCCACAGCCGTCCCGCGTCGTACAGCAGCGTCACGGAGCGGACTTGCTCGGGCGGGTAGGGCAGGTCCCGGTCGAGCCGCACCCACAGCGGCGGCTGTCTGCCGGTGACTGGGATCCGCAGCCGCCTGCCCGCCAGCGTGAACCTGTCGTGGTACCAGCGCAGCGGCACCAGCGCCCGCCGCCGCCGCGGGAACCGCGCCCTTCGATCGCCTTCGTTGCGGCGTTTGACAGTAGCGAACCAGGCGTCGGAATAGCGGCGCAGCACCGACCGGGCTCCTTCGGTGTCCAGCTCCCCGAACGTGCCGGGCCCAGCGCGGGCCAGTTCCCCGCATAGTTCCTGATAGGAGACCAATGGGCGGTCCTGCCGGGCCCGCCGCCACGCGTTGATTTCCAGCAGGCACGCCCACAAATCACCCGCCGACACCAGCAGACCCAGCAGCCGACACCGCTGCCCGCGGGTGACACGCAGCCCCGCCCGGGCAGTACGGCACACCACTTGCGGCGAGCCGGGTACACGGCGTCTGGGCATACCCCGAGCACACCAGCGGCCACCGACAAACCACCCCGGACACACCGGCGCAGCACGCACCGATGCACCGATACACCGATGCACTTCCAGTCACTACTACTAGCGGCGAGCGGCCCCGCCCACCGACTCGTCCGCCGGCGCCGGCCCGGTCGGGCGCGCGGAGGGCCGACTGGGCCGGGTCGCCAGCACCGAGCCGGCCAGGATCAGCACGAACGCGGCCACGATCCCGGCGGTCAGCGGCTCACCCAGCACCGCTACCCCGAGCGCGACGGCGACCGCCGGGTTGACGTAGGTGATGACGATGGCGCGCGACGGGCCGACCTCGGCGATGAGCTTGAAGAACAGCACGAACGCGAGGGCGGTGCAGATGACACCCAGGGCCGCGAGCGAGGCCAGCACCTGCGCCGACGGAACCGTGGCCGGCCAGGTCAGCGCGGCGACCGGGGCGTAGACGATCGCGGCGAAGCTCAGGCAGAAGGCGTTGACGCCCAGGCCCGGAAGCTTGCTGAGCTTGCGGTTGACGATCAGCGGGCCGGTCGCGTAGCACACGGCGACGAGCATGACCTCGGCCACCGACCACGCGTCGCCGCCGACCGCGTCACGCCCGGCGAGCACCGCCACCCCGGCCAGCCCGATCAGCAGGCCCGCCCAGCGAGCCGGGGTGAGCCGCTCGGGGCCGCCGGTCAGCCGGGCGAGCACCACCCCGATGATCGGCACCGAGGCGACGAGCAGGCCGGTCCTCGAGCTCGACAGGTGCCGTTCGGCATCGGAAAGCAGCGCCCACGGAATGATCATCTCGATGGTGGCGAAGAGCACAAGCCACCGCCAGTGCCGCCACAGCCCCGCGATCTGGCGGCCGCGGATCGCGAGCGGCAGCAGCAGCGCCGCGGCGACCGTCAGCCGCGTGAACACCAGCACGGGTACCGCGACCCCGCCGTCCGCCACCTTGATGAACAGGTAGGGCATCCCCCAGATGACGCTCATGAGCGCGAACAGCACCCAGCCACGGCGGCTCACCGCGGGCTCCTCTCACTTAGGACCAATGACGGGCACCAGGGCGCTACCAACGGGCCCGGCCTCCTCAGGTCAGCCAGCGGGCGCCCCGCGGCATTCCCGCCGCCGGCGATTCGCCCGCCGACGGCGGGAGTTCCGGGCCAGCCTGGAGGGGGGCGGCGGGAGCCCGGTTGCCCGGTTACCCTCGCAAGCAGCGGTATGTGCCCACAGGCAGGGGCCGGCCTGGGCCGGCCGCCAGGCGGGAGGAACGGTGACGGTGACCGGCGGCGCGGGCGGTGAGGGCGCGAGCGTGCCCGTCGGCCCGGAGCACCAGCCCGGCACCCTCGCCCCGCCCGGTCCCGAGCCGGTAGCCGGAGCCAGCCAGGAACCCGGGCCGGCGGCCCCGGCCGCCGGCGGACCAGGAGCGGCAACTCTGCCCGCCCCGGAGCCCGGGCCGCAGACCGCGGCCGGCCGGTCCACCGCACCCAGCCCGCCCGGCACGGGCCCACCCGGCCTGGACGCCTCCGCGCGCCTGAGCCTGCCCTGGGCGCTGGCCGTCGCGCTGACCGGCGGGCTGGCCCTGACGGCCGCCTTCCCGCCGATCGGGATCTGGCCGCTCGCCCCGGCCGGCCCGGCGCTGCTGGCCGTGGCGCTGTGGCGGCGCGGCCTGCGCGCCTCGCTGCTGGCTGGGCTGGTGTTCGGGCTGGCCTTCTTCGTCCCGCTGCTGTCCTGGCTGGTCAACGTGGCCTGGTACGCGTGGCTCGCGCTCGCGGTCGCCGAGGCGGTGATCTTCGCGGTACTCGCCATGGGCCAGCGGCTGCTGCTCGACCTGCGCGCCTGGCCGCTGGCGGTGGCGGGCTGGTGGGTGTGCGCCGAGGCGCTGCGCAGCCGGTGGCCGTACGCGTTCCCCTGGGGCAGGCTGGCGATGAGCCAGGCGGGCACGCCGGCCGCGCCGTGGGCCGCGGTCGGCGGCGCGCCGCTGCTGAGCTTCCTGGTGGCGCTGGCGGGCACCACCCTGGCCTGGGCCCTGCTCGTCCCGGGGCGGCGGGCCGGGCTGCGCCGGCGGGCGCTGCCCCTGCTGGCGTTCGCGGGCGCCGCCGGGTTCGCGCTGGCGGGCGCCCTGCTCCCGGTCGACCAGCAGCCCCCGGGCACGCCCACGGCCGTCGTGGCCGCCGTCCAGGGCAACGTGCCACACGCGCGGAGCCTGCCCGGCCTGCTCCGGGCCTCCACCGTCACGGTCAACCACGCGGCTGCCACCGAACGCCTGGCCACACGCGTCCGCGCGGGCGCGCTGCCCGCGCCCGCCCTGGTGATCTGGCCAGAGAACTCGACCGACCTCGACCCCAGGTACTACTCGCAGGTGTACGCGACGATCGCCGGGGCGGTGAACGCGATCCACCGGCCGGTGCTCGTCGGCACCCTGCTGGCCAACCCGGTGCGCAACGCCGGCGTGCTGTGGCTGCCGGGCCGCGGGCCGGGCCAGACCTACGTCAAGCGCCAGCTGGTGACGTTCGGCGAGTACATCCCGTTCCGGGGGCTGCTCAAGCACATCACCTCGCTGGTGAACCTTCAGCCGCAGAACTTCACGGCGGGCCACCGTGCGGTGGTCTTCCGCGCCGGGAAGATCAGGCTCGGGGACGTCATCTGCTACGAGGTCGGCTTCGATGGCCTGGTGTCCTCCGAGGTCAACGCGGGTGCGAACCTGCTGGCCGTGCAGACCAACGACGCTACCTTCGAGGTGGACGGCCAGCGCGGTGAGACGCTCCAGCAGCTGGCGATGGCCCGCATCCGCGCGGTCGAATCCAACCGGGCGGTCGTGGTCGCCTCCACCACCGGCGTCAGCGCCATCATCGCCCCGGACGGGCGGCTGATCGCGCACAGCGGCACCTGGCAGCGGGCCGTGCTGGAGGCCCGGGTGCCGCTGGTGAGCCAGCGCACCCTGGCCGACCGGATCGGTGCCTGGCCCCAGGCCGTGATCGTGGTGCTCACCCTCGCCGCGCTCGCCTGGGCCACGGCCGCCGCGCTCCGGCGGCGCCGCACGGCCGCCAGGTGACGGCGGCAACGCGCCGTGCCGCGTTCCGCCCCGGCCCGCCAGCAGCGCACAACGGATGCGGCAACGACCGCCCAGCCACCGGATGCCCGGCTGCGGGCGAATGAGGGCGCCGTACCAAATCCCACCGATCCCTCGCGCAATCCCCCGCTGTCCTCTCGCCGCAATTACGCCATTCCCGGGCGGAATCCGGCTGGCTCCCGCGTGGGTTATCCCTCCGACGCCATTACGTAATGATTTCTTAATTTCTTGGGCAGAAGTCGGTATGCCACGGCCCCGGGCGGAGGCGGGAGCCGGGCCGGGGCGGCGCGGCGATGGAACGGCCACCGCACAAGCTGCCCCCGGGTAGCGCGAGAATGGGGCCATGGCGGTGTGGCGTGCCCTGACCAAGCCGGCCAGGTATGCGGCCCTGGCGGCGGGCGCGCTGCCCGTGCTGGCCTTTCCCGCGCCCAACCTCGAGTTCCTGGCCTGGTTCGCGCTCGTGCCCGGCCTGCTGCTCATGCGCGCGTCGCCGTCCGCGCGGGAGGCCGGGGTGCGCGGCTGGTGGTTCGGTGCCGGGTTCATCTTCGCCGCCCACTACTGGCTGCTGCCGAACATCGGTCCCGCCCTGCTGCTGGTGGCCATCATCATGGGTGCGCTGTGGATCCCGGTCGCGGTCAGCACCTGGGTGCTGCTGCGGCCGCCCGCCACCGCCGCCCGCAGCCTGGCCGCCCTGGTGGTGGTGCCCAGCTACTGGCTGGTGATCGAGTGGATCCGCTCCTGGCAGGGTTTCGGCGGGCCATGGGCGCTGCTGGGCGCCAGCCAGTGGCAGCATCCGGCGGTGCTCGGGCTGGCCGCGGTGGGCGGGGTGTGGCTGGTCAGCTTCGCGATCGTGGCGGCCAACACCGGCATCGTGATCCTGCTGACCGCGGGGCGCATCCCGGTCCGGGCCCTGGGCGCGGCCGCCACCGCGGTCGTGATCGCCGCCGGGCCGGCCGCGTTCGCGCTCATCCCGCCGCCCCCGCACCCGGTGCGGTTCGTGACGCTGACGCTGGTCCAGCCCGGAGTCCAGCACAACCCGCAGATCCGGGTGAATGCCAGCGAACGGCTCTCGGCCGGCCTGGGCCGGCTTCATCCCAGCCTGATCGTGTGGGGCGAGAGCAGCATCGCCTCCGACCTGCGCAAGGACCCGCGGCTGCTGGCCCGGCTCGAGGCGCTCTCGGCGGCGGACGGGGCGCAGATCCTGGCCAACCAGGACTCCCAGACCCCCGCGGGCAAGACCAAGGTCGCGGTGCTGATCGGTCCGCGCGGGATCGCGGCGACCTACACGAAGACGCGGCTCGTCCCGTTCGGCGAGTACATCCCGTTCCGCCAGCAGCTCGGCTGGCTGACGAGGATCAGCCGGGCGGCCCCGACCAACATGATCCCCGGGTCGGGGGCCAAGGTGATGCGGATGACGGCCCGGGGCGGGCAGCGCATCCCGATCGGCGTGCTGATCTGCTTCGAGTCCGCCTTCCCCGACATGTCGCGGGCCGACGCGCGGCGGGGCGCCCAGCTGATCGTGTACCAGACCTCCGACTCCACGTTCCAGGGCAGCTGGGCCCCGGCCCAGCACGCCTCGCTCGGTGCGCTGCGGGCCGCCGAGACCGGGCGGCCGGTCGTGCAGGCGGCGCTGACCGGGGTCTCGGCCGCCTACGACGCGCAGGGGCGCCTGCTCGCCTCGATGAGCACCGCGCAGCGCGGGCTGCTGACCGTTCGCCTGGGGCTGGAACCCGGCACGGCCCTCACGCCGTTTGACAGGTACGGTGATGTGGTCCCGTGGACCGCTATCGGGATCGCTCTGCTGGCCGCAGCCGCTGGATTCAGTACATGGCGGCGGCATCGGAGGGTACAGATAAAGTTGGAAGTGAACCCTGGGGGTAGTGAATCCGTCTCTCTACTGAGAACTTCGCACGGGCACGCGGCCGGATCCGAAACCGCCGGGCCGGGCGAGGGTTCAGCATCTTCTCAGCAAACGGGCCGGTAAGCCTCAGGCGGTAGCCCAAGCCTGGGCCGACGGCCATTGGACGTTGGCATCAGCACAACAGGAGGACAAGGGTGCGGGAGAGTGGCCTGACTCGGGCGAATCAGCGTAGCCTGCCCACCAGCCGCCGGCTCGGGCTGGGCATCATGGCGATGTTCGGGATCGTTTCCTTGTTCGCGGCGGCCTGTACCAGCCCGGCTGGTTCCAAGGCGGCCGGTCAGGCCGGAGCGGCGGCGGGCGCCCCGTCCGCCTCCCCTGCCGCCCAGGTGACCATCACCCCGGCCAACGGCACCAGCAACGCCAAGCCGAACAAGGGCATCTCGATCACCGCCACCGCGGGCAAGATCACCAACGTCTCGGTCACCACGGGCCACCAGGTGGTCGGGGGCGTCCTCGCCACGGACGCGAAGTCCTGGCACACCAACTGGTCGCTGCACAATGGCGCCCACTACAACGTGACCGTCAGCGCGATCAACGCGGATAACAAGATCACCACGACGACCAGCTCGTTCCGCACCCTCGCCGCGGGCGCGACGTTCTCGGCCAGCACGATCGTGGGTCTCAACCAGACCTACGGCGTCGGCATGCCGATCACGATCCTGTTCAGCTCGCCGGTCACCCGCAGGGCGGCGGTGGAGAAGGCGATCCAGATCAAGACCTCCAAGCCGGTCGTGGGCACCTGGATCTGGGACAGCAGCGAGTCCGTGAGCTTCCGCCCCCAGACCTACTGGCCGCAGCACACCAAGGTGAGCTTCACGGCGCACTTCAACGGCCTGGCGATCTCCCCGGGCGTGTACGGGACCTCCAACCTGAGCAATGCGTTCCGGATCGGTAACTCGCTGATCGGCGTGACGAGCACCGTGACGCACAAGACGCGGATCTACTGGAAGGGCAAGCTGTACGCGACCTGGGCGGACTCCAGCGGCATGCCGGGTGACGACACCTCCAACGGCACCTACCTGACCATCGAGAAGGGCAACCCGGTCCTGATGAGCGGGCCCGGGTACAAGAACGTCCCGGTGTTCTGGTCGGTCCGGTTCACCTGGAGCGGCGACTACTACCACTCCGCGCCCTGGTCAGTGGGGGAGCAGGGGTTCGTCAACGTCAGCCACGGCTGCGTGAACCTGGCCCCCGGGAACGCCCAGTGGTACTACGAGCGGGCGGTTCCCGGTGATCCGATCACCATCATCGGCAGCCCGAGCTCCGGCGTGCAGGGCGACGGCTACACCCAGTGGTTCTACACCTGGAAGCAGGCGCTGAACCACAGCGCCACCGGCATGGCGGTGCAGACCGGGCCGACCGGCAGCACCATGGTCGCCCCGTCCACGCTGCCGGCCCAGACGACGACCACGTACCTGACCGGGTCGAAGCCGCACAACTTCCGCGCGGGGTGATCAGCGCTGGCCGGCCCGGGCCCCGGGCCGGCCAGGAGCGCTGCCGGTAACGGCGGCGGCCCGGGGACCGGAGGACCGTCCCGCCATCCGCGCGGCGAGCAGCCCCGCCACCCGCTGCACCACGCCCGCGCTCCAGGCGGACGGGCGCGGCTGGGCGCCGTCCACCAGGCCGTTCCAGTAGAGCGACCAGGTGCCGGCCATGAGCCTGCGCACCCCGGGCGCGGTCAGCAGCCGGATGCCCGCCGATGCCGCCCGTGGCCGCCGCAGCAGCGCGTCCTGCAGCGCCGCGGCCCCGGGCATATAGCCGCCGAACGCGGCGGCCAGCGCCTCGGCGTAGGCGGGGCCGGGGCCCGCCGGGTGGGCCAGCACGGCCTCGGCGGCCAGCCGGGCGCTGACCATCCCCGGTGCGATCCCCTCCCCCTGCAGTGGGTTGATCAGGCCCGCCGCGTCGCCCACCAGCAGCACGTTCCCGGCCGCCGGCGGGGTCCCGGTGCCGCCCATCCGCAGCCAGCCGCCGGTGACCGGCCCCGGCGTGACGCCTGGCCCGATGGCGCCGCGCTCGGCCAGCAGCGCGCAGAACCGGGCCAGGTCGCCGCGCAGCGGTGCCTGCCGGCGGGTGGTGCCCAGCCCAACCCCGATGCCCACGTTCGCCTGCCCGTCCGCACCGGGGAACAGCCAGCCGTAGCCGGGGTAGATCCGCCATGGGCTGGCATCCAGCAGGACCAGCAGTGGCAGCGGCACCTCGGCGGGCAGGTAGGCGCGGATCGCGAACCCCCACAGCGCGGTGTCCGGGTCGAGCATCCCGGCGAGGCGCGCGAGTGGGCTCAGCGCCCCGTCCGCGCCGATGACGACGTCGGCGGCCAGCCGCCGGCCGTCGCTCGCGACGACCGCACGGACGATCCCGTCGCCGTCGGCGTCCACGGCGGTGATCCTGGCCTGGACCGGGACCGCCCCGGCGGCGACGGCCGCCTCGCGCAGGGCGCTGTCGAAGACCAGCCGCGGCACCACCACCCCGTGATCGGCGTAGCTCCGGCCCGGGAACGCGGGGAGCTTGCTGGACCGCCCGGACGGGCCGACCGCCAGCAGGTCGCTTCCCTGGCCCGCGTCGGGAACGCGGACGCCCAGTTCCGCCAGTACCTGCACGCCGCGCGGGCCGACCAGGTCGCCACACGCCTTGTCGCGGGGGAAGGAAGCCTTGTCGGCGAGCGCGACGCGGGCCCCGCCGCGGGCGAGCACCAGGGCGGCGATGCTGCCCGCCGGGCCCGCCCCCACCACGACCGCGTCGAAGGGCCGCTCAGACACTAGTCACCTCTGCCTCCCTCGCGGGCGCTTCGCTGGCTTCGCCAGGCTGCCCTCGGCGCCGGGACACCGCTGACGCTGGGTCGTGCCGGAGGCGCGCCAGGAGGTGCCGTGGCCCGGCGCCTGCGGCGCCGCGCCTCATCGGACCAGCACCATGGCCAGCGCCACCGCGCCGGTCGCCCAGACGAAGAACCGCAGCGCCCGCTCGATCGGGGCGAGCAGGTCGGCGCGGCCGAGCTGGCGCTCCCGGCCGTCGTTGTAGGTGATCTGGACCGATACCCCGCTCACGCGGCGCCGCAGCGTCCGGGCGGGCGTGCTGAGCGCCCGCTGGCCCATCGAGAGGAAGAAGGCGGCCGCCGCCGCGATCACCGCCGCCAGCGACAGCGTCCAGTGCTGCGCGTAGGCCCCCACCAGCGCCGGGAACGAGCCCCAGGCCAGGCCGAACCAGATGTCGCTGTGCATGACCCCGCGGAACAGCTCCAGGTTGTAGCTGAATACCAGCAGGCAGCCGATGATCACGAACGGCAGCAGCCGCAGCCCGCCATAGGCCAGGCCCATCGCCACGGCGGCGCCGATCGAGACGCAGGCGGTCACGGCCAGGGTGGTACTGCCGATCCCGGTGCCGAGCGGCCTGCCCTTCAGCTCGTCCAGCGCATGCGCGCCGATCCCCACCGCGAGGAAGAACGCCACCAGCGTGCCGGCCAGCCGCCATACCACCAGCGGCGGCATGACGGCGGCGCCCATCACCACATACGACAGGTGCCAGAGGGTGTACGGCGGGTGGAGCAGCGTCACCCAGTCACCCAACCCCCCGGTGCCACGGCCGACCGCGTAGAAGGCCGGCCTCTCCGGGGTGCTGCTCACGATTTGCTGCCCCACATGATCAGCCCGCCACCCAGGCTCATCAGCTGCACCCCCACGCCGGTCAGGCCGGCCGCGCGCCAGGCGGCGACGTGCGCGTCCAGGGGGTAGCGCCGGTAGTGAGCCGAGATGCTCGGGCCCAGGAAGCGCCCCACCTGGTACCAGGCGCCGCCGCCGGTGAGGCCGCCGAGCACGGGCAGGGCCAGCCGGGTGTAGCACCACCAGGCAGCGTGCCAGTCCGCCTGCGGCGGGACGGCGAACTCCAGGCTCGCCATGGTCCCGCCGGGGCGCAGGCACCGGGCCATCTCGGCGATGGTCGCGGCCGGGTCGTCCACATAACGCAGCAGATAGGAGAAGGTCACCGCGTCGAAGGTGGCATCGGCGAACGGGAGCTGGTCGGCCCGCCCTCCGGCTAGCCTCACCCGGCCACGCAGCCCGGGCCGGCGGACCCGTGCCAGCCCGGCGCGGAGCATGGGCTCGTTGAGGTCGACGCCCACGACGTCGGCGCCGGTCCGGGCGGCGACGGCGAGCGCTACCCCGGCCGGGCCGGTCGCGACGTCGAGCACCAGCCGGGGGGCCGCAGCGGCGGCGTGATCGGTGACGGCCCGGCGCCAGCGCCGGTCCTGGCCGAACGAGAGCAGGTACGCGAGCCGGTCGTAACGCGCGGGCAGCCCGGTGAAAACGGTGCGGGCAACCGGCTCGCCGCGCAGCGTGGCATCGTTGGCGGTCGGGGCGGTCAGCGGGTTGGGAGGCACCCCAGCAGGTTCGCATGCGTGATCGCTGGGGGCAAGGACGGCCCCCCCGCCACTGGCTCCATGATCGCGATAGTCAGCCGGCGAAGATGTCCTCCGGCAGGAATGCGGACACGAGCATGTTGGGCGCGTCGACCAGCTGGCTGATCTTGAGGTCGACGGCGACGCTGCAGATGGCGTAGGCCTGCTGGCGGGTCCAGCCCCGCTCGCCCAGGTGATCGATCATGTTGAGCAGGGCGTTGCGCGCGGAGAGCGTTATGTCCTCGGAATGGTTGACACCGTCCCTGGTGACCGAGATGCCGGTGGTGGCGAAGAACCTGCGCGGCGCGGCGAACTCCGGCGGCAGGTAGTAGTCCTCGCGGGTGTACCGCAGATCGCGGATGTTCTTCTCGGCCGCCTCGCCCTTGCGCAGGCTGAACCGCACGCGCAGGGTCGAGCTCATCTCGATCGCGGTGCCGCAGGTCTCGCAGTCGCCCTGGGCGAAGTGCGCGTCGCCGGCCGAGAACAGGGCGCCCGGGGTGTCCACCGGGATGAGCAGCACCGCGCCCTTGCCGAGCTGCTTGATGTCCACGTTGCCGGCCTGCTCGCGCGGCGGGATGGTCCGCAGGCCCTCCGCGGCGAGCCGGGGGTCGGCTGGTACCGCGCCGGCGGCCGACGGCGGCAGCGCGAGGCCGCCCCGGTCGATCAGGGCCTGCTCGCGCGCGGTGGTGGTGGCGAGCAGTTCGTGCCCGGGGGACAGGCCGATCGTGCCCATGAACGGCGAGCCGGGGATGCGCACGCCGGGCAGTTCGGCCGAGGTGGCCCAGTCGCCGGCGATGTCCCAGTTGACCTTGTACGGCTCGGGGAAGACGTCGCGCAGGAACCCGAACCCCGGTATCTGCACCGTGAACCCGTACCTGTCGGGCTCGATGTCGATGATCTCCACCGCGAGCAGGTCGCCGGGCTCGGCCCCTTCCACGTAGACCGGGCCGGTGAGCGGGTGTACAACGTCGAGGTTGGCCGTGGCCACGGCGTCCAGGCCGGCCGCCGGGCCGAGCTGCCCGTCGAGGGCGTCCCTGGTCTCCAGCACCACCTCGTCGCCCGGCTGGCAGCGCACCACCGGGGGGATGTCTGGATGCCAGCGGTTGTGGCCGGTTCCCGGCTCCTCGGTCAGGGTTTTGCTTCGGTCAACCCGGATCTCGTGGATAGCCATGCATCCTCCTCCTCGAGATTGATCATGCCATCCTGCTCACAGCCCACATAACACACCCGTAACGGTGACACACTTGGCACCGGAAAGGAGTGACGCGTGGCCCACTTCCCGCCGGTGCGGCCCGTCATACCGGGTACGGCCCCCGATCCCGTGCCGGGCGCCAGGCGCACCTGGCTCGCGCTGCTGCTGGGCGCCGGTGCGGTCGCCCTGCTCGCCGGATTAGTGTGGGGCGTCATCACCAGGGCACAGGCGGATGACCCGTCCCCGGCGGCCCGGGCGACGCCCGCGGCCAGCCCGGTGCTGCCCGGGCAGCAGGCCCGGTACCAGGTCACCCGGGTCCGGGTGGCGGCACGCCCGCGCGGCATGCGGGTCCGGTGGAGCCCCCCGTCCCGGACCGTCGACGTGATCGCCTTCATCGTTGTCGCCGAGCTCGGCGGACGGGCCCAGCAGGCACACACGGTCGGGCCCGCCGGGAGCAGCGCCCTCTTCGCGGGCCTGCAGGCCGGCCGCCGCTACTGCTTCGTGGTCGGCACCGTGGTCAAGTCGGCCTCCGGCCAGCAGGGAACCGCCACCGCACCCGCCGTCTGCACGCTCGTCCGGTAGCTCAGTCCTCGCGCCGCTCGAACCAGCTGACCGCGAGGAACGAGGCGACGAACGCGATCAGCATCAGGATGAGCAGGCCGAGTTCGGTCGTGTCGACCCTCACCTCGCTGCTGAGCACGAAGAGGATCCGCCGGATGACCGCGACCAGCCCGACGATGATGAAGGGCTGCGCGGCGAGGCGATGGGCCCGCAGCGACAGCACCACCGTGTGCACGATCTCGACCAGGATGAGCACCAGAAGGACCTGGTCGAGCAGGGCGGTGGCGGCGGTGGGTATCGCCCGGCCCGTGTGGACCGTGTGGAAGAAGCTGGCCAGGCCGTCCACCACCAGGACCGCGGCCAGCCCGATGAGCACCACCCCGACGGTGACCGTGACAAAGTCCTGCGCGTGCTCCAGCACCCAGATCGTGCCGGCCACCCCGCGCGGGCGGGCTGGCTTCGCGGCTGCCCCATCGGCCGGATCAGGCATGAGGTCCCCTTCCGGCCAATCACGTTCTGGCTATGTGTGAGGTCATTAGACCAGAGCCGGGGCGGGCTTGGCTGACATCACGGATAGGCCGGAGGCGTCAGGGAACCGGCCCGGCCGTCCCCGACCAGGTGCCCAGCTCGGTGAGGCGGCGCACCGCCTCCGCCCTGGTCCGGCAGCCGAGCTTGTCCAGGCTGTTCTGCACATGCATCTCCACGGTGCGCGGGGACAGGAACAGGCGGCCACCGATGTCGCGGCTGGTCAGCCCCTGCGCCACCAGGGCCATCACCTCGCTCTCCCGACGGCTCAGGGCGCCCGCCCGGCGGCCGCCCCCGGCCCGCCGGGGAGGCTTCCGGCCCAGCGCGGCCAGTCCCGCCGCGCACTGCCCGGCCGCCCGGGCCGCCCCGAGCCCGGCGAAGATCTCATGCGCCTCGCGCAGCTGATCGGCGGCGCGTCCCGTCTCGCCCGCCGCGGCCAGGGCCGCGGCGGCCCGGCGCCGCGCCTGCGCGGTGGCCAGCGGGAGGCCGAGGGAAGCGAACGACTCCGCCGCGCGCAGCAGCTCCTGGGCCGCGGTAGCGGGCGCGCCGTCGAGGTGTGCCGTCTCGCCGAGCGCGTGCGCCAGCGCGGCGAGCGCCTCCGGCTGGGCCGTCGCCTCCGCGATCCGGGCCAGGACCGCCGCACAGGCCCGCGCGCCGGCCGGATCGCCGGCCTCGGCGAAAAGCGTGGACGCCCACTGCGCGATGGCGATCGTGTAGTGCCTTTCCCCGGATTCCTCCCAGCGCGCCAGGATCCGCCGGGCGCGGGCCACCGCTGCCTCCGGTGCGCCGGCGGCGTCGTCCAGCACGCACAGGCCCCAAGCGGAGATCAGCTCCATCGGGGTGAGCTCGATCCTGGTGGCGATCGACGTCGCGGCCAGCAGATCGCGCCGGGCGGTCGCGGCCGAGCCGCGGAAGGCGTGGATCAGGCCGCCGATGCCGGTCCCGACCGCGCGCGCGTGCGGCACGGCGCCTTCGGCGCCGGCCGCGTCGTCGAGCACGCACAGGCCCCACGCGGAGAGCAGCTCCATCGCGGTGAGCTCGATCCTGGTGGCGATCGAGGTCGCGGCCAGCAGCTCGCGGCGGGCGGTGGCGGCCGAGCCGCGGAAGGCGTGGATCAGTCCCCCGATGCCGGTTCCGACCGCCCGGGCGTGCGGCACGGCACCCTCGG
>DATINY010000414.1:0-9042 GCA_035473755.1 Streptosporangiaceae bacterium
TGGCCGGCCAGCAGCACGGTATGGTCTGCCTGGACGAGCATGGCGGCGTGGTCAGGCCCGCGCTGCTGTGGAATGACACCAGGTCAGCGGCGGCGGCGGCGGAGCTGGTGGCCGAGCTCGGCGCGGGCGACCCGGCCCGCGGCGCGGCCGGGTGGGCGGAGGCGGTCGGCAGTGTGCCGGTCGCCTCGTTCACCGTGACGAAGCTGCGGTGGCTCGCCGAGCACGAGCCGGCCGCGATGGCCCGGACGGCCGCCGTCTGCCTGCCGCACGACTGGCTGACCTGGCGGCTGGCCGGCGGCAGCGGCCTGGACCGCCTGTGCACCGACCGCAGTGATGCCAGCGGCACCGGCTACTGGTCCGCTGGGGCCGGGACCTACCGGCCCGACCTGCTGCGCCGCGCCTGCGGGCGCGAGCCGGCCGTGCCGCGCGTGCTCGGCCCGGCCGAGCCCTCGGGTGAGGCGGCGCCGCCCGGGATGCCCTCGTTCGGCGCCGCGGCGCCCCGGCTCGGCGCCGGGGCCGGCGACAACGCGGCCGCCGCGCTTGGTCTCGGCGCCGCGGTCGGCGACGTGGTTGTGTCCATCGGCACCTCCGGCACGGTCTTCGCCGTCAGCGGCACGCCGACGGCCGACGCCACCGGCACGATCGCCGGCTTCGCCGACGCCACCGGCCGTTTCCTCCCGCTGGTCTGCACGCTGAACGCCGCCCGGGTGCTGGAGGCCGCGGCCGTCATCCTCGGCACCAACCTGGACGGGCTCTCGGAGCGGGCGTTGTCGGCCAGGCCGGGGGCCGGCGGGCTGACCATGCTGCCCTACCTGGAGGGCGAGCGGACCCCGAACCGGCCGGACGCCACCGCCTCCCTGCACGGCCTGACCGGGACGAACGCGAGGCCAGAGAACCTGGCGAGGGCCGCGGTCGAGGGAATGCTGTGCGGGCTCGCCGACGGGCTTGACGCCATCCGGGCGACGGGCATCGCCGTACGGCGCGTGCTGCTGATCGGCGGCGGCGCGCGGTCAGAGGCGGTGCGCCGGATCGCCCCCACGGTCTTTGGCGTCCCGGTCGAGGTCCCCGAGGCGGCCGAGTACGTGGCCGACGGTGCGGCCCGGCAGGCCGCCTGGGCCCTGTCCGGCGGCGAGGCGCCGCCGGACTGGGCGCTGACCGCGGCCCAGCGGTACGAATCCGAACCCGAGCCCGAGGTCCGCGAGCACTACGCAACGGCGCGGGACGCCTGATCCCCGGGCGACGGGGCGGATATCAGGCCGTCACAAATCTGCGGACCGGCGCGACCGGCACCGGCCTGGCTGTTTCGGTACCCTCGTGCGTGTGAGCCAGACACCCCTGCGCGTGGTCATAGCCGAGGACGAGGCGCTGATCCGGCTCGACCTGAAGGAGATGCTGGAGGAAGAGGGCTACGAGGTAGCAGGCGAGGCGGCGGACGGCGAGAAGGCGGTGGAGCTCGCCTCGGCGCTGAAGCCGGATCTGGTGATCCTCGACGTCAAGATGCCCATCCTGGACGGGATCTCAGCGGCCGAGCGGATCGCGGCGCAGCAGATCGCCCCGGTGGTGATCCTGACCGCGTTCTCCCAGCGGGAACTGGTGGAGCGGGCGCGCGACGCGGGAGCCATGGCCTACCTGGTCAAGCCGTTCACGAAGGCGGACCTGGTGCCCACCATCGAGATCGCCGTCAGCCGGTTCCAGGAGATGTCGGCCCTGGGCACCGAGATCGGGACGCTGCGGGAGCGGCTCGAGGTGCGCAAGGTCCTAGACCGGGCCAAGGGCCGCCTGCAGGCCGAGCGCGGGCTCTCCGAGCCGGAGGCGTTCCGCTGGATCCAGAAGACCTCGATGAACCGCCGGGTGAGCATGCGGGCCGTGGCCGAGGCCGTGCTCGCGGGGGAGCTGCCGGAGAATCCGGCCGCTGACGGCGGGGCGGCCGGCCCCGACGGCCGGTAACCCGGCCGGTCGCCGGCCGGGCATGGAGAACCCGGGGAAGCCTTTGGTGCCGTGTCGGCCTTCCCCGGGCCGACATGTTCTCTACTCGGCTTCCCCGGGTCCTTCGCACCACCGTAGCGACCCGTGGGCATCCGGCGCAAAGGCCCGCTCACTCCCCGGTCGGAATGCCGTAAACGTCCCTTCGTGAATGGTTCGCTTAGTGGCGCACCGGATGCGTACCGACACGGACGGTTACCACCGGGCCTGACCCCGGCTAGCGGCGGGGCGGCGCCTCGCCGGCCGCGCCCGGGCCGCCCCGGCCCGGCACCCGGTCCATGAGCATGCAGGTAAGCCGCGACGTGCAGACCCGCCGCTCCTGCTCGTCGCTGATCACGATCTCGTAGGTGGTGATGGTCCGGCCGCCGTGGAGCAGGCTGGCGATCCCGGTCACCTGGCCCGCGGCCGCCGCGCGATGGTGGGTCGCGCTGATCTCGATGCCGACCGTGATCCGGTCCGGCCCCGCGTGCAGCGCCGAGCCCAGCGAGCCCAGTGTCTCCGCGAGCACGCACGATGCCCCGCCATGGAGGAGCCCGAGCGGCTGGGTGTTGCCGGTCACGGGCATGGTGCCGACGACCCGCTGAGCGCTCGCCTCCAGGATCCTGATCCCCATCCGGTCGATGAGCGTGTCCCTGCTCCGGGCAACGTACTCCTCGGTGATTCGCCGCGCGCTGTCCTGGTCCACCGCCACCTCCGGTCCCGCGGCACCTCCCGCCGCAGGAGAAGCTTAGGGCGGCGGATCGCCGGCCGGGCAGACGGTCACCGGGCCCCGTGGGGGCGGGGAGATCACGGGCCACCACCCGGCGCAGCTAGAGCTATTCCACGGAGCCATTGCCTGCGTGCCGTGCGAATGCGCAGGTGAGGAAGCGGGCCGGGACAATTCCGGGTGAGCAGGCGACCGGGTACATCAAAAAGTTATGAGACCTTTTGTGCGGAATGGCTGAATCCCGGGCGGCGATGGATGGAGCATGGCGGGCATACATCAACCACCGAAAGGAAGCGTCCATGCGTCCACTGCCGTTGTTAACGCTAACAAGGGGGACTGCCCGGTCGTTTGCGCAGGCGGGGGCCCGCCTCCGTACGCACTCGATCGCCGGCGTTGCGATGGCCGCGGTGCTCGCGCTCGGCGTGACGGGCTCACTGGCCATGGGCCAGGCGTCCGCCATGTCGGGCAACAACTGCAGCCCCACCATCTCCAAGCAGTTCTTCGGCAAGGCCATCGAGCCTTATACCGGCAAGCTGACCCCGGTGTTCCGGTACACGCTCACTAACTGCCGCGGCATGCAGGTCAAGATCATTACTTATGGCGCCACCCAGCAGTCGATCACCGTGCCCGGCCGGGGTGGCCACAAGGCCGACGTCATCCTCGGCTTCAAGACGCTGCAGGACTACGTCAACTTCGACAGCCCGCCGCCGCCGGCCACGGGTGGTCCCTACTTCGGGGAGACCATCGGCCGCTACGGCAACCGGATCGCCAAGGGCACGTTCCAGCTGGAGCAGAGCAACGGCCTGCAGACCTACACGCTGCCGATCAACAACAATGGCAACAGCCTGCACGGCGGCTTCGTCGGCTTCGGCAACCACATCTGGTCGGCGCACGTCGTCAAGGTCCCGCACGCGGTGGGCGTGGCGATGACGCTGGTCAGCCCGGACGGCGACGAGGGCTCGGCCTTTGAGCCCAGCTGCAACTGCACCGGGTACCCGGGCAAGCTCACCCTGACCGTCACCTTCACCCTGAACAACGCCAACCAGCTCGCCATGCACTATCACGCGACGGTCCAGGGCAAGAACACCGTGATCAACTTCACCAACCACAACTACTTCAACCTGGCCGGCGAGGACTCGTTCCCCGGCTCGGCCTACGGCCAGTTCGTCCAGATGAACGCCGACCGCTACCTGCCCACCAACGCGACCCAGATCCCGACCGGCGTGGAGGCACCGGTCGCGGGCACGCCGTTCGACTTCAGGAAGCCACACGCCATCGGCTCCCGGATCGACGATGTCACCGCTCCGGACAACGGCGGGGGCAACCAGCTGCTGATCGCCCAGGGCTACGACCACAACTGGGTGCTGAACAAGCAGACGCCGGCCACCACCGGCCCGCTTGGGCTCAACCTGGCCGCCCGCGCGTTCGATCCGCACAGCGGGCGTTCGCTGACCGTCTGGACCGACCAGCCGGGCGTGCAGTTCTACAGCGGCAACTTCCTCAACGGCACGCTCGTGGGCATCAGCGGGCACACCTACCGGCAGAGCGCGGGCTACACGTTCGAGACGCAGCACTTCCCGGACTCGCCGAACCAGCCGAACTTCCCCTCCACGGAGCTGAAGGTCGGGCAGGTGTTCAACTCCACCACCATCTACCAGTTCGGGTCCTGACCACCTGAATGCGGCCGGGCAGGCGCTCCAGCGGGCGCCTGCCCGGCCCTCGTCCGGGCTTGCCCCGGCGCCGTCGGCACCGGCCACTAGACTTCCTCCGTGGTGACCAAGTCCGAGAACACTGCCGTCGGCGAGCACCGGGACCGGCTGCTCCTGCTGGACGGCCACTCCCTGGCCTACCGAGCCTTTTTCGCGCTGCCGCCGGAGAACTTCTCCACCACCACCGGCCAGCCCACCAACGCCGTCTACGGCTTCACCGCGATGCTCATCAACGTGCTGCGCGACGAGGCGCCCACCCACGTGGCCGTCGCCTTCGACCGCGGCGAGCCGACGTTCCGGCATGAGCAGTGGGTCGAGTACAAGGCGAACCGGCGGGAGACCCCGGCCGACTTCCGCAACCAGCTCAGCCTCATCTTCGAGGTGCTAGACGCGCTGGGCGTCCAGCGGCTGTCGGTGCCCGGGTACGAGGCCGACGACATCATCGCCACCCTCGCCACCCAGGCCGGACAGGCCGGCTTCGACGTGCTCATCGTCACCGGCGACCGGGACGTGCTGCAGCTGGTGGACGAGCGCACCACGGCGCTGATGACCCGGCGCGGCATCACCGAGATGACCCGCTTCACGCCGGAGGAGGTCGCCGCCAAGTACGGCCTCACCCCAACCCAGTACCCCGACTACGCGGCGCTGCGCGGCGACCCGAGCGACAACCTGCCCAGCATCCCGGGGGTCGGGGAGAAGACCGCGGCCAAGTGGGTCGCCGAATACGGCTCGCTCGGCCAGCTGGTGGACCGGGTGGACGAGGTCAAGGGCAGGGCCGGGGAGAAGCTGCGGGAGCACCTGTCCGACGTGCTGCGCAACCGCCAGCTCACCGAGCTCGCCCGTGACGTCCCGCTGGACGTCGGGCCGGCGGATCTGCGCCCCGCCGCGTGGGACAGAGATCAGATCCACCAGCTCTTCGACACCCTCCAGTTCCGGGTCCTGCGGGACCGCCTCTACTCCACGCTGCCGAACGGAATCGGCGGGGTGACCGCCGTGGCCGGCCCCGGCGACGAGGTGGGCGGGACGTTCGACGTGGAGATCACGCTGCCCGGGCCGGAGGAGGTGGCCGGCTGGCTGGCCGAGCACGCGGCGGGCGAGGGCCGGACCGGCGTGGCGGTCAGCGGCACCTGGGGCCGGGGCACCGGTACCTTGACCGGGCTGGCCCTGGCCACCCCCGACGAGGCCGGCGCCTACCTCGACCCGGCCGCGCTCACCGAGGACGACGAGCGGGCGCTGGCGGCCTGGCTGGCCGACCCCGCCCGGCCCAAGGCGATGCACGATGCCAAGGGCCCGATCCACGCCCTGGCCGCCCGTGGCCTGGAGCTGGCCGGGCTGACCACCGACACCGCGCTCGCCGCCTACCTCGCCCTGCCCGGCCAGCGCTCCTTCGACCTGGCCGACCTGGTCCTGCGTTACCTGGCCAAGGAGCTGAAGCCCGCGGACGAGATCGCCACCGGGCAGCTCGCGCTCGACCTTGCCGGCGAGGACGACTCCGGCGATGGCGAGGCGCAGGTCGCGACCGCGCTGGTGCTGCAGGCCCGCGCCACGGCCGAGCTCGGCGACGCGCTCGACCAGGACCTGGAGCGGCGGGGGGCCACCAGGCTGCTGCACGAGGTGGAGCTGCCGCTGATCAGCGTCCTGGCCGGGATGGAGCGGGCCGGGATCGCCGCCGACACCGATCATTTCGCGGCGATGTCGGCGAGCCTCGGCGGCGAGGTGAAGGCGGCCGAGCAGTCCGCCTACGCGGTGGTGGGCCGCGAGTTCAACCTGGGCTCGCCCAAGCAGCTGCAGGAGGTGCTTTTCAACGAGCTGGGCCTGCCCAAGACCAAGCGGATCAAGACCGGGTACACGACCGACTCCGAGGCGCTGACCAGCCTGCTCGCGCAGACCGAGCACCCGGTGCTGGCGTACCTGCTGCGGCACCGGGACGTCGCCAGGCTCAAGAGCATCGTCGACTCGCTGATCCCGATGGCCGGCGAGGACGGCCGCATCCACACCACCTACAACCAGATGATCGCCGCCACCGGCCGGCTCTCCTCCACCGACCCCAACCTGCAGAACATCCCGATCCGGACCGAGGAGGGACGGCGGATCCGGCAGGGCTTCGTGGTCGGCAGCGGGTACGAGTGCCTGCTCACCGCCGACTACAGCCAGATCGAGCTGCGCATCATGGCCGACCTGTCGGACGATGCGGCGCTCAAGGAGGCGTTCGGTTCCGGGCACGATTTCCACGCCGAGACGGCCTCCCGGGTGTTCGGCCTGCCCCCGGCCGACGTCACCGTCGAGCTGCGCAGCAAGATCAAGGCGATGAACTACGGGCTCGCCTACGGCCTGTCCGCCTATGGCCTGTCCCAGCAGCTGCGCATCACGCCCGACGAGGCGCGCGGGCTGATGGAGGAGTACTTCGAGCAGTTCGGCGGGGTACGCGACTATCTCTACGAGGTGGTGGCCCAGGCCCGCAAGGACGGCTACACCCAGACCATCATGGGCCGCCGCCGCTACCTGCCCGACCTGACCTCCGACAACCGGCAGCGCCGGGAGATGGCCGAGCGGATGGCCCTCAACGCGCCGATCCAGGGCTCGGCGGCCGACATCATCAAGGTGGCCATGCTGGAGGTGGACCGTGCGCTCCGCGCGCAGGGCCTGGCGTCGCGGATGCTGCTCCAGGTGCACGACGAGCTGCTGTTCGAGGTCGCCCCGGGCGAGCTGGACCGGCTGCGCACACTGGTGGGCGAGACCATGTGCGGCGCGTTCGAGCTCACCGTCCCGCTGGCGGTGTCATTCGGCACCGGCCTGACCTGGGAGGAAGCGGGGCACTGAAGGTGCCGTTGGGGCGGGCCGCTGGGCCAAACCCGCCTGATCCACCACTGTTCACGGATCTTGGTCATGATCACGTCCGTTTCGCCCGGGTTTGCGGGGCGGGGATCCGTGATAGGTGGGCTGTGGTGCGGTGGGCGGGGGGTCCGCGGGGGTGGCGGGTGGGGCGGGAGGTCACAGGTTGGTGGCTTAGATTGACCGGCAGGTCAGGCTCTCATATTCTGAACGCTGCGCTGTGTTCGGTGCAGTCCGCCATGGCCAGGCACAGTCGCGGATGGCCGTTGAGGCTAGCCGTGGCTGGTCAGGTCGGCCAGGCAAGTCCGATAGACCTGTAGGCCCGTGTGGCGGGCTCAGCCGTGCATGCGCATCCCATCCACCTACCATTTGTCCGCCGGAGCCAACCCCCACATGACGAGCAGCACTGAGGCCACCCCGACCCCCAAGGTCGCGGTCAACGACATCGGGTCCGAAGAGGCCTTTCTCGCCGCGATCGACGAGACCATCAAGTACTTCAACGACGGCGACATCGTCGAGGGCACCATCGTCAAGGTCGACCGGGACGAGGTCTTGCTCGACATCGGGTACAAGACCGAAGGCGTCATCCCCTCCCGCGAGCTGTCGATCAAGCATGACGTCGACCCCCATGAGGTGTCAAGACCGGCGAGCACATCGAGGCCCTGGTCCTGCAGAAGGAGGACAAGGAGGGCCGGCTGATCCTGTCCAAGAAGCGCGCGCAGTACGAGCGCGCCTGGGGCACGATCGAGAAGATCAAGGAGGAGGACGGTGTCGTCACCGGCACCGTGATCGAGGTCGTCAAGGGCGGCCTCATCCTCGACATCGGCCTGCGCGGGTTCCTGCCCGCCTCGCTGGTGGAGATGCGCCGGGTACGTGACCTGCAGCCGTACGTGGGCCGGGAGATCGAGGCGAAGATCATCGAGCTGGACAAGAACCGCAACAACGTGGTCCTGTCCCGCCGGGCGTGGCTGGAGCAGACCCAGTCCGAGGTCCGCCAGAACTTCCTCAACACGCTGCAGAAGGGCCAGATCCGCAAGGGTGTGGTCTCCTCCATCGTCAACTTCGGCGCGTTCGTGGACCTCGGCGGCGTGGACGGCCTGGTGCACGTGTCCGAGCTGTCGTGGAAGCACATCGACCACCCGGGCGAGGTGGTCGAGGTCGGCCAGGAGGTCACGGTCGAGGTGCTGGACGTGGACATGGACCGCGAGCGGGTCTCGCTGTCGCTGAAGTCCACCCAGGAGGACCCGTGGCAGCAGTTCGCGCGCACCCACCAGATCGGCCAGGTCGTGCCCGGGCGGGTCACCAAGCTGGTGCCGTTCGGCGCGTTTGTGCGGGTCGAGGAGGGCATCGAGGGGCTGGTGCACATCTCCGAGCTCGCTGACCGGCATGTGGAGATCCCCGAGCAGGTCGTGCAGGTCGGCGACGAGATCTTCGTCAAGATCATCGACATCGACCTCGACCGGCGCCGGATCAGCCTGTCGCTCAAGCAGGCGAACGAGGGCACGATCGGCGAGGCGGTCGGCGACGACTTCGACCCCACCTTGTACGGCATGCCCGCCACCTACGACGACCAGGGCAACTACGTCTACCCGGACGGCTTCGACCCCGACACCAACGAGTGGCTGGACGGGTACGACACCCAGCGCGAGGAATGGGAGCGCCAGTACGCCGAGGCGCACTCCCGGTTCGAGGCGCACCGCCGCCAGGTCGCCGAGGCCCGCAGCAAGGCCGAAAGCGACACCGGCGAAGAGGGTGGCGAGGCGGCGGCCGCGACCGGCGGCACGCACACGTCGGGTACCCCGGACCGGGATG
>DATINY010000415.1:0-6311 GCA_035473755.1 Streptosporangiaceae bacterium
GAGCCCCACCGGCAGCCCATCGGCGGTGAACCCGGCCGGCACCGAGATGGCCGGCAGCCCGGTGGCCGAGATCAGGTAGCACGACGCCATCCAGTCCAGGTAGGTCCGCTGCGGCACACCGTCGATCTCGTGCACCCAGTCCATCGTGACGTCGAACGGCGGAACCTGGCTGACCGGGCAAGCCAGAACCTCGGCCGTGGCGAAGAACTCACCGGCCCGCCCGGCGAGCGCGGCGCGCAGCGCGGTGGCGCGCGACAGCTCCCCGGTGGTCAGCTCCAGGCCACGCTCGATGTTCCAGACCACGTTGGGGCCGAGCTGGTCGCGGTGCTCGCGCAGCAGCGGGGCGTAGGCCGTCGCGAACCGGAAAGCGCGCCAGGCGCGAAACGTTTCGTCGGCGCCGGACAGGTCCGGCGCCGCGTCGGTAACCTCGCATCCCAGGTCAACGAGCACCTGCCGGGCCGGTGCCAGAGCGTCCCGGACCGCCGGGTCGACGGGCAGCCCGAGGTCGGCGCTCCAGGCGACCTTCACCCCCCGCATGTCCCGCGCCAGCAGGTCCACCACCTGCCCGGGCTCAGCCAGCACCGGCGCCGGCGCGTCCAGCGAGAACGGGACGCGCGGATCGGGCCCGGACAGGACGGCCAGCAGGAGCGCCACGTCGGCGACCGTGCGCGCCATCGGCCCCTCGACGCTGAACGTGTCGGCCACATCGCCCGATGGCCACCCGGGCACGCGGCCGGGCGACGGCCGCAGCCCCACCACGTTGCAGAAGCTCGCCGGGTTGCGCAGCGACCCGCCCAGGTCACTGCCGTCGGCGAGGCAGATCATGCGGGCCGCCAGCGCCGCCGCCGCGCCGCCGCTGCTCCCGCCCGCGCTGCGGCTCAGGTCGTACGGGTTGCGGGTCGCGCCGAACACCGGGTTGACGGTGTGCGAGCCCGCCCCGAACTCCGGCGTGTTCGTCTTGCCCAGGCTGATCGCCCCGGCTCCGGCCATCCGCTCTACCACCAGCGCGTCGAAGTCCGGCACATGCCCGGAGAACAGCGGCGAGCCATAGGTGGTGCGCACCCCCGCGGTCTCGGCGAGGTCCTTGTGCGCGACCGGCAGCCCGTGCAGCAGGCCGGGAACCTCGCCCCGGGCCAGCGCGTCATCCGCCTCCGCGGCCCGCGCCAGCGCTCGGTCGAAACACCGGGTCACCACCGCGTTGACCGGGCCGTCGACCGCCTCGATCCGGTCGATGTGGGCCGTGGCGACCTCGCGGGCCGATACCTCGCGGCGCCGCAGCATGCCAGCCAGCGTCAGGGCGTCGTTTGCACACAGGTCGGTCACGGCTGCTCCCGGGTCTGGGGTGAGGGCCCGGCCAGCATGGCACGCAAGCCGCGCCGGACGATCGCGAGGCCCTGCCCTAACTCCTCCTGGGCGGCATGCCGCCGGCCGGACGCGGCCTGGGCGAGCACGGGGTACGGGCCGGCGGTTACGCCGAGCGGCCGCGCTGGCGCCCCCGGGCGGCGGTGCGGCGGCCCGGCCCGGTGTGGGCGGGACGGGCCGGGTGGGCCGACATCTCTCCCACCAGCTGCTGCATGCCCGGTCCCCAGCGCTCGGCCAGCACGTCATGGAACTCATTCCAGATCTGCTGGACGTAGAAGTCGTGGCGGATGTAGCCCTTGGCCAGCGCGGCCAGCAGCTGGTCGTGGCCGGCCACGGACTGCCAGTCGGCGCCATCCTCGGCCACCGCCCATACCACATCGGCGCCGTCGCCGACCACCGCCACGTGCCGCGCCTGGTGCCGGCGGTAGACCACGCCGCGGGTGCTGCCGTGCCCGACCGTGCGGCCGTGGCGGAGCTCCACGATCGGCTCGCCGAAGTGCAGCACGTCGCAGGCAACGCCCCGGCCGTCGGCCCGGCCGAGCGCGGCGGCGATGCCCTGCGGGTCCGGGCAGTTCACCGAGACGTAGACGTGGCGGCTCGAGCCGTCGATCACGTCTACCGTGCGTTCCTCGATCGCCTCCCAGCTGGTGAACGCGCGCAGCACCCGGTATCCGCTCGCGCCGGGCGCCTGCGTGACGTCGGCGAGCTCGCGCTGCGCGCCCGCGAGCCGCGCCCGGAAGGAGCCCTCCAGGTCGGCGAGGAGCTGTTCCGCGGGGACCGCCACGAACCGGGCCGGCTCCCCCTCCATGGCCGCCACCACCCCCCTGGCCGTCAGCCGGCGCAGCGTCTCATAGACCTTCGGCTGCGGGATCCCGGTGACGTTGGACAGCGCGTACCCGGTGAGCGGCTCGCGGCCAAGCAGCCCGACGTAGGCCTGCGCCTCGTACTGGGAGAACCCGAGCTCGATCAGGCGCTGCACCGCCCCCGGCTGGCTGGTCACCGCCGCCCCCTCCGCCTGTCCGGCAGGCGCTGACCCGCCGGCTGTTCCGCACCTGCCGCCCTAGGTGGTCGCACTGTAGCCCCCGTCCACGACCACCACCTCGCCGGTGACGAACGGGTTCGACATCACCAGCGACACGATGGTCGCCGCCACATCCTCCGCGGTCACGCACCGGCCCAGCGGCGTCATCCGTGCCCGCCGCTCCATCAGCCGGCCGTAGTTCTCCCCCAGCCGTGCCTGCATCCAGTCGCCCTCCATCCAGCCGGGCGCCACCGCGTTGACGCGGATCTCCGGGCCGAGCGCCCCGGCCAGCGTCTTCGTCAGGTTCACCACCGCGGCCTTCGATGCCGCATACGGGAACGGCTGCGGCCCCGGCCGCAGCCCGACGATGCTCGCCGTGTTCACCACCGCGGCCTGCGGGGCGGCGCGCAGCAGGGGCACGCATGCCCGGGTGACGCAGAACACGCCGCGCACGTTGACGGCGAACACCCGGTCCCAGTCGGCCAGGTCCAGGCCGCCCAGGTCGGACGGCGGCACGTCGATGGTGGTGCCGGCGTTGTTGATCAGGGCGTCGATCCGGCCGTAGGTGTCACCGGCGGTGGCCACCATCCGCCGCACGGCCGTCTCGTCCGCCACGTCGGCCCCGACGATCAGGGCGCCGGCACCACACGCCCGTGCCTCCTGCGCCACCTGCTGCGCCGCCGCCTCGCTGACCGAGTAGTTGATCACCACGTCGTAGCCGTGGCCGGCCAGGGCCAGCGCCGCCGCCCGGCCGATCCCGCGCGCCGCCCCGGTCACCAGCGCCACCGGGCGGCCGGTCATCGCTGCTCCCTCGCCTGGGCGGCGGTCCGGCCGCTCTCCACCGGCGCCGGGAGGCTCAGGACGCGCTCGGCGTTGGCGTGGAACACCTTGTCCATGATCTCGGCGCTGTACCCGAGCTCGTCCCATTCCCGCAGCAGCCGGTCCAGCGGCAGGCTCGGGTAGTCCGAGCCGAACATGATCTTGTCCTGGAGGCGGCCGCGGATGTCGGTCTTCAGGCTGGCCGGGAAGTGCTTGGGCGCCCACCCGGACAGCTCCCAGTAGACGTTGCCCTTGTGCAGCGCGACCGCGGTCATCTCCTCCACCCAGGGCCAGCCGGGGTGGGCGGCGACCACGGTCAGGCCGGGAAAGGCGGCCGCGAGCGCGTCGATCGCCTGCGGATGGGCGTGCCGGAGCACGGTCCCGTCGCCGCCCGGCATGCCGGCCCCCATGCCGGTGGTGCCGACGTCGATGAGCACCGGCACGCCGAGGGCGCTGATCGCGCCGAACAGCGGCTGGAATCGCGGGTCGTCCACCGAGTAACGCCCCATGATCGGGTGGAAGTGAAAGCCGAGCACCCGGTGCTCGGCCACCGCCCGCCGCGCCTCCTCGACCGCCTGCTCACCGCGCAACGGGTCCACCGTCCCCCACGCGCCGGCGAACGCCTCGGGATGGCGGTCGCGCATCCCAGCCACGTAGGCGCTGGTGCAGGGCGGCGCCCCGGTCACCGACTCGATGTCGAAGGCGACCAGCACCGCCTCGATGCCGTGCGCGCCGAAGTCGGCGACGACCTCCTCCTCCGTCCTGGCCGTCCACTCCTTCTTCCAGTACCGGCCCAGCGGCTCCACGTAAGGCCCCTGCGACGCGATCCACTCCGCCGTGCCGGGGTAGGCGTGCAGATCCACGCGTCTCATCGGTCCTCCGGGTTCGCCACCATGGCCGCCAGATCCTTCTTGGAGACCTTGCCGACCGGGGACAGCGGGAAGCTGGTGACGACCGCCAGCCGCTCGGGCAGCTTGTGCCGGGCGATCTCCTGCGCGGTGAGGAACTCCACCAGATCCGGCAGGGTCAAGGCGGCCCCCGGGCGCAGGATCACGCAGGCGCACATGCGCTCGCCGAGCACGGGATCGGGCACCGGCACACACGCCACGTTGAGCACGGCCGGGTGGGACAGGATGAGGTTCTCCACCTCCTCCGCGGAGATCTTCTCGCCGCCCCGGTTGATCAGGTCCTTGCTCCGGCCCGCGACCACGTAGTTGCCGCTCGGGTGCCGCCACATCAGGTCACCGGAGCGGTAGAAGCCGTCCGGGGTGAACGCCCGCTGGTTGTGCTCGGGCGCGTTGTAGTACCCGCGGAGGGTGTAGGGGCCACGCGCCAGCAGCTCCCCGGTCTCCCCGTCCGGCACGTCCCGCCCGTCCTCCGCCACCAGGCGCACCTCGTCATCGGGGCAGATCGGGCGGCCGACCGTCTCCAGCCGCACCTCCGGCGGGTCATCCAGCCGGACGAACATCAGCAGCCCCTCCGCCATGCCGAAGTTCTCCTGCACGGTGACGTTGCGGAACACCCGCTCGGTCCGCGTCCGCGTCTCCGGTTGCAGCCGCTGGCCCCCGCTCTGGATGACCCGGACCGAGCCCAGGTCGTGGCCGGCCACGCCCGGGTCGTTGATCCAGCGGATGAGCAGGGACGGGACCACGTGGATGTGGGTGACCCGGTGACGGTCGATGGCGGCGAACACATCCTGGGCCCGGCTGGAGGCCGACAGGCGGACGGTCGCGCCGGACAGCAGGAACCCCTGCATCCCCGGGCAAGCGAGCGGCAGGTTGTGCGCGATCGGCAGCACGTCCAGCAGGACGTCGCCCTCGTGCACGTCGCAGACCGACACGGCGGCACGGGAGTTGAAGGCGTAATCGTTATGTGTGCGGGGGATGAGTTTCGGGACGCCGGTGGTCCCGCCGGACAGCTGGAACACCGCGGGATCGTCCGGGTCGATCTTGCCCGTGATGCGCTCAAGGTCGGCGGCGGTGTGCCGGGCGGGCCGCCGCTCGTGCAGCTCTTCCAGGCTGATGTAGCCGTCGGCCGGTTCCGGGTAGCCGCCCTGCAGGATGCTCAGCCGCAGGTGCGGGTTGTCCGCGCGCACCCGGCGGTGCAGCTCATCGAAGTTCGCGTCCTTGGCCCGGGCCGGGGCAGCCGCGGCCACCGCGCCGGACAGGGCGACGAACTGGCGCAGCTCCCGGTAGCGGTGCGAGGGCAGCGCCATGATCGGGATCGCGCCGATCCGCTGCAGCGCGAAGTAGAAGGACGAGAACAGCCGTGTGTTCGGCAGCTGGACGACCACCCGGTCGGCCGGCTCCAGGCCGAGGTCGAGCAGGTTCAGCGCGACCCGCTCCGATGCGGCGGCCAGCTCCGCATAGGTGTAGGCGCCCTCGTCGTCGATGACCGCGGCCCGGTTCGCGTAGTCCGCGAACACCTTCAGGAAGGGCGCGATCAGCGGCTGGTCGTCCCAGTAGCCACGGGCGCGGTAGCGGGCCGCGAAGTCGGGCGGGAACGGCGTCACGCCGGGCAGGGGCATTACGGCTCACCTTCCTCGCAGGTGTCCCAGCGCAGTTGACCGGCGGAGGCGGACCTATCTACCAGCGTAGGTAGGCTAGCCCACCCGCCCGGCAGCCGCCCAGGCTATCCTCGCAGGCCGGGGCGCGCCGAGGGGCCAGCCGCGCCCAGACGCCCGGCCGTCAGGGCCTCGCCTCCGCCACCGTGACGGCAACGACCTGGGTGCCGCCGGTGTAGAACGCCTCCTTCACCGCGTCCGCGATCTCACCGCGGTGCTCGACCCGGCGGCCGGCCGCCCCGTAACCGGCGGCGACGGTCGCGTGGTCGATCCCCGGCAGCCGGGTCCCCGGGTGCTCCCGCGGGTCGTGCGCCACCTTCAGGTAGCCCTCGATCGACCGCTTGACGGCCAGGTAGCCCCCGTTGTCCAGGACCACCACCACGAGCGAGGCCTGCTGCTGCACCGCGGTCCAGATCGCCTGCACCGAGAACTGGTAGCTGCCGTCGCCGACCACGGCCAGCACCGGCCGGTCCGGGCGGCCCAGGCTGGCGCCGACCGCCGCCGGTACCCCCCAGCCGAGCGCGCCGCCCGAGCTGCGCAGCAGCG
>DATINY010000416.1:0-6279 GCA_035473755.1 Streptosporangiaceae bacterium
CCTCGGCAAGGATCTGGTACATCCTGCGCCGGGTCTGTTCCAGCAGTTCTTCGGCGGCCTGGACCTGCTCGGGCGTGCCGGCGTGGGCCACCTGCACGATGGTGCCGCCCAGCCGGGCCGCCTGGACGAACAGGCCAGGCATCTCCCCGGGCTCCTCCTGCGTCATCGTCTCCCACGCCGCGCGCGCCATCTCGGGGTTTTCCTCGAGGTAGCGGCGGCCCTCGTCGGTGAGGCTGTAGACGCGCCGGCCGGCGGACTCCTCGGCCTCGATCAGCCCCTCGTCGGCGAGCTGCTGCAGGGCCGGGTAGACCGCGCCGGGGCTGGGCCGCCAGGCGCCGTCGCTGCGCTCCTCGATCTCGGACATGATCTGGTAGCCGTTGCGCGGGCCCTCACGGAGCAGGGCCAGGATCGCGGCGCGCACGTCGCCGCGCCCGGCCTTGGGCCCGCGCGGCGGCTCGGGTGACCCGGGCCACCCCCACGCCCCGCCCGGCCCCCACGGCCCGCCGAAACCGCCCGGCCCGCCCGGCTTGCCCGGGAAACCGCCAGGCCACGCCCGGCGGGTCTTCTGCCGCCCGAAGGCTTGCTCCCACGGCCCGCCCGGGCCACGCCCGGCGGCCTTCGCGCGGACCGCCTCCTGGATCTGGCTCAGCATCTGCCCCAGACAGCCGAACGCCTCGAAGAAACGGGGATCGAACTCCCCGGCCGCTGAATCCGCTGCCGACATCTCGTGCTCCCTGGCGATCCACTCTCGATACGATCACGATATATCGTCACCGTACCTCGCGGTCCGCGCGCCCGCAAGGCGAGGGTAAGTCCGGCCGTGAGTGCCGGAGTGCGTGACCGCCCGGGCCGCCGCGGCTTCAGGCCGGGCGCTCTTCTATCGGCAGCCCCAGCGCCGGGAGCAGCTCGGCCAGGCTGGCGTAGGTGGCGCCCTCCGGGAGCGGCGACACCAGGTCCAGCAGCCGCTGCTCGGCCTGGTGTGACGCCAGCACCTCGAGCAGGCGCTCCCTGGTCGCCGGCCACGCGGTGCGGTCCAGGTGACGGGCCAGGTCGCTGCGCAGCTCGATGGCGTCCCAGTCCTCCCCCGGCGGGGTCCCGCCGGGCCGGCCCGCCGGGGCCCAGGTCGCCTCGGGCTCGTCCTCGCCCGGGGGCTGGGCCTCGAGCCACTCCTCGGCGCGGGTCTCCCGGTGCGCCTGCAGGTCGCTGCGGACCTCCCGCTTGAGCGCGTCGTCCTCGCGCGGCCCGTGTGTCCCGCTGGACTGTTCGGTCATTGGCGTGCCTCGCTTCGGTGGAATCCTGGCGGCCGGGCCGGGCGCGGCCGGGCCTGTGTGGCAGGCTGACGGTGGGCCTGTTTGCCCCACTCCCCGAGAGTAAACCGGCCGCTGTCCCAGAAGGAGGCACGCCCCGTGAACCTGAGCTTCCTGCGGCCGCTCTACGGCGAGACCGGGGACTACGTGTCCGTGTATCTGGACACCGACCGCTCCCACGAGAACGCACTGACGGCCATCGAGCTCCGGTGGCAGGCGGCCAGGCAGCGGCTGGCCGAGGCCGGGGCCAGCGCGGCTTCGCTCGACGCGGCCGCGGCGGTGACCGGCGGCCCCGGTGAGGCCCGGGGGTACGCGGTGTTCACGCGCGCGGGCGCCGTCGCCTTCACCGGCACCCTGGACGCGCCGCCGCGGCGGGAGATCGCGCGGCTGGCGCCACTGCCGCACCTTATGCCGCTGCTGGCCCAGCGCCGACCGCCGATCCCGCACCTGCGGGTGAGCGCCACCCGGACCGGCGGCGAGATCGTCGCCGTTGGCGATCCCGCCCATGGCGGCACCGGCCAGGGCTGGCGGGACTGGGTCGCCGGCCAGCAGTGGCCGGTGCACAAGACCCGGTCCGGGGGCTGGTCGCAGGAGCGGCACCAGCGGAGCGTCGAGGAGACCTGGGCCGAGAACGCCAGGACGCTGGCCGCGGAGGTGAACCAGGTGGCGCGCCGGATCGGCGCCCAGCACGTCATCGTGAGCGGCGACGTCCGGGCCCGGTCGCTGCTGCTCGAGCACCTGGCCACGCCGCTGCGGGAATCCGCCGCCGTGCTCGACGAGGAGGTCAGCGCGGACAGCCAGGCCATGACCCAGGCCGCGGACCGGGCGCTGGAGGAATGGGCCGGCCGCCACTGCCGGGAGCGCTTCGATGACTGGCGGGCCCGGCTGGCCCACGGCCTGGCCGTCGAGGGCCTGGCCCGGACCATGGCCGCGTTCCGCGACGGCCAGGTTTCCGACCTGTTCCTGGCCGACGATCCGGCCTCCACCGCGTCCGCGTGGATCGGCCCGGGCGGCAGCGACCTCGCGGCCTCCCGGGAAGAGCTGCTGGAACTGGACGTGCCCGCGCCGGCCGCCGACCGCGCCGACGCGGCCATCGTCCGCGCGATCGCCCACACCGAAGCCGAGCTGCACTTCCTCCCGGCGGACCTGGTGGAAACCGGGAACCCGGAGGCATGCGGCGGCATCGCCCGCCCGCTGGACGGGGTGTGCGCCACGCTCCGCTTCTCGCTGGAAGGCGGCTGACCGCAACTGGTTCCGGCCGCGGAAGGTTCGACGCCCCGGCATCCCGGGTAGCCCTGCGGGCCGCAGCAGGACCAGCACCGAGTCCGCGTCCGCGTCCGCGTCCAGATCTGGATCGCCGATGCGGGCGTGGAAATCCTCGATGCTGCCGAAGACGACGGCGCGCCCGCGGTGCCTGAGCAGTTGCGCCGATGTCGCGGCCGGCCGGCCTGAGCCAGCGGCCGCCGCCACCGCGGATGAGCCTGGCCAGCAGCCGCCACCACCGGATGAGCCCGGCCAGCAGCCGCCTTGACAGCGGCTGATAGAGTTTGGTCATATGGCTTAGTCGATTGACTAAGAACATCCGGCGGGGGGACTGACGATGGCGACGTATCAGGGGCCACTGACCGACCCCGGGATCCCGGCCGTGGCGCCTGCCCCGGCGGTCCCGGCCACGGCGAAGACGGCGGCGCGCGCCGCCGCCGAGGAGGCGCTGCTCGACGCGGCGGAGCGGCTGCTGGCCGGCGCCGGGTACGCGGCCGTCACGACCCGGAGGCTGGCCGAGGAGGCGGGCGTCAACCACGGCCTCGTCCACTACTACTTCGGCTCGAACGAGAACCTGCTCGTGCGCGCACTCGAGCGGTTCACCACGCGGCTCATCGCCCGCCAGCGGGAGCTTTACGCGGCCGACCTGCCGTTCGCGGAGAAGTGGCGGACGGCGATGCGCTACCTGATGAGCGAGGACGTCAGCTACCAGAAGATCTGGCTTGAGCTGCAGGCGCTCGCCTGGAACAACGCCGACATCTCCGAGCGCCTGGCCCGGGTGAACGCCGAGTGGCGGGCGGTGCTGACCGAGGCCTTCGATGAGCCGCGCCGCCGGCTGGGGATCGAGCTGCCGCTTGAGGCGCTCGTCTCGCTGGTGATGACCTGCAACCTGGGCATCATCGTGGAGCGCCTGGGCGGCATCGAGAGCGGGCACCGTGAGCTGCTGGATTGGATCGACCGATGGATAGCCCGGTGACTGGGCCCGCCCGCGAGCAGACGCGGGCCCGTTACCCGGACAGCTCCGGCTACATCAAGCGCGACGGGGTGCGGCTCCACTACGAGGTCTATGGCTCCGGGGAGCCGACCGTCTTCCTGCTGCCGACCTGGTCGATCGTCCACTCGCGGCACTGGAAGATGCAGATCCCCTACCTGGCGCGGCACTGCCGGGTGATCACCTTCGACGGGCGCGGCAACGGCCACTCCGACCGCCCGGAGACCGGCTACGACGAGCTCGAGTTCGCCGCCGATGCCCTGGCGGTGATGGATGCCACCGGGACCGGGCGCGCGGTGATCGTGTCGCTGTCGACCGGTGCGCAGCGGGCGCTGCTGCTGGCGGCCGGGCACCCGGACCGGGTGGCCGGGGCCGTCTTCATCGCCCCCTTCACGCCGCTGGGGTCGGTGGACCCGCCGGATCCGTGGGACGAGGAGCTGACCACCGACGAGGGCTGGGCGAAGTGGAACCGCCACTACTGGCTGCGGGATTACCGCGGCTTCCTCGAGTTCTTCTTCTCCCAGATGTTCAACGAGCCGCATTCCACCAAGCCGGCCGAGGACTGCGTCGGCTGGGGCCTGGAGACGACGGCGGAGACGCTCGTGGCGACCGAGCTCGGCGGCAAGCTCGGCGAGGAGGAGACCCGCGAACTCTGCCGCCGGGTCCGCTGCCCGGTGCTGGTGATCCAGGGGACGGCCGATGCGATCACGGGCAAGGGCTGCGGGATCGCGCTGGCCGAGGCGACCGGCGGCCAGCTCGTCCTGCTCGAGGGCGCGGGCCATGGCCCGCACGTGCGTGACCCGGTCAAGGTGAACCTGCTCCTGCGCGACTTCGCCGCCCCCGCGGCCGCGCCCCAGCGCTGGGCGCGCGGGCGGGCGCGCCGCAGGCGCGCGCTGTACATCAGCTCGCCGATCGGCCTCGGCCACGCCCAGCGCGACGTGGCGATCGCCGACGAGCTGCGCAAGCTGCATCCCGATCTGGAGATCGACTGGCTCGCCCAGCACCCGGTGACGAACGTGCTGGCGGCGCGCGGCGAGCGCGTCCACCCGGCCAGCGCCCAGCTGGCGAGCGAGGCCGGCCACATCGACCACGAGTCGGCCGAGCACGACCTGCACGCCTTCCAGGCCATCCGCCGGATGGACGAGATCCTCCTCGCCAACTTCATGGTCTTCCACGACCTGGCCCGCGACCGGGACTACGACCTGTGGATCGGCGACGAGTCCTGGGAGCTCGATTACTACCTGCACGAGAACCCCGAGCAGAAGACAGCCGCCTACGCCTGGTTCACCGACTTCGTCGGCTGGCTGCCGATGGCCGACGGCGGCCCGCATGAGGCGTTCCTGACCGCCGACTACAACGCCGAGATGATCGAGCACATCGCCCGCTTCCCGCGGGTGCGCGACCGGGCCATCTTCGTGGGCGACCCCGGCGACATCGTCCCGGACGCCTTCGGCCCCGGCCTGCCGCTGATCCGCGACTGGACCGAGCGGCACTACGACTTCGCCGGCTACGTGACCGGCTTCGACCCCCGCCAGCTGGCGGACCGGCGGGCGCTGGGCTACGGCGAGGACGAGCGCGTGTGCATCGTGACCGTCGGCGGCTCGGGGGTCGGCGGCCATCTGCTGCGGCGGGTGATCGCCGCCTTCCCGGAGGCCCGGGAGCGCGTGCCCGGCCTCCGGATGATCGTGGTGGCCGGGCCGCGGATCGATCCCGCCAGCCTGCCGGCCCATGACGGGCTGGAGGTCCTGCCCTATGTGCACGAGCTCTACCGCCACCTGGCCGTCTGCGATCTCGCGGTCGTCCAGGGCGGGCTCACCACCACGATGGAGCTGACCGCGAACCGGCGGCCGTTCATCTACTTCCCGCTCCGCCACCACTTCGAGCAGAACTTCCACGTGCGCCACCGGCTGGAGCGCTACCGCGCCGGGCGGTGCATGGACTACGCGACCGCGGGCCCGGCCGACATCGCCTCCGCGATCGCCAGCGAGATCGGGCGCGAGACCGACTACCGCCCGGTCGCCACCGACGGTGCCGCCCGCGCCGCGGCGCTGCTCGCCGAGCTGCTCTAGCCGGAAACAAGCGGCCTTACCCACCTGGCACCCGGCATGCAGTGTCCTCCGTCGACTGATGCGCGACCACTCGTCCGCCAGCTGATCTGCGACACCCGAGCGCGGATCGCGGCAAAGAGTGCGGGTTACTGGGTGAGCGGATCGCGGCAAAGAGTGCGGGTTACTGGGTCAGGAGTAGGCGGCGCCAGGTGTCGGCGAGGAAGTGCTCGTAGCGTTCCGGGCTCCAGCCGCGCTGGCTGATCAGCAGCTGGTAGAGCTCGGGCGCGTTTGTGGCCCAGACGATGTCGGCGGCTTCGTCGGGATCTACCCGCAGGGTGGTGACCGCCGCGAGGTCCGCCGCGAAGCGGCGCATGTTTACCGCGCGGCGCTCGGCGATCTCATGCCACAGCGCCGCTAGTTCCGGCTCGGCTGGTCCGGCTTGCTGGATGATGCCCAGGACTGGGGCGAGGCGTCCGGCGATCATCCGCATTGCTGCGGCGTAGATGGCGATCTTTGTTTCGGCGTCGGGGGCGGCCTGGATCGCCTGCACGTAGTCCCGTTCCCCGGCGGGGATGGCCTGGCTGGTGCCGGAGATCGCGGTCTCGATCAGCAGGCGGGCGAGCTGGGGTTTGCGGCCGACTGAGGCGTAGACGGTGTCGAGTGCCACGCC
>DATINY010000417.1:0-5978 GCA_035473755.1 Streptosporangiaceae bacterium
TGGCCGTCGGAGGCGCGGCCATCGACGCCACGCCAGCGGCGGTTAAGAACTTCGCCATCTCGGCGTTCGGCGCCAACGACAAGCGGGTCCTGGTGGCGGGCATCCTGGTGGTGCTGGCGGTGTTCGCCGCGCTGATCGGCGTCGCCGCCATGCGCCGGCTCGGCTACGGGCTAGCCGGGCTGGGGGTGTTCACGCTGATCGGCCTGCTGGCCGTCGGGACTCGGCCGGACTCCAGCGCGGTGAACGCGGTGCCGGTCCTGATCGGGGCCTGCTGCGACCAGCCGCGCGGCACCCAGTAGCCCTGCGCGTCGGCGAACTTCGTCACGTTGATGTCGGTCACCCATTTGCAGGCCGACACGTAGCCGTACAGGCCAGGCACGACCAGCCGGGCCGGGAACCCGTGCGCGACCGGGAGCGGCGCGCCGTTCATCGCCACCGCCAGCAGTGCGTCCCGGCCGTCCATGACCACCTGCACCGGGGTGCCGGAGGTGAACCCGTCGACCGAGGTGCACAGCAGCTGGTCGGCCCCGGACTGGATCCCGGCCGAACGAAGCAGGGTGGCCAGGCTCGCTCCCAGCCAGCGCGCGTTGCCGATATAGGGGCCGGCGACCGGGTTGGAGACGCAGCACAGGGTGATGTAGTCCTCGGTCAGCGGCATCCGGAGCAGGTCGGCGAAGGTGACGGTGATCTCCCGGTCCACCATGCCGTGGATCCTCAGCTGCCAGCTCGTCGGGTCGACCTCGGGCAGGATGATCGCGGTGTCCACCCGGTAGAAGGAGCCGTTCGGCGTGATGAACGAGCTCAGCCCCTTGATGTGCAGGTCCGATCCGGCCGGCAGCGGCTTGGCTGGATGCGTGGGGGGCGGGATGCGCAAGGTGGTGCGGGCCCGCACCACGGCGCTGGAGGGCCCGGACAGCCGCTGGCCGATCAGGGCGCCGGCCCCGGCGATGCCGACGGCCACCGAACCTGTGATCAGGAACGCGCGCCTCCCGGGCGGGGAGGCGGGCCCGGCGGCCCGCGACGGCGGGCCGGCCGGAACCCAGGATGCGCCGGTATCCCGGACGCCGCCGGTCACCGGCGCGGTGGCACCCAGCGGCGCGGGCCCGGCCGTGGCGGATGGCGGCGGGGCGGAAAGTGCCCGCTCGGTGGCGGACGCCGCCCGCACCAGCCGGGACATGGTGTACGCCCCGGCCGCCCCCCCGAGCAGGACCGGCAGGACGTCGATCGCGCTGAAGTCCGGGCGGGTCAGCGCGGCCAGCAGCCCAACGAGCGTGAACAGCGCCAGCCCGGCCAGCCCGAGGGCGAGCCGGTGGAGGGCGGCGATGCCGATCAGGGCGGCGAACACCGCCAGGACCACGAGGATGCCCGCGACCAGGACCCGCTTGTCGTTGGAGCCGAACGCGGAGATGGCGAAGTTCTTCACCGGCGGCGGCGTGTTGTCGATGGCCGCGCCGCCCACGGCGACCACCGGCGCGAACTGCGGCCCGGTGAACCCGGCGACCAGCTGGGCCACGCCTATCGCGACGAAGGCGGTGATCAGGCCCGTCGCCACGCCACGGCCGCGATGCGCCCAGCCGGATGCGCCGTCGCCGCCGTCAGGGGATGATGTCACACCACCTATTCGTAGCCGATGCTGGTCCGGATTGCCGGATCGCGGGTAGGCCAAGCCGAAACCGGCGCGGCTACGAATCACCTGCGAGGAGTGAGGACGTGGGCATGACCGAGGGACAGCCGGCCGCCGCGCCCTGGCCAGCGCCCGGGCGCGACCTGGCCCCTCTGCTTGCCTTGGTCGCCCGGGGCGATCAGGCCGCCTTCGCCACGGTGTATGACCACTCGGCCGCACTGGTCTTCGGCCTGGTGCGCCGGGTGGTGCGCGACCCGGCGCAGTCGGAGGAGGTGACCCAGGAGGTGATGCTCGAGGTGTGGCGCACCGCCTCCCGCTTCGACCCGCACCGGGGCAGCGCGATGGCGTGGCTGATGACGATGGCCCACCGCCGGGCGGTGGACCGGGTGCGCTCCGGGCTGGCGGCGGCGCAGCGGGAGACCCGGGCGGCCGTCGCGGTTACCGATTACGACGTGGTGGCCGAGGAGGTGGAGACCCGGCTGGATGCCCAGCGCGTGCGCCGCTGCCTGGACTCCCTGACCGAACTGCAGCGGGAATCGGTCACCCTCGCCTACTACGGCGGCTACACCTACCGGGAGGTGGCCGGCCTGCTGGGGGTGGCGGTGGGGACGGTGAAGACACGCATGCGGGACGGGCTGATCCGGCTGCGGGACTGCCTCGGGGACGGCTCGTGAGGATCCGGCGGGAGGTCCCGCACACCCTGGCCGGCGCGTACGTGCTCGACGCGCTCACCGAGCCGGACCGGGTGAGGTTCGAGCGGCACCTCGCCGGGTGCGAGGCCTGCCGCCAGGAGGCCGCCAGCCTGCGGGAAGCGGCCGGCCGGCTCGCCGCCGTCCCGGCGGTGCCGCCCCCGCCGCACGTGCGCGAGCAGGTGCTCACCGAGGCGGCCCGCACCCGCCAGCAGCCACCGCTCACCGCGGACGCCCTGGCCGGCCCCGGGCGGCGGGCGATCCGGTGGCGGGCGCCACGCATGGCGGTGGCGATCGCGGGTGGGTGCATCCTGGTGGCGCTGGTCCTCGGCGGCCTGTTCATCCACACCCAGCGGAGCCTCAGCGCAGAGCAGGCGCACAACCGGGCGATCGCCACCATCCTGAACGCCCCGGACGCCACCATCATGTCGGCCAAGGCGATGACGAGCGGCAGCGCCACGGTGGTCATGTCGCACCGCGATCATGCGCTCGTGCTCACCACCGCGATGCTGCCGGCCCTGCCCGCCGGGCAGCGTTACCAGGTGTGGCTGATGGGGACGCGCCGGACCCGTCCGGCCGGCATGCTGCCCGTGCCGCACCGGGGGATGACCGCCCCCGTCGTCGTGTCGGGGGTCGCGCCCGGGGACATGGTGGGCCTGACCGTCGAGTCGGCCAGCGGGTCCACCGTGCCCAGCTCGGCTCCGGTGCTGATGCTCGTTCTGCCGTTCTGACGGGCTGGCCCCCGGGCGGGCGGACCGGGGCCGCGAAAAACCCTCTATCGTGAGGACTCGTGAAAGCATCTGTCGAGGCGCAACTGCGGTTGCTCGAGCTGGCTGACCTGGACGCCGAGCTGAGCCGCCTGGACCACCGTCGGCGCACCCTGCCCGAGCTGGAGGAGTACGGGCGGATCGAGGCACGGGATGGGGAGCTCCGCGACGAGCTGACCGTCCTGGAGGCGGCCGAGAGCGACCTGAGACGGGAACAGGCGAAGGCGGAGGCCGACGTCGATCAGGTCAGGTCCCGCGTGGATCGCGACCGGACCAGGCTGGACGCCGGCCAGGTGTCCTCACCCCGGGAGCTGGAGAACCTGCAGTCGGAGATCGCCTCGCTGATCCGCCGCCAGTCCGATCTGGAAGAGATCGTGCTCGACGTGATGGAGCGGCAGGAGGCGGCCGAACTGCGCCGCAAAACGCTCACCCAGGAAGAGGGCGCACTCGCCCGCCAGCGCGACGAGGTCGCCGCCCGCCGGGACGCGGCGCTGGGGGAGATCGGTGAGCAGGAGGAGAAGGCCGGGAGCCGGCGGGCCGGCGTCGCCGCCGACGTGCCGGGCGACCTGCTCGACCTGTACGGGAAGCTCCGCGCCCAGCACGGGGTCGGGGCCGCCGCGCTGCGGCGCGGGCGCTGCGAGGGATGTCACCTGTCGCTCAACACCGTCGAACTCGCCCACCTGCGGGCCGCCCCGCCGGATGAGGTGCTCCGCTGTGACGAATGCCGCCGGATCCTCGTCCGCACCCCGGACTCCGGCCTGTGACCCGCCGTCTGGTCGTCGAGGCCGACGGCGGCTCGCGCGGGAATCCCGGCCCGGCCGGGTACGGGGCGGTGGTGCGCGACGTCGCTACCGGGGAAGTGCTCGCCGAGGTGAGCGAGAGCATCGGCCGGGCCACCAACAACGTGGCCGAGTATTCGGGGCTGATCGCGGGCCTGCGCGCCGCCGCCGCGATCGCGCCCGGCGCCGACGTCGAGGTCCGGATGGACTCCAAGCTGGTCGTCGAGCAGATGTCGGGCCGCTGGCAGATCAAGCACCCGGACATGCGGCCGCTCGCGGCCAAGGCCAGGGAGACGGCGAGGACGCTCGGCCGGGTGAGCTACACGTGGGTGCCGCGCTCGCGCAACGCGCACGCCGACCGGCTCGCCAACCAGGCCATGGACGCCGCGGCGGGGAAAGCGGGCGCGGTAGGCGGCCCGCACTGAGCCGCTGATCTGGGGGAGGCATGGCCGAAGGCGCGGCGCGGACGGGGCCCGGCTGGCTGCGGGCACGGGGCCGGGCCACCACCACGGTGCTGCTGCGGCACGGCGAGACCCCGCTGTCGGGCGAGCGGCGGTTCGCCGGCCGTGGCGACATCCCGCTGACCGCCACCGGGCTGGAGCAGGCGGCAGCGGCGGCGGCCCGGCTGGCGGCGCGCGGCGGCCTCGACCTGATCGTCACCTCGCCGCTGGGGCGGGCCCGGCAGACAGCCGACGCGGTCGCCGCGGCGACCGGTGTGCCCGTGGTGGTGGGGGACGGCTGGATGGAGACCGACTTCGGGGAGTGGGAAGGGCTCAGCCAGGCCGAGGCGGAACGGGGCTGGCCCGGGCACATGGCCGCCTGGCTGAACGACACCGGCGCCGCGCCACCGGGAGGCGAGAGCTTCGACGCCACCTCCGGCCGGGTGCTCAAGGCGCTGGACTCGCTGCTGGCCGAGCAGGCCGGGGCCACGGTTCTCGTGGTCAGTCACGTGACGCCGATGAAGATCCTGCTTCTGCACGCGCTGCTCGCCCCGCCGGCCGCGCTGCGGCGCATGCAGCTGGACGTTGCCTGCCTGTGTGAGATCGACTGGTATGCCGGGGGACTCGGGATAGTGCGCACCATGAACGACACGGCGCATCTTTCCCCGCCAGAAACGGCTGGTTAGGGCCTATGCTGGAGGCCGCGGCGGGCAAGCCGGCCGGGCGGCCGCGCCGGGGTGAAACCCGGTGAGGAAGGTCCGGGCTCCACAGGGCAGGGTGGTCGGTAACGCCGACCCGGGGTGACCCGCGGGACAGTGCCACAGAAAGCAGACCGCCCTTGGCCCAGCCAAGGGTAAGGGTGAAACGGTGGTGTAAGAGACCACCAGCGCCCGGAGTGATCCGGGCGGCTAGGTAAACCCCACCCGGAGCAAGGTCAGAAGGGTCGTGCGGCTTCGGCCGCAGGGCCTGCGCGAGCGTTTGAGGGCGGCCCGCCCGATGCTCGTGGGTAGACCGCACGAGGCTGCCGGCAACGGCAGCCCTAGATGGATGGCCGTCGGCCAGTTTCGGCTGGTGCACAGAACCCGGCCTACAGGCCGGCTCGCCCGCCGCCCGGCCTCTGGCCTGCGCTTGCGCGCTCACTGGGTGCTCCTGTTCCGTCCCTGTTCCGCCAGAGCCGCCGCGAGGGCATCCTCGACGGCGCCGCGGCCGAGGTCTTCGGAGTCGGGGAACAGGTGCCCGTAGGTGTCCATCGTCTCGGCGATCGTCGCGGAGAACGGGCACGAATGGGGGCCGGGCCTGATCACCGTTTCGTGGATGCCGTGTGACTGCCCCCCAGCGCTCGCCGCCCGCACAGCGGGCCCGGCGGGGCACCTGCCGGGCGCCTGGCTGCCGGTCGGTGTGGTACCGGCCGCGGCACGAGCCGTGAGCGGTCCCCCGGAAATTACTGACCGGAACTTGACGCAAAGGGCAAGCAAACGGCGGATATCGCCAGCGCGAATGGGCGTAGCGTCTACCCCGGTGAGCTTGAGGCCTGGTTCCCCCCCGTGTCCGGCCTTAGGCTGGCCCGTCCTCATGCCGGGCGACGATGGCGGCGATGCCCTCCAGGGCCATTCCGTGCAGGTGCAGATGCACCTGTGCGGGGCGCTGCTCGATCGTCGGGCTGGGGCTTGGGGAGCGGC
>DATINY010000418.1:0-11965 GCA_035473755.1 Streptosporangiaceae bacterium
CCGGCACGCTGCGGTTGGAGTGCCAGATCAAGGCCCGTGGGCCCGGTGAACTGCTGCCCGTCATGTCCCCGGCGCCCGCGCGCCGTTGACCGTGCCCGCTCCTCCCTCATTCCCGGATAGGCGCCGGACAGTGAGCCGTCCGGGTTCAGTCAAGGGTTGCCCGGAGGGTCGCCGTTAGGCGCCCTTGACGGGTTCCGGTCGGCTCAGACAATGATCAGCGCCGGGGATGGGACCCCTGACCGACACGCCGCTGTGGGCTTCCGCAGCTTCATGCCGGGGCGCCGGGAGGAGGGCGCGGGACCGGCGTAGGCCGTGGCCGGAGGGCGTGACGGCGGCCAGCTGGTGCGGGCCGGTGCCCGGGGTCACGCATGCCGACCGCCCGCCGTGGCCGCTATCGGCCTAAGGCGGAGCGGGCGGACCGGCAACGGCGAGGGTCCCCGCGGGCGCATCGCGCCCGCCTGCCAGCCCGAGCCGCTCAGTTCACCGCGATTCCGGTGCACAGTAGCGCGCCCGGGACTACCCGCGCCGCCAGGCGCACGGCGCGCTCCGCGCGCCCTTGATCATGGTGTGGCGATCCGAGCGCGCCGGGGGAGACACCAAGACCAAGCGATCACGGCGGACACTCGCGCTTCCGCTGCGATGCGTGGATGCCCTGCGAGAGCACCGGACGCGTCAGGATGACCTGAAACGGCAGGCTGTCAGCCGATGGAAGGACAACGATCTCGTGTTCCCCTCGCGAGTCGGCACGCCGTGGGATGCATCGCACGTACGCCGCGAGTTCCGCAAGGTGGCCGGGGCAGCCGGGCTCGACCCTGGTGCGTGGACCCCGCGAGAACTACGGCACAGCTTCGTCTCACTGATGTCCGATGCTGGCGTCCCGGTCGAGCACATCGCCCGGTTGGTCGGCCACAGCGGGACCACGACAACCGAAACGGTCTACCGCAAGCAGATCCGGCCGGTTCTCATCGAGGGCGCGGACACCATGGATCGGATCTTCCCGGCCGCCGACTCACAGGCATAGTCACCCAGTTGGTTACTCAGCGCTCAGAAAAGGCCACCCGCGAAGATCGCAAGTGGCCTGTGACCTGGGTCGGGGTGGCCGGATTTGAACCGGCGGCCTCTTCGTCCCGAACGAAGCGCGCTGCCAAGCTGCGCCACACCCCGCCGCCTGCCTGAACGGCGCGATATTCCGGGCGAACCCGGAACCCCCGGAAGTCTAGCTGATCCGCGGAACCAGCGTGAGCAGGGTTGCCTCGGGGCGGCAGCTGAAGCGGAAGGGTGCCCACGGCGAGGTCCCGAGCCCGCCCGAGACGTGCAGCCACGGGCGGTCCGGCTCGCCCTCCGCGGGATGCCGGTGCAGGCCGCGGACGCGCCGGGGTTCGATGCCGCAGTTGGTCACCAGGGCCCCGATCCCCGGCAGGCAGACCTGCCCGCCGTGGGTGTGGCCGGCGAGCAGCAGGTCGTAACCGTCCGCCGCGAACCGGTCCATGACCCTGGGCTCGGGCGAGTGCATGACGCCGAGCCGCAGGTCGGCGGCGGGGTCGGTGGGCCCGGCGATATGGTCGTACCGGTCCCGGCGGATGTGCGAGTCGTGCACCCCGCCCACCTCGATGTCCAGGTCCCCGGCCTTGACCCGGCCGCGGTGGTTGTTCACGTCCAGCCAGCCGGCCGCCGTCATTGCCTCGCCCAGGTCGGCCCACGGCAGGTCCGGGATGTGCCGGCGGCGCGCCTGGTCGGGGGATTCATACAGGTAGAGCAGCGGGTTCTTTGGGACCGGCGAGTACAGGTCGTTCGAGCCGTACACGAAGACACCTGGGCGTTCGAGCAGCGGCCCGAGGGCGGCCAGGAACGGCTGGACGGCCCGCTTGTGCGCGATGGAGTCACCTGTGTTCACGACCAGGTCGGGGTCGAAGGTGTCCAGGGACCTGATCCACGACATGAGCCGGTGCCGTCCCGGTGTCAGGTGCACGTCGGAGAGGTGCAGGATCCGGAGCGGGGCGGCGCGGGGAGCGAGGACCGGGACCTCGTAACGCCGCAGGGTGAACCAGTTCCGTTCGACGACGCCGGCGTAGGCAGCGGCGCCCGCGCCGGCGGCGGCCGTGACGGCGAGGGCACGCAGGGCAGCTTGCATCTACATATGGTGCCATGCCGGCGGTGGCGCGCCCGCCACGCCGAGGGCCGCCGGCCGCGGTGCCCGCCGCCCGGGGCGCGGGCCGCCCTGGCCGGCCAGGATGGGTCCATGGCTGCTTTGAAGGACCAGCTCCGGGACGACCTGACCGCGGCAATGAAGGCACGCGACGAAGTCCGCACTCGCACCCTGCGGATGGCGCTCACGTCGCTCTCACGGGAGGAGGTGGCGGGTTCCTCCGCGCGGGAACTCAGCGATCAGGAGGTCGTCGGCGTGCTTACCCGGGAGGCGAAGCGCCGCCGCGAGGCCGCGGAGGCGTTCGCCGCGGCCGGCCGTGAGGAGCAGGCGGCCGCGGAACGGGCCGAGGGGGCCGTCCTTGACGCCTACCTGCCCGCCCAGCTGAGCGATGAGGAACTGGCCGCTATGGCGGCCGACGTCATCGCGGAGACCGGTGCGAGCGGCATGGCGGCGATGGGGCAGGTGATGAAGGCGCTGACGCCCCGGGTCGCGGGCCGGGCGGACGGCGCGCGGGCCGCCGCCGAGGTCCGCCGCCAGCTGGCGGGCTAGGGGGATCGCCGGGCCGGCCGCAGAGCCGCCCTGGTCACCCCACCAGGGTCATCTCATCCCTGCCGGCCCATGGCGGCCAGGTACCGGTGGCGAGGACCCAGGACGCATAGGCGCGGGCGATCAGTTCGCTGCGGCTTCTGGCCTGGGCCAGTTACCCGCCCCCGCCGTTCCCGTTGCCGTTCGCATTACCGCCGCCGCCCCCGTTGGGCTTGGGCTTGGGTTTGGGCTTGGCGATGCTGGTGGGGGCGATGCCGGTGCCCATCGAGTAGAACGCACTGGACGGGGACACGGGAACGAAACTGACCGGCGGGCCGAGCGGGGCGTGCAGGAACGTCATCTGCCAGGTCTGCCCCGGGGCCATCGAGCCGTACATGACGTTGCCGCACTCGATCCGGTAGCAGGACCCGGGGTAACCACTCATCGGGAAGGTGTAGGGGTCGGCCGGATTGCCGACCCAGACCGCGCCCAGCAGGTGTGGCGTGTACCCAACGAAGAAGGCGGAAACGTACTGGTCCGCCGTCCCGGTCTTGGCCGCCGCCGGGCGGCCGATGGCGTCGCCCGGCGCCGTCCCTTCGCCGGTGAGGTCACCCTGCAGGATGTAGTTGGCGGCGTCGGCGACCTCGGTCGACAGCACCCGGTGGCACTGGGGCGACTCCACCGGCAGCTTGGCGCCGTTGGTGGTCACGATCTTGGTCACCACGATCGGGTGGCAGTAGATGCCGCGGGCGGGCAGCACGGCGTCGGAGGCCGCGACGTCGATCGGGGCGACGTTGGCCGCGCCGAGCGTGAACGACGGGAGGTTGTCCGCGCTTTGCCCGTGGCCCTCCTTGGGGTCGGCCTTCAGCAGCGACTTCCCGTCGGGCCAGGTCAGGCCCATCTTGGCCGCGGTCTTGACCACGTTGCACAGGCCGACCTGCTGCTCCAGGTAGGCGAAGAACACGTTGATCGAGAAGGTCGTCCCGGTGTAGAGGGTGTAGTGACCGCCCGGCTCGCTCTCGTCGTTGTGCAGCTGCCACGGAGGGAGGGACTGGCCCTTGCAGTTGGTGTAACCGCCGACGGAGGCGGCAGCGCCCACGTTCTTGCTGTAGCCGAACGGGATCCCCTGCTCCAGCGCGGTCACCATGACGTAGACCTTGCCGGTGGAGCCGATCTGCACGCCCTCGCCGCCGTTGTACTGCGGGCCGACCGCGTAGTTGACGACGGTGGCGTGCTTGCCGTAGCCGTAGGGGCGGTCGATGCCGATCGCGCGCACCCGGCCGGTACCCGGCTGGATGATCACTTCGGTCGCCGCGTTCTTGCCCGGGTTAACCGACGAGGGCGGCGGTGGCAGCATGTAGTTGACCGCGTTCCGGGCCGCGCGCTGGGTCGCGGGGTCGAGCGTGGTGTAGATCTTCAGCCCGCCGATCCCGTTCAGCCGCTGCCACGCCTGCTTGAACTCCGGGTCCACCTTCATCGACGCCAGCACGTAGTCGCAGAAGAACCCCGCATACCGGGCGGAGGTGCTGGTGCAGCCCTTCTGCAGCACCGTGGGGTTCAGCCCGAGCGGCTGCCTGCCCGCCGCGTCGGCCGCCGACTGGGTGATGTCGCCGACCTGGACCATCCGCTGGAGCACCTGGTTGCGCCGGTCGAGCGCCGTCTTCGGGTTGTTGATCGGGTCATACGCCGTCGGGTTTTCCACCAGCCCGGCCATTAGCGCCGACTGCGGCAGCGTGAGCTTCGACGCGTCGGTGTTGAAGTAGCGCTCCGCCGCGACCTCGACGCCGTACGCCGAGCTGCCGAAGTAGGCCACGTTCAGGTACGCGGCGAGGATCGCGTTCTTGCTCATCTGGTGCTCGACCCGCGCCGCCATCCGCAGCTCGCGGATCTTGCGCCCGATGGTCTCGCTCGTCGCACCCGCGAACGCCGCCTGCGGGTTGGGCGAGGACAGGTACAGCACGTTCTTCACGTACTGCTGGGCGAGCGTGGACCCGCCCTGGACCGGGTTGTGCTGGAGGTTGTTGATGATCGCCCGGACCGTGCCCTTGAAGTCGATCGCCCCGTGCTGGTAGAAGCGGGAGTCCTCGATCGCCACGATCGCCTGCCGCATCGCCGGGGAGATCTGCGCGTAGCTGACCGGCACCCGGTCGATGCCACGGCCGTAGTAGTAGGCGAGCACCTTCCCATGCCGGTCCAGGAGCTCCGAGCGGACCGGGATCTGGCCGAGCTCCGGCGTGGCCATGGTGTTGAAGTTCTTCGCGGTGTCACGGGTGACCATCCCGGCGAAGCCCACGGCGGGGATGGCGACGGCGGCCACCAGCGCACCGGCAGCCACAGCCAGCCCGGCTATCTGTGCGACAGCAGCGGCCTTGCTGGCGAAACGTGGTTTCGGCACGGATCAAGGGTACGCCCGGCCATCACCGGTCACGGCCCGGACCGGGCGGTGACTAACCGTCCACTAACGGTATGGCCCATGCGGACTATCTGCTAAATGGGCCCAACGGGGTCTAGCGCACGGGCCCAGACTTCCGTAAGTTACTTTTTCGCAACGACTTCCCCGGGGCGGACGACAGACTGTCGCTCGCCCCGAACCGTGAGTAGCGCCGTCCGGGCGTGACGACCCCGCGAGGGCGTGACGATCAGGAGGAGTTGGACCACATGTGGATCGCTGACTGGACCAGTCGTGCCGCGTGCAAGGAGTCTGACCCAGACGAGCTGTTCGTCCAGGGTGCGGCACAGAACAGGGCCAAGTTGATCTGCCGTGGCTGTGTCGTGCGGACCGAGTGCCTGGCCGATGCCCTGGACAACCGCATCGAGTTCGGCGTCTGGGGCGGCATGACCGAGCGGGAGCGGCGCGCCCTGCTGCGCCGCCGCCCCGACGTCACCTCCTGGCGGGATCTGCTTGAGCAGGCCCGCAACCAGTACGAGCGCCAGGCGGAAGACGAGCTGGTCGCCAGCTGACCTGCCCGCAGTTCACCGCCTTTCCCGCGCGGCGACCCCGCCGATGAGCCTCATGGGGTGTGGGCGCCAGCTGCCCGCCGGGCTAGCCGGCGGCGAAACTCTCGCCGATCTTCCGCAGCCCGGCCAGGTCGTGGACGTCCTCCGGCTGGGCCGGGACACGGGCGACCGGCACCCCCGGATGAGCCGCGGTGAAACGCTGCGCGAGCCTGCGCTCGGCGGCGGCGAGCTGCATCCGCTCCGCATGCAGCCGCAGGGCTGTCACCGCGAGCGGGTGCCGCGGTGCCTCGGCAGTGTCCGCGGCAGCATCGTTCGGCATGGACCGGGGTGAACCGTTGCCGGCGGCTTGCAGCGCCTCGGCCGCGGCCAGGCTGCGGGCGGCGGACAGGCGTGCCGCCGGCGAGGGGTGGACGCGGTTGAGGATCAGGCCCGCCAGCGGCATCCGGTCCTGTGACAGCCGCTCCACGAAGTAGGACGCCTCCCGCAGCGCGTCCGGCTCCGGGGTGGCGATGACCAGGAACGCGGTGCCGGGCGTCTGGAGCAGCCGGTAGGTGTCCTCGGCCCGCTCACGGAACCCGCCGAACATCGTGTCGAGCGCGGCCACGAACGTCTGCACGTCCCGCAGCAGCTGGGTGCCGAGCACCTTGGTGACCGCCCCGGTGGCCATGCCGACCCAGGCGTTGACCACCTTCAGGTACGCGCGGCTGGATACCCGGGTCGGCGCCGTGAGCAGCCGGATCAGGCGGCCGTCCAGGAACCGGCTGAGCCGCTGCGGCGCGTCGAGGAAGTCGAGCGCCGACCGGCTGGGCGGGGTGTCCACCACGATCAGATCCCACTCGTCGGCCCGCCGGAGCTGGCCGAGCTTCTCCATCGCCATGTACTCCTGGGTGCCCGCGAAACTCGACGACAGCGACTGGTAGAACGGGTTGGCGAGGATCTGCGCCGCGCGGTCGGGATCGGAATGGGTCTCGACGATCTCGTCGAAGGTCCGCTTCATGTCGAGCATCATGGCGTGCAGGCTGCCGCCGCCCTCCCCGTGCCCGTCCGGCAGCGGCACCGGCCGTGGGGTGTTGTCCAGCGAGGTCAGGCCCATCGACTGGGCCAGCCGTCGCGCCGGATCGACGGTCAGCACCACCACATGCCTGCCGCGCTCCGCGGCCCGGAGCCCGAGCGCGGCGGCCGTGGTCGTCTTGCCCACCCCGCCGGAGCCGCAGCAGACGATGATGCGGGTGCGCGGGTCGTCGAGCAGCCGGTCGACCTCGAGCCGGTTCGGGCGCAGCTCCACTTCCCCGAGCGTGCCTGAGGCGCTGTCCTGCGGCGGCATGGCTTATGCCGCTCCCTGCTCACGCAGGGCGCCGGCCAGCCGGTACAGCCCAGCCAGGTCCATCCCGTCGGTGATCAGCGGCAGCTCGTAGCACGGCTGGCCCACGTCGGCCAGCACCTCACGCTGCCCGCGCTGGGCGATCGCTTCCCTGGCGTGTTCGGTGAGCTCGACGGCCAGGCTGCCCGCCAGGCCGAGGTTCCCGGCCGACCCGCTGCTGTCCTCGATCCCGGCCGCTTTCAGCCCCAGCGCGAGGTCATGCACGTCCAGCCGCCCGGCCGCGGCGGCGGCCAGCTGGTCATCGGCGAGCTCGACCGGGCGCACCATGTTGATCATGATGCCCCCGAGCTGCAGCCCGCCCGGGGCCAGACCGCGCAGCTCCGCGACGCCGTCCAGGGTCTCCTGCACCGGCATCTCCTCCAGCACGGTGACGAAGTGGACGGCCGTCTGCGGGGAGCGGATGACGCCCTGCACGGTGTCGGCGTGGCCGCGGATGGGGCCCACCTTGGCCAGCGCACCCACCTCGGTGGCGATGTTGAGGAAGCGGGCGATCCGGCCGGTCGGCGGCGCGTCCATGACCACCGCCTGGTAGACGGGCCGCCCCGCCACCCGCCGCCGGGTGGCCTCGGCGGCCTTGCCGGTCAGCAGGATGTCGCGCAGCCCGGGGGCGATCGTGGTCACGAAGTCGATGACGCCGAGACGGTTGAGCGCGCGCCCCGCGTGCGGGAGGTTGTAAAACGTCTCGAGGTACTCCACCAGCGCCGATTCGGGATCGGCGGCGAGCGCGTACACGTCGCCACCCGCGCGCCCGGGCATACCCGGCGCCACGGCGACCTTGCGCTCCTCGCGCGGCAGCGGGGGGCAGTCGAAGAGCTGGGCGATGCCCTGCCGCCCCTCCACCTCCATGAGCAGCACCTTGCCGCCCTCGGCGGCCAGCGCGAGCGCGAGCGCCGCGGCAACGGTGGTCTTGCCCGTTCCCCCCTTGCCGGTGACGACGTGCAGCCGCACGCCCTCCCAGTCGGTGTCCCGAGACCTCACCATTAGGAGGCTATATCCGCCTGTGAAGCGGATCAGCCAGGTGGATCGGTCTCCAGCGGATCGGCCAGGGCGGGCCCGCCGCCCGGCCGCGGCCGGCGCGGATTGTGTACAGGCGAATTGTCACTAGGCTGGGGGAGGGAGTGCGGGACTTTTTCGTCGGAGAAGAGGTGTTCCCAATGGAGGTCCTAGGAATCCTCCTGGTCATCCTCATCATTCTTGTTATCGGCGGGGCCGTGGTAGCTGGCCGCTCGCTGAAGGTTGTGCAGCAGTTCGAGCAGGGCATCGTGTTCCGGTTCGGCAAGATCCAGTCGCCGCCGCGCGGTGCGGGCCTGACGGTGATCAGGCCGGTCGGCGACCGCATGCAGAAGGTCAACATGCAGATCATCGCCATGGCCGTCCCGGCTCAGGAGGGCATCACCAAGGACAACGTGACCGTCCGGGTGGACGCGGTGGTCTACTTCCGGGTGGTGGACCCGATCAAGGCGGTCGTGAACGTGCAGAACTACATGTTCGCGGTCTCCCAGCAGGCGCAGACCTCGCTCCGCCAGATCATCGGCCAGTCCGAGATGGACCAGCTGCTGGCCGAGCGGGACGAGGTCAACCGGGAGCTGCGCCGGGTCATCGACGAGCCGACCGAGGGGCCGTGGGGGATCCGGGTCGAGCGGGTGGAGATCAAGGACGTCTCGCTGCCCGAGAGCATGAAGCGGTCCATGTCGCGCCAGGCCGAAGCCGAACGTGAGCGGCGGGCCCGGATCATCACCGCCGACGGTGAGTACCAGGCGTCCAAGCGGCTGGCCGCGGCGGCCAACGTGATGTCCCGCGACCCGGCCGCGCTGCAGCTGCGGCTGCTGCAGACGGTGGTGGAGGTCGCCTCCGAGCGCAACAGCACTCTGATTATGCCGGTCCCGGTCGAGCTGCTGCGGTTCTTCGAGAAGATGACGCCCGCCGGGCCGGCGGCCGAGGTCGCACCCTCGCTCGCCGACTTCGGCGACGACGGGGCAGCCGAGGCCGAGGCCGCCATCGAGGGCCACCCGCCTGCTGCCAGGCCTGAGGCCATGCCGCCGGTGGAGACGATCGCGATGCCGCCGGTACAGGCACCAGAGATCAACGGATCCGAGGTCACCGCGGAGGTGGAACAAGCCGGGAGGCCCTAGGCGCGGAGGTAGACGAATCGCGTTGCCCGGCTGGTCAGCTGGCCGGGGTGACGATCCCGTACTCGTGGATCTTGCGGTAGATCGTCGCCCGCGACATTCCCAGGGTTTCGGCTGTTTTGACCTTGTTGCCGTGGAGGTCCAGCAGGGCCTGCACGATAGCGTCGCGTTCCATCGACTCCAGCGGGCTGAGCAGGCGGCGGCTAACGCTCCAGCACTCTGACGGCAGGTCAGCTGGATAGATGGTGCCGCTACGCTTGTGGTGCACGACCCGGCTGAGCACCTGCCAGAGCTGCCCGGTGTTGCCCGGCCAGCTGGACCGCAGCAGAAGCTGCATCGCCTCGGGCGAGCAGACGAGCTGGTCGTCATGGTTCAGTTTGGCCAGGAAGAACGGCACCAGCTGATGCAGGTCTTCGATGTGGTGGCGCAGCGGCGGAAGCTCGACGGTGACCGGGAAGAACTGCAGCAGCGTGGCCAGGTCCGCCTTGACAGGACTTTGGCTGAGCGTGACGGCGCCCCAGAGTACTTTCTGCCTGCCTGCGGCCAGTGCCTGTTCCAGCGCGATCCACAGGGTGCGCAGCTGCAGGGCGCTGAGGCGGTCGACGTGGCGGATGATCAGGCTCCCCTGGCCCTCAAGCAGTTCGCCCAGCGCCCGCACCATCCAGTGGTGATCAGTAGCTTCGGCGGCGTCCAGCACATGCAAGGCGCCAGCTGGGTTGCGGTGCCGGTGCACAGCCCGCAACAGCGCCAGCTTGCCGGCTCCCGGCTCGCCCTCCAACGCGAGCCATTCGCCCCCGCGGTAGGCCGCATCCACCTGATCGCACCTACGCAGCCACCGCCGACCGGAGCCGGCCAGGCCGGGCAGGAACCTGCGCGGCTGCGGCCCTGCCTGCAGGGCCTGCTTGCTGTCCAGTTCGATCAGCTTCACCTGTGCGACGCCGACGGCCAGCCGCCGCTGGCCGTTCCCGCGAACGGGCCGGCAGTACATCCGCGCCCTGGCCCCGGAGGGCAGCTCGACATCGACGGGACCAAGATGGCCGGTGGCTAGCGCGTCGGCTGCATGCGCGAGCATCGCGGCCTGGTCGCCGGGGTCGAGCACGTCCCGGGCGTGACGGTTCATCATCACCATGTCGTTGTTGATCGCAAAGATGATCCCGCCAGTGTGCCGGCAGGCCCGCAGGTACTCCTGCAGCAGCTGAGCCTCCCCCGCGCCGCTGTCGTTGAACAGCGCCTGCGTGATCTGGCCGACGGTGCTCTGGGCGAGTGCGATCAGTAGCGTACTGGCGTCCCTGTGCCAGCAGGTCAGGTCCACCACGCCGATGATCTTGCCGGAGATCGGGTGGCGGACCGGCTCTGCGGCGCAGGCGAGATCCTCCAGGTGCTCGGCGTAATGCTCGTGACCGAACACGTGCGCCGCTTGGCCGCTTTCCAGCGCCGTGCCGATGCCATTAGTCCCGGCGAACTCCTCGGCGTAGCTGAAACCCGGCAGCAGCTGAACGCCGTCAAGGTGCCGCTCGAAATCGCGATCGGCCGTCAGCCGGTAAAGCAGCACGCCGCGCGCATCGGTCAACATCACGCTGACCGGCTGGCCCTGGAGATTGTCGCGCAGGTTCCTCAGCACCGGCAGGGCGTTGCGGGTCAGCGGGGTGTCCAAGTCGGGATCGCCGACGTGAGGCAGGTCGATGTGGCCAGCGGCGACATTCCACTCCAGGGAGCGCCGCCACGACGACAGGATCGTGTTACGCACCCGGGCAGGTCCTATGGGCTCACCTGTCAGGAAGCACTCCCTGGCCTCGGCCAGCCGGGTATCTGTCACGTCTGGCCGGACGATAGCTACGCCCGACATGCCTCCCTGCCTGCCATTACCGCTGTCGCGGGCTCGGGTGGGCACCGGCGGCCTCAGCCGGGTGCGCGGCACTGCGAGCGTGATGAGCACGGTCCGGATGATGCCGGACCGGGGCACGCGCTCCTCCGGTAGCCCCGGGTAGCTGGCCGCCTCGGCGGCTGAGGTCCGGTGCCTGTTTTGCACGCTACGCCTACATCTGAAAACTAGCAATATATTTCCAGAATTTGGTAGCCTGCTGGTGGTGGAACACTGGACCTTCCTGACCAACCACGCCCGGGTGCTGCTCTGCATCGCACACGACCCGGGGGTGCGCCTGCGCGACATCGCAGTCAGCCTGGACATCACCGAACGCCGCGCCTACGGCATCGTCACCGACCTGGCCAAGGCCGGCTACGTGGTCAAGCAGAAAGACGGCCGCCGCAATCGCTACCAGATCCAGGCGCACCTGCCGCTGCCAGAACCCACCCGGCATGAGCGCACCGTCGGCGAAGTCCTGGCCCTTCTGGGCGGCACCGACGGCAGCCCTGTAAGTGACGCTGACCGGCCGGACCTGATGCCACCACCGGCCAGGCAAACCGCCACCAGTGTCACCGCGCCCGACGACCAGTCGTCCAGACCCAAAACCGCCCGGTAAGGCCCGTTTGGCCGGGCAGGGAGGGTGCGCGGCCATCCGCCCGATGTATGACCCCGGGGCCGGGCTTGCCCCCAAGAGTCCGGTCCGGGTATGGGCAGACGTGGTGGCCTGCGGCATTTCCTAGGCCGGTGGCAGCCCTCGCGCGGAGCCCGGGGCTGTAGCAGGTGGGACTGAGAGTGCCCAGAACTCGTGGGGCGGCAGCCCGCGGCATCGCGCGGCGCGCTCCCGTCGCGGGCAGCTGACGCGCTGCGGCTGGCTCATCATCGCCTGCGCCTGTGCCTCCACGGCGCTATCCGCGATGCCGGACCCGGGGCGCCCCATATCGACACTTGGTCGCCGAACACGC
>DATINY010000419.1:0-9855 GCA_035473755.1 Streptosporangiaceae bacterium
ACCTTCGGGGATGCGGTGCGCTGGGGCGCAGAGACCTACCACGCGCTGAAATCCGTGATCAAGCAGCACGGGCTGTCCACCGGGGTGGGGGACGAGGGCGGGTTCGCCCCCGATCTCGCGCACAACCGGGCCGCGCTCGACCTGATCGTCGAGGCGATCGGCAAGGCCGGGTTCACCCCCGGGGCCGATATCGCGCTGGCCATCGACGCCGCGGCCACCGAGTTCTGCAAGGACGGGTCCTACACGTTCGAGGGCCAGGCCCGCACCGCCGGCGAGATGACCGGCACCTACGCGGAATGGCTGGACGCTTACCCGATCGTCTCGCTGGAGGACCCGCTGGCCGAGGAGGACTGGGCGGGCTGGCGGGCTCTGACCGCGGCGCTCGGTGACCGCGTCCAGATCGTCGGCGACGACATCTTCGTCACCAATCCCGAGCGGCTGCGCCGCGGCATCGCCGAGGACGTGGCCAACGCGCTGCTGGTCAAGCTGAACCAGATCGGCACGATCACCGAGACGCTGGACGCGGTCACGCTGGCGCAGCGCAGCCGTTATGCCTGCATGATCAGTCACCGGTCAGGCGAAACAGAGGACACCACGATCGCTGACTTCGCGGTGGCGACCAACAGCGGGCAGATCAAGACCGGGGCCCCGGCCCGGTCGGAGCGCGTCGCCAAGTACAACCAGCTGCTGCGGATCGAGGAACTGCTCGATGACGCCGCCGCATACGCGGGTGCGGCCGCCTTCCCCCGGACGCCATCGGGGCAGTGATGGCCGAGCGCAGACGGCCGCAGCCAGCGGACCGGGCCCGGTTCACCAGCCGGGCCGCGGTGCTAGCGGTGGTCATCTGCGCGGTCGCGCTGAGCCTGGCCTACCCGGTGCGGGAGTACATCGCCCAGCGGCGCCAGATCGACCAGCTGGTGGCGGAGCGGCAGATGACGCTGGCGCAGCTGCGGACGCTGCAGCAGCAGCAGCAGCGGCTCAACGACCCCGCCTACGTCGAGCAGCTGGCCCGGGACAGGCTGCATTTCTGCCTGACCGGCCAGACCTGCTATGTGATCATTGGCGGGCCGGGGTCCGGCTCCGCGGCGGCGGCCCGGGCCGCGGGCACGCCCTGGTACGACCGGCTGTGGCACTCGGTGCAGCAGGCGGACGGCAGCGGGACAGGCAGGCCGGCCGCGGGCGGGTCACGGCGGTGACCGACGAGGCGGTGGTCGAGCGGCAGCTGGGCCGCCCGCCCCGGGCCCTCCGCCGGGTGGCGCACCGCTGCCCGTGCGGGCTGCCAGACGTGGTCGAGACCGCGCCCCGGCTGCCGGACGGCACCCCGTTCCCGACGCTGTACTACCTGACCTGCCCGCGCGCGGTGGCCGCGATCAGCCGGCTGGAGGCGGCGGGCACCATGCGGCTGATGCAGGAGCGGCTGGCGGATGATCCCGCGCTGCGCCGGGCCTACCTGGCCGCGCACCGCGACTACCTGGCCAGGCGTGATGAGGCGGCCCGCGCCGCCGGGGTCGATCCGCTCCCACCCGGCACCCAGAGCGCGGGCGGGATGCCCGACCGGGTGAAGTGCCTGCACGCGCTGGTCGCGCACGAGCTTGCCGTGCCGGGGGCCAACCCGCTGGGCAGGCAGGGGGCGGAGGCGGCCGGCGCCTGGTGGGACGCGGGCCCGTGTGTCAGTTCCGCGGCCCGGTGAGCGCGGGCACTGCCGCAGGCGCCGGCACCGGCCCGCCCGCGCCAGCCCCACCCTGGCTGGCCCGGGAGTCGCTCGCCACCCCGGCGAGGAGCCTTAATACCGTATGGAATTACAGGCAGATGCACTAACCTGCGCCTCCGGCACGGCGCACGGCGAGGGAGGCCAGGAGATGAGGGTGGCGGCGATCGACTGCGGCACGAACTCGCTGCGGCTGCTCGTGGCCGACGTGGACCCGGCGGCCGGCACGCTCACCGACGTGGACCGCCGGATGGAGATCGTCCGGCTCGGGCAGGGGGTGGACGCCACCGGGCGGCTCGCCCCGGCGGCGCTGGCACGGACCATGGGGGCGCTGCGGTCCTATGCGGCGATCGTGGCGGCCACCGGCGCGACGGCGGTGCGGATGGTGGCGACCAGCGCCACCCGGGACGCCGCGAACGCGGCCGACTTCGTGGCCGGGGTCCGCGGGGTGCTCGGGGTCGGCCCGGAGGTCCTGAGCGGAGACGAGGAGGCCCTGCTGTCGTTCACCGGCGCGACCACCGAACTCGCCGCAGCGGCCCGCCCGGGCGCGGGCGGCGAGGATGCGGCGGCCGAACCGGTGGCCCCGCCGTACCTGGTCGCCGACATTGGCGGCGGCTCCACCGAGTTCGTGCTGGGGGACCCGCCCGTGGTGGCCGGGGCCGTCTCGGTGGACATCGGCTGCGTCCGGATGACCGAGCGCCACCTGCGCGGTGATCCGCCGACGCCGGCCGAGGTCGCGGCCGCGCGGGCCGACATCGGCGCCGCGCTCGACGTGGTGGCGGCCAAGATCGCGGTCGCTGACGCCCGGACCCTGGTCGGCCTGGCCGGGTCGGTGACCACGGTGGCCGCGCTCGCGCTCGGGCTGGACGCCTACGACGCCGGCCGGATCCATCACGCCCGGATCGGGGCCGGCCAGGTACATGAGCAGACGGCCCGCCTGCTGGTCATGCCGCAGGCCGAACGGGCGCGGCTCGGCGTGATGCACCCGGGCCGGGTGGACGTGATCGGCGGCGGCGCGCTGGTGCTGGAGGCGATCATGACCCGGTTCGGGTTCGCTGAGGTGCTCGCCAGCGAGCACGACATCCTCGACGGCATCGCCTGGTCGCTGGCGGCGGGCGGCCCCGGGTGACGGGCCGGGAGCCGGTGCCGGGACGCGGGCCGGCGGCAGGGCCGGCCGGTACCGGGCCCGAGGACGTGGCCGGCGATGGGCCGGTGCCTCCGGGGACCGGCTGGCCCGACGATCCCGCGACCGCCGCGACCCCGGTCGCCCGCGACGCGGCGGAGGTACGTGCTCTCGCCGGCGGGGCCGGCACCCTGACCGAGCTGGTGGCCCGGCAGTCCGTCTGCCGGGCCTGCCCGCGGCTGGTCGAATGGCGGGAGCGGGTGGCCGCCGTCAAACGGCCGTCATCGCGCGGCGAACGGTACTGGGGCCGTCCCATCCCCGGCTGGGGCGACGAGCGGCCAGCGGTGCTGATCGCGGGCCTCGCGCCCGCCGCCCACGGCGGCAACCGCACCGGCCGGGTCTTCACGGGTGATCGCAGCGGCGATGTCCTGTTCGCGTCGCTGTACCGGTGCGGTCTTGCCGCCCAGCCGACATCGGTGGTGGCCGGCGACGGCCAGCGGCTGATCGGGGCGAGAATGGTCGCCGCGGTGCGGTGCGCACCCCCCGCGAACAAGCCGACCGTGACTGAACGTGACACCTGCGCCCCCTGGCTCGAGGCGGAGTTCGCCCGGGTGGCCGGGTCGGTCCGGGTCGTCGTGTGCCTGGGCGGCTTTGCCTGGCAGGCGATGTGGCCGGTGCTGCGTTCGGCCGGCTTCGCGCTGCCGCGGCCCCGCCCCTCCTTCGGTCACGGCGTAGAGGTGCGGCTGGAAGCGGCCGGCGGAGGCCCCGGCGGAGGCCAGATCCTGCTCATCGGCTGCTATCACCCCAGCCAGCAGAACACGTTCACGGGCCGGGTGACACCGGCCATGCTCGACGATGTCTTCCGGCGGGCGGCGGTCGAGGCGGCCCTGGCCTGACGTCCCGGCGGCGCCGGGCCAGGCGGCGCGCGGCACAGTCAACCCGAGGTAAACTACTCTCCGTACAAGATTCGGGCAAGACGGGGTAAAATCGTAACTCTCCGTATCCGCCTATGATCGAAGAATTGAATATATGCACCTCAGGGGATCTTTCTCCACCCCATAGGCCGGCCTCGAATAATCTGGCGCAGCCGAGGTATCCTTATCCCGCCCCCGTAGCCCAAAGGAAGAGGCCGGCCCCCTAAAAGGGTCCCCAGTGTCGGTTCGACCCCGACCGGGGGCACTCGTGTCTCCAGTCTTCTGACCTGCGGAGATGCAGCGCAATCGGTTGCTGTTGATTTGAGCTGTGCTCCCAGCTGGGCGCGGCGGCCATGGCTGAGGCGGAGAACGAATATACCGGCCATTCAGCGGCAACGGCTGATCTCGTTCGGGTAACTGGCCCGTAAGTGAATGGATAATCGTCGTTTCCGATGCTGCGAGCAGGTATTTGCGATCTCAGAATTTGTGATTTGGAAATGGACTGCCCGGCCAGCCCGTCCGGCCCCGCCAGATGGGCCGCGGTGCGGCCCGTCCGGCTCCGCCTCCTACGGTCTCGTCCGCCGGAAAGAAGGGGCAATCCGGACACGCACCCCCGGCCGCCGCCTGGCGTGCGTTCAGCGGCGGGTGCGGCCGGCCAGCGGCGCTTTCCGTCTATAGGGCCACTGACCTGCGGCGTTACCATCTGGCGGGTGATAATCTGCCGCATTTACCCCGCCATGCGACGCGTTTCCCGCCGGGATGCCGCACATTTGCGGCCGGGATGCCGCGCGTTTCCGCCCCGGGAGGCCCTGGCGTTTCCGCCCGGCAGGTAACGCGCGTTTCCCCCAGCGTGCCGTGACGTTTCCGCCGGGATACCCCGGCGTTTCCGCCGGACGGCGGGCGCGGGCCGCCACGCGTTCCCGGCGCGGCCGTCCCCGCGGGCCCGGTGCCGGAGCCCGCCGCCGGCCTCATCCCGGGCGTGTGATCCATTTCCCGGGCGGCCGCCCGGGCCGCGAATCCGGTAGTGCGCCCGGCCGGCAGTCAGCCGCTGACGTCAGGCCCGGCCCGGGTGAGGCTGACCCGGAGGACGACCCGGCGCTCGCGCTCCATCGCCGTCCGGTAGTCGTCCCAGTCGGAGTGCTCCCCGGCGATCCGGCGGTAGTAGTCAACGAGAAGTTCCATCGCATCAGGCAGGTGAATGATTTCCGCCTCGCCCTCCACCTGGATCCACTCACCGAAGAAGCCGTCGTTGATGACACAGAGCGATGCCCGGGGATCGCGCCGGAGGTTCCTCGTCTTGGCCGCGGCTTCGCGGGTGCTGATCAGCACCCGCCCCTTGTCGTCGACTGCGCAGAGCACGGGGGAAAGCTGCGGCCGCCCATCCGACCTGGACGTCGCGAGAACGGCCCGGTGATGGGCATGCAGAAACTCACGCGCCAGGTCGAGATCCATCGTCAGGCGTAATTGAGCCGGATGCGCCGCTGCCGCTCGTACTCGTGCACGATGGCGCTCGCATAGCCGTGGGACAGCCCGTGCTCGTCGGACAGCCAGTGGGCGCGTTCCTCACATCTGAGGAATGCGGGTCCCGATTCCAGGCTTCTGAACCACTCAACCAGGTCACGTCCGGTTACGGACGGGATGCGCGCGATCAGCCTTTTGTGCGTCTCCAGGGAGTGGTTCAGTGTCACGGGCACCTCCAGGGCCGACCGACTCCTGCTGTCGAGACTGCACCACCCGCACGCCCCTGACAACCCCCTGACGTTAGCTTTCCGTAATACAAGTGTTGACTGCCGTCCACCGTGCTCCGAGCTGGCCCGATCGGCTGATGCGGCCGGGTCAGGACAGCCGCTCGATGATCATCGCCATCCCCTGGCCGCCGCCCACGCACATCGTTTCCAGGCCGAACGTCTTGTCGTGGAACTGCAGGCCGTTCAGCAGGGTGCTGGTGATCCGGGCCCCGGTCATGCCGAACGGGTGGCCGACCGCGATCGCCCCGCCGTTGACGTTCAGCTTGTCGATATTGATGCCCAGCTCACGGTAGGAGGGGATGACCTGCGCCGCGAACGCCTCGTTGATCTCGACCAGGTCGATGTCATCGATGGTCATCCCGGCCCGGTCCAGTGCCTGCAGGGAGGCCCCGACCGGGCCCAGCCCCATGATCTCGGGCGAGAGCGCCGACAACCCGGTGGCGACGATTCTGGCCAGTGGCGTTATCCCGAGCTCGGCCGCCTTGCGGTCGCTCATGATCACTACGGCCGCGGCGCCGTCGTTGAGCGGGCAGCAGTTGCCCGCCGTGACCGTCCCGTCCGGGCGGAACACCGGCTGCAGCGTCGCCACCTTCTCCAGGGTGGTGCCCGGCCGCGGGCCGTCGTCCGCGGCCACCACGGTGCCGTCCGGCATCGTGGCCGGTGTGATGTCGCGCTGCCAGAACCCATTGGCGAGCGCCTTCTCGGCCAGGTTCTGCGACCGAACGCCGAACTCGTCCTGGTCGGCCCGGCTGATCTCGCGTATCTGGGCGACGTTCTCGGCGGTCTGCCCCATCGCGATGTAGATGTCGGGGACGGCGTCGTCCTTGCGCGGGTCCCGCCAGACCGGGGTGCCCGCACCGGACCGGTCCTCGGTCCGGGCCTCGGCGCCGGCGAACACCGGGTTCTTGGTGTCGGGCCAGCTGTCGCTGCTGCCCTTGCCGAACCGGCTCACGCACTCGACGCCGGCCGAGATGAACACATCGCCCTCGCCGGCCTTGATGGCGTGGAAGGCCATCCGGGTGGTTTGCAGTGACGATGAGCAGTACCGGGTCACCGTCGTGCCGGGCAGGTGGTCGAACCCGAGCATGATCGCGACCACCCGCGCCATGTTGAAGCCCTGCTCGCCACCGGGGAGGCCGCAGCCCAGGATGAGGTCGCCGACGTCGGCCGGGTCGAGCTGGGGCACCTTGGCCAGGGCGGCGGTTATCATCTGGCAGGTCAGGTCGTCGGGCCGGACGGTGGTGAGGGAACCCTTGAACGCCCGGCCGATCGGTGAGCGGGCGGTGGCGACGATGACGGCCTCGGTCATGGCACGCTCCCTGGTTTGGTCGTGGCTGCCGGTGTAAGCAGCCTATGCCAGCCCATCCTGGTGTCCCAGGGCGCCGACGGGCGGGGCGCCGCCGCGCGGGGCGCGGCGGGAGGGCGCGGAGTGGGATAGCGTCGGTGGGCGAGCCGGCGCCTGACCGGCGGCAACGGCGCGGCTGGGTGATCCGGGCCGGCCCGGGAGGGGTGGCTGATGCAGGTCCATGAATCGCTGATCGAACTGGTCGGCAACACCCCGCTGCTCAGGCTGCGCGCGGTGACCCAGGCGCTGGGCCAGGGCGCCAGCGCCCCGGCCGTGCTGGCCAAGGTGGAGTACTTCAATCCCGGCGGGTCGGTGAAGGACCGCATCGCGCTGCGCATGGTGGAGGCGGCTGAGGCCTCCGGCGCGCTCCAGCCCGGCGGCACGATCATCGAGCCGACCTCCGGCAACACCGGGATCGGGCTGGCCATCGTGGCGGCGGAGAAGGGGTACCGCTGCGTGTTCGTCTGCCCGGACAAGGTGGGCCAGGACAAGATCAGTGTGCTGCGCGCCTACGGGGCGGAGGTGGTCGTCTGCCCCGGCACGGTCTCACCGGACCACCCGGATTCCTATTACTCGGTGTCGACCCGGCTGGCCCGGGAGACCCCGGGCGGCTGGAAGCCGGATCAGTATGCCAACCCGGAGAACCCCGCCTCGCACTACCACTCCACCGGGCCGGAGATCTGGGCGCAGACGGACGGCAGGATCACCCACTTCGTGGCCGGGATCGGCACCGGCGGGACGATCACCGGCGCCGGCCGGTACCTGAAGGAGGTCTCCGGGGGCAGCGTGAAGGTGATCGGCGCCGACCCGGAGGGCTCGGTGTACTCGGGCGGCACCGGCCGGCCCTACCTGGTGGAGGGCGTCGGGGAGGACATCTGGCCGGACACCTACGACCCGGGCGTGTGCGACGAGGTGATAGCGGTCAGCGACGCCGAGTCGTTCCTGATGACGCGCAGGCTGGCGCGCGAGGAGGCGCTGCTGGTCGGCGGCTCGTGCGGGATGGCCGTGGTCGCCGCGCTGCGGGCCGCCGCCACCGCCGGCCCCGATGACGTCATCGTGGTGCTGCTGCCCGACGGCGGCCGCGGCTACCTGTCGAAGATCTTCAACGACGAGTGGATGGCCGACTACGGGTTCCTGACCACCCAGACCGCCGAACCCAAGATCGCCGACGTGCTGGCGCGCAAGCAGGCCGGGCTGCCGCAGTTCGTGCACACCCATCCGGACGAGCAGGTCGCCACCGCCATCTCGATCCTGCGCGAGTACGGCGTCTCCCAGCTGCCGGTGATGAAGGCCGAGCCTCCGGTGATGGCGGCCGAGGTGGTCGGCTCGGTGGTGGAGCGCGACCTGCTCGACGCGCTCGTCTCCGGGCGGGCCAGCCCCAAGGACCCGGTCGGCGAGCACATGTCGCCGCCGCTGCCGATGGTGGGCTCGGGCGAGCCGATCGGCCGGGCGGTGGACGAACTGGAGAAGGCGGGCGCGGCGGTGGTGCTGGTGGACGGCCGCCCGGCCGCCATGATCACCGCCCAGGATGTGCTCGCCTTCCTGGCCGGGAGCGCGGCATGACCGCCGGGGCCGGCCACCCGGACGGCCACCGGCGGGAAGCCGGCGGCTTCGAGACGCTGGCGATCCACGCCGGGCAGGAGCCGGATCCGCTCACCGGCGCCGTGGTCCCGCCGATCTACCAGGTCTCCACCTACGCCCAGGACGGGGTGGGCGGGCTGCGCGGGGGCTATGAGTACTCGCGCAGCGCGAACCCCACCCGGACCGCGCTGGAGGAGTGCCTCGCGGCGCTGGAGGGCGGGGCCCGCGCGCTCGCCTTCGCGTCCGGGATGGCGGCCGAGGACTGCCTGCTGCGCACCGTGTGCGCGCCCGGCGACCACGTCCTCATCCCGCACGACGCCTACGGCGGCACCTACCGCCTGTTCGACACGGTCCTGTCCCGCTGGCAGGTGAGCTACCGCCCGGTGCACCTGGCGGACGCCGGCGCCGTCCGGCGGGCTCTCGCCGAGCGCCCGGCGCGGGCGGTGTGGGTGGAGACGCCGACCAACCCGCTGCTGTCGGTCGTGGATATCGCCGCGGTCGCGCAAGCATGCCGGGAGGCCGGCGCGCTGCTGGCGGTGGACAACACGTTCGCCTCCCCCTACCTGCAGAATCCGCTCGCGCTCGGCGCCGACGCGGTGGTCCACTCCACCACCAAGTACCTGGGCGGGCATTCCGACGTGGTCGGCGGCGCGGTGGTGGTGGCCGACCCCGAACTCGGCGAGCGCCTGGCTTTTTCGCAGAACGCAACCGGCGGGGTGGCCGCCCCGTTCGACGCCTGGCTGACGCTGCGCGGGATCAGGACCCTGGCGGTCCGCATGGAGCGCCACGGCCTCAACGCGGCACGGGTGGCGGACATGCTGTCCGCGCATCCGGCCGTGACCGAGGTGCTCTACCCGGGGCTGCCCGGCCATCCGGGCCATGAGGTGGCGGCCAAGCAGATGCGTGGGTTCGGGGGCATGGTGGCCTTCCAGGTCCGGGGCGGCGAGGAGGCCGCGGTGGCGGTCTGCGGGCGGACCCGGCTCTTCACGCTGGGTGAGTCGCTCGGCGGGGTGGAATCGCTGATCGAGCATCCAGCCCGGATGACCCATGCGTCCGTGGCCGGGTCGCCGCTGGAGGTGCCCGGCGACCTGGTCCGCCTGTCGGTCGGCATCGAGTCCGGTGACGATCTGCTGGAGGACCTGCGCCAGGCGCTGCCGCACTGAACGGCGCCCGCCGCCCGCCTCATCCGCGATGATCCGCGGCAGCCCCCTCATCGTGGCACCGGGACCGAATGCGAAACGATTATCCGCGTGCACACGCTGTCAGGAACCGGGCCCATCGGGCTGGCCTTTGACGGCTGATTCCGGGCGCTAAGTAATGCGACAGTAATTGCCAGGCAAAGATAAATTCGCGGCCACGGAAACGAGGTCCCCGGCTAATTCCGCGCCGTCCGGCGCCGTCCGGTCCGCGGCTATTCGGCGGCCGTCGCCGTCCGC
>DATINY010000420.1:0-5069 GCA_035473755.1 Streptosporangiaceae bacterium
CGCCGTTGGGTCCCAGCAGCCCGAACACCCCGGGACCGGCCCGCAGGTCCACCTGCGCCACCGCCATGGTCCGGCCGAACGAGCGGCTCAGACCGGTGATCTCGCCGTTCATGATCGCCTCCCGGAGCAGGTATGGGACAAAGCGCGGCGCGTAAGGAAAGGCACCGCGTCCAAGCTGCCCGGCGGGCCCGGGCTGGGTCGTCACACCGGGGAGCCGGATCCGCGGTCGTACCACGCAGGTAGCCAGGGACGGTCCAGCGGTGGACTGATACCTGGGTATGACAACGCTGGCGTGATGAGCAGGCAGCACCCGGCGGCCTACCCTGGGGATCGTGAAACCGATGCCCGGCATCCCACTGGCCGCCAGCAGCGCCCGGGGGGCGGCACGCGCCGCGGCCGGGCGGGTGTGGCGCGGGCTGGTCCAGGTGCTGACCGGCCCCGACCCGCCGTCGGTGTGGCGATGGCATTCACCGCAGGAGCGCCGGGTCGCCTACGCCGCGCTCGGGGTGACGACGTTCGCGCTGTGCGCCGTCAACCTGGCCGGGATCGCGACGGTGGGGCAGCTGCTGCTGGCCGTGCCGGTGGTGGCGCCGCTGCCGCTGGCGGCCCGGTATCCGATGCTGGCCTGGCGGATCGGGTGGCTGGCGCTGCTGCTGGTCCCGCTGGTACCCGCCAATTGGCGGGGAGGCTGGCCATGGAGCGCGGGGCAGATCCTCGCCCTGCTGGGGGCGTTCTGCCTGGCCGGGATCCGCCAGCAGCGACCGGCGCTGTGGTGGATGTGGGCGCTGAGCCTCATCCCGTGGTGGCTGTGGCTGGCCGCAGACGTGCCGAACCCGAACGGCCCGGCCGGCGCCACCATCATCTTCACCGCGGTGGCGGTCGCGGTGGACAGCTTCGGTTCCCGGCTGCGCTCCCAACACGCCCTGTCCCTCCAGACCGAGCGCACCGAGGCCGAGCGGGCACAGCGGGCCGTACTGGAGGAGCGCGCCCGGATCGCGCGGGAACTGCATGACGTGATCGCCCATCACATGTCGCTGATCGCGGTCCGGGCCGAGACCGCGCCCTACCGCCTCACCGGCCTGCCCGAGGCGGCCCGGGCCGAGTTCGGCGCGCTGAGCGAGGTGGCGCGCGAGGCGCTGACGGAGATGCGGCGGCTGCTCGGCGTGCTACGGCACGACCAGCCCGCCTCCCGCACGCCGCAGCCCCAGCTGGCCGACCTGCCCGCGCTCATCGACGCCGCCCGGCAGGCCGGGGTGCCGGTCGAGCTGTCGGCACCCCCCGCGCTGGGCCGGGTGCCCGCCGGCGTGGGGGTGTGCGCCTACCGGATCGTGCAGGAATCGCTGTCCAACGCCAGCCAGCACGCCCCCGGAGCCGCCGTCACCGTCTCGGTCGGCCAGGAGGCCGGCGCGGTCCTGCTCCGGGTGGCCAACGGTCCCGGCGGGGCCGCCTGCCCGCCCGGGGACGAGCACGGCCCCGGTCACGGGCTCACCGGGATGCGTGAGCGGGTGGCTCTGCTCGGCGGCTCGCTGTCGGCGGGGCCGGCCCCCGATGGCGGCTTCGTGGTCTCAGCGGTGCTCCCGGTCGGGGAGGCGCCGTGACCGCGAACGGCGCGCCAGTCGGCGGGACCACGCGGTGCCTGATCGCCGACGATCAGGCGATGGTGCGGGAGGGCTTCGCCGCGGTGCTCGCCGCCCAGCCCGGCCTGGTGGTGGTGGGCCAGGCCGCCGACGGCGCGGACGCGGTCCGCCTGGCGCGGCATCTGCGGCCCGACGTCGTTCTGATGGACGTCCGGATGCCGGTCATGGACGGGCTGGAAGCGGCCCGCCAGATCCTCGGCAACACATCCGGCCCGGCCCGGCCGCGGGTGCTGATGCTCACCACCTTCGACCTCGACGACTACGTGTACGAGGCGCTGCGGGCCGGCGCCAGCGGCTTCCTGCTCAAGGACGCCACCGCCGCCGAGCTGGTACACGCGGTCCGCGTGGTGGCCGCCGGCGACGCGCTGCTCGCCCCCTCGGTGACCCGGCGGCTGATCGCCGACTTCGCCCGCCGGCCGCCCTCCGGCCCGCCGTTCTCACGCACCATGGGTGCGCTCACCCAGCGGGAGACCGAGGTGCTGAGGCTGATCGCCCACGGCCTGTCCAACACCGAGATCAGCAGCGCCCTGGTCATCGCCGAGCAGACCACCAAGACCCACGTCGGCCGCATCCTGGCCAAGCTCGACCTCCGCGACCGCGCCCAGGCCGTCGTCTTCGCCTACGAAACCGGCCTCGTCACGCCCGGCGGATCAGGCGCGGCGCGGGCCAACCCCGGCGCCGGGCCCGGTCAGTGACCGGCGGGCCCGCCGCGGGCTCTCATCCGGGCCCGTCGGCGGCGCGGTGCGCGCGGACGACGGCGAGCGTCCGCCGGCCCACCCGGTGGGTCTCATGCCTGGCCCCCGCAAAGCCGGCGGCCTGCGCCGCGGCCGCGGTTTCGGCGGCCTGCGCTTCGGTCAGCCCGTGAGCACCGAGGCCGCGGGCGCCGGGCCGGGACAGGCGCTCGGCGATGATCAGCCTTCCGCCGGGCGCGAGAACCCGGTGGAGCTCATGAAGGCCGGCCAGGACGTCCGGCCAGTGATGCACCGAGCTGATCGCCCACGCCACCGTGACGGCCTGGTCGGCGACCGGCAGTTCCTCGGCCGTCCCCGCCAGGAACACAATGTTGCGCCCGGACCCGCTGGCTGACAGGTAACGGCCCAGCCGGAGCATCACCGGGGCCGGGTCCACCCCGGTGACCGTCGCACCGCGCCGCGCAGCCTCCCGGGCCGCGCCTCCGGGGCCGCACCCGACGTCAAGGACGCGGTCGCCCGGGCCCACCCCCGCCAGGCTGGCCACCAGGCGGCTGAGCGAGCCGCGGCCCACCAGCATGGTCGCGCCGCAGACCAGGCCGGACACACCCTGGAAGCGCTCAAGCCCGTGAGCGCTCCCGTGCTGGTGATCGGCTGCCGTCATGACGTGCTCCTCCATTCCCGGCGGGCAGTCATGAGCAGCATGACATGCCTGCGACTGGACGTGATTCCCGATCCCGAGGAAGCTGTCTGCTGAAGAGGTCTAGGTCCGTTTGCTGGCAGAACGAACAGATTCTGCCCGCTGCGGACTGGAGGCGTTCTCTCCGCCGGCTGGAAGGGATGAACCCGATGGCTGCCAAATCCAAGATCTCATTGCTCGACCTCGGTCGCATGGACGTCGACGACGGCTTCTTCATCCGCGGTGCCACCGCCGCCGTTGAGTCCAACCCGCACCCGGCCAACGAACGCCGCCGGGTCGCGGTCGTCGCGGCGGTCATCGAGCACCCCCAGGCCGGGCCGATCCTGTTCGAAACCGGCTGCGCCCAGAACGCCAGGGAAGACTGGCCCGAGCCCGCGTGGGAAGCGTTCCCGCGCAACGTCTACAACGACGAACACCACCTCGACAACGCGCTGGCGGCGGTCGGCTATGGCATCGACGACATCCGCGCCGTCGTCATGGGCCATATGCACCTCGACCACGCCGGCGGCCTGGAAAACTTCGCCGGCAAGGACATCCCCATCTACGCCCACGAGCTGGAAATCAAGCAGCATTACTACGCAGTGGCGACCAAGGAGGACATCGGCGCCTACCTGCCCGGGGACCTGAACTGGCAGCTGAACTGGCAGCCCCTGCACCGCGAGGAGACCGAACTGTTCGACGGGCTGACCGTCAGGCACATGCCCGGCCACACCCCGGGCCTGCTGACCATGCAGGTCGAGACCCAGAACTCCGGGCACTTCATGCTGAACTCAGACCTGTACCACGTGCGGGACGTGTTCGAGAAGGACCTGACGCAAGGCTGGCTGGGCCGTGACTCACACACCTGGTACCGCTCAAACAGGTGGATGAGGCAACTGCAGCACCGCTACAGCGCCACGATGGTCTACGGTCACGACGCGACGGTGCTGGAAGAGCTCATCAAACAGGCGAAGACATTCGACTGACGGGCCCGCCGCGCCACGTCGGCGGGGCCTGGCGGCCGGTGGCGGCATCGGCGGCAGCGCGGGCCAGCAGCCGGGTTGAGTCCAGGACCGGCAGCGGGGAGGCCTCGGGCGGCACCAGGAGCGGGATCTCGGTGCACACCAGGCCCACCGCGTCACAGCCCCGTGCCGCCAGCCGCCCGATGATGCGGGCGTATTCCTGCCGCGCTGTTTCGGTGAAGATGCCGTTCACCAGTTCGGCCAGGATGATCTCATGGAGGATGGCGCGGTCCTGCGCCACCGGTATCTCGGCGGCTATCCCCCGGGCCGCCAGGGCCCGCGGGTAAACCGGGCCTTCCATCGTGTATTTCGTCCCGAGCAGGCCGACCCGCGCATAGCCGTTGCGGGCGGCCTGGCCTGCGACCACCTCGGCGATATGCAGGCCCGGGAGCGCGAGGTCGGCTCCCGGCTGTTCCAGGGCCACATGTGCGGTGTTGTCCGGGCAGGCGAAGAAGTCAGCGCCGGCCCGGGCGAGCCGCTGCACACTGACCGACAGCGTGGCCCGCACCGACTGGTAGTCGGCCCTCTCCCACGCGGGCAGGCTGCGGGCCAGCGCGATGCAGTCCAGGGTCACCTTTGGACGGTCATAGGGACCCAGCTCACGCATGCCCTGCTGGCACAGGACCCGGAAGCACAGCGCGGCTCCCTCCGGGGTGGTCGCGACGATGCCAACGTGCTTCATCAATGGGCCCGGTGGCGACCGGCTAGCGGGCCATGAAGGTAATGAGGATGATCACGGCGACGAGGACCGCGGTGATCAGCCAGCCCTGCCATGTCTGAGGGTGCAGGCCGAACCCGATGCGGTTGGGGCCAAACCAGGGACGGCGGCCCTGCTGGATTCCGGTCATGGGCTTTCCTCGGTTCCGTGGACCCGGCCCAGGGGGGCTCGTCACCGCGGGGCGGCAGGGCAGACCTGATGGCCGCCACGGCGCCGCGCGGATCGGGGCGTACTCATGCGCTCCTACTCTCCACGTTAATGCTCCTGGGACGGGCGGGAAACCGGGCGCCAGGCCCAGGTGCGAGGCCCCGGCCCGGGAAGCCG
>DATINY010000421.1:0-9429 GCA_035473755.1 Streptosporangiaceae bacterium
CCGCGGTTGAGCTGGGAGATGGCGACCACCGGCACGTCGACTTCCTTGGCCAGCAGCTTGAGCGAGCGCGACATCTCCGACACTTCCTGCTGCCGGTTCTCGACCCGCCGGGGCGAGGTCATGAGCTGCAGGTAGTCAACGATCACCATCCGCAGGTCGTGCCGCTGCTTGAGGCGGCGGCACTTGGCCCGGATCTCCATCATCGACATGTTCGGGGAGTCGTCGATGAACAGCGGCGCGTCGACGACCTCGCTCATCCGGCGGGCCAGCCTGGTCCAGTCGTCCTCCCCCAGCTGGCCGGTGCGCATGGCCTGCAGCGGCACGCGCGCCTCGGCCGAGAGCAGCCGCATGGTGATCTCGTTGCGGCTCATCTCCAGGCTGAACATCACCGTCGCCAGCCGGTGCTTGATCGCCGCCGCCCGAGCAAGATCCAAAGCCAGCGTCGATTTCCCAATGGCCGGCCGTGCCGCGATAACAACCATCTGACCTGGGTGAAGGCCGTTGGTGAGGGTGTCGAGGTCGGCGAAGCCTGTCGGAACGCCGGTCATCACGCCGCCGCGCGTGCCGATCGCCTCGATCTCGTCCAGCGCGCCGGGCATGATCTCCGACAGGGGCAGGAAGTCCTCGCTGACCCGGCGCTCGGTAACCCCGTAGATCTCGGCCTGCGCGCGATCCACCAGCTCGTCGGCGTCCCCGTCGCCCGCGTAACCGAGCTGCACGATCCGGGTGCCGACCTCGACCAGGCGGCGCAGGATCGCGCGCTCACGGACGATCCGGGCGTAATAGCCGGCGTTCGCGGCCGTCGGCACCGACGCCATGAGCGTGTGCAGGTATGCCCCGCCGCCGACCCGCGCCAGCTCCCCCCGCTTGGCCAGCAGGTCGCTGACGGTGACCGGATCGGCAGGCTCGCCCCGGCCGTACAGCTCCAGGATGGCCTCATGCACGACCTGGTGGGCGGGGCGGTAGTGGTCGGCCGGGCGGATCACCTCCATCACGTCGGAGATGGCATCCTTCGACATGAGCATCCCGCCGAGGACACACTGCTCCGCCGCGAGATCGTGCGGCGGCGTCCGCTCGAAGTCCCCCTCCCGGGAGGCGATCTCGGTAACGCTCACCGGACTCCCTCCCCCTGCCGACCGACCGACACGAGTGGCGCGCACCCGCAGCCAACTCAGTTGTAGTAGGTGGCTACGACAGTCTTGTGCCGACACGCCCGGGACGTCCAATCGCGGTGTGCACAACCCTGTGGAAATTTTGTGCAGACACGCCGATTGCGCTGTGCGCAAGCTGAGGATACAAGTGGGGACAATGCTTAACTATTACCGCCCGTTGGCCCTGCTACCAGCACTGATACCGTCCACGGCCTGTGGGTGGAAAAAATTTTCAGCGGCTTCGCCATCCACATTCCCGGTAAAGTTGTCCACAGTGCAATAGGCCATCGTTAGCCATGTGCGCGTCTCCGGCGCCGGCCCAGGCGACACGCCGAGAACCGCCCCGGGTACAGGAAACGACAGCTTGCTGAACCCGGGGCGGAGCGGGGATGTCTGGGCGGCAGGGCTCGGATGTATGGGCGGCGGGAGCGAGGTATACGGGGGCGCCGCGGCGGGCCGGGGGCAGGCACGGGGAAGCCGTTCGCAGCGGGCGGAAACCGTCACGATCATGATCCCGCTGCTCTATTGTCTCGAGCGTGTGTTCGACGGAGGAGCGCCTGGCCCTGATCGGGGAGGCCATCGACGAGGTGGCCGCAGCGGCGAGCGAGGGCGCCGCTTCCGGCGCGGGGATTGCTGACCTGACCGCCCGGCTGGCCCGCATCTGGGCCATGCTCGCCGAGCTCGATCCCGCGCTGGCCCGACGGCTCCAGGGCTACGCCGTTGACGGCGAGTGACCGGCTCTCAGCCGCAACCCGGGCCACGCCAAAGTGATCACGACACGGGACGCCTCACGCCGGGCGTGCTCGCCGCGCCGGCCCGGTCGGCTCAGGCGCCGGTGATCTCGATGTCGAGTGTGGCGCTGACCTCGGGATGCAGGCGGACCCTGACCTGGTGCGAACCGACGGTCTTGATCGGGGTGCGCACCTCGATCCGGCGCTTGTCCAGGCTCGGGCCGCCGGCCGCGCGGACCGCGTCGGCGATATCCGCCGGCCCCACCGAGCCGAACAGCCTGCCGCTGGCTCCGGCTCTGGTCTGGAGCCGGACGTGCAGCGCCGCCAGCGCGTTGGCCGCATCCCTGGCGTCGTCAAGGCCGCGGATGTCACGGGCCACGCGGGCCCGCTTGATCAGGTCGATCTGCTTCTCGGCCCCGCGTGTCCACCGCATGGCGAGCCCGCGCGGCACGAGGTAGTTCCGGCCGTAACCGCCGGCCACTTCCACCACGTCGCCGGGGGCGCCCAGGCCGGTGACTTCCTGGGTGAGGATGAGCTTCATCGGCGTGCGACTCATGGGATCGTCCTCTCCCCTGGCCTAGCGGGGGGTGCTGGTGTACGGCAGCATCGCCATCTCACGGGCGTTCTTGATGGCCGTGGCGACGTCGCGCTGGTGCTGGGTGCAGTTGCCGGTGACCCGCCTGGCCCTGATCTTGCCGCGGTCGGAGATGAACTTCCGCAGCAGGCCCGTGTCCTTGTAGTCGACGTAGGTGATCTTTTCCTGGCAGAACAGGCAGACTTTCTTTCTTGGCTTGCGAATAGGTGCTTTCGCCATCGTGGTGCTCCTTGGGAGAGCCCCGCTTACGCGGGGATGGTGTGTGGTCGGGTGTTAGAACGGTGGTTCGTCGGACGTGCCCTCGCCAAAGCTGCCCCCGTCTGCGGCCCACGGGTCCTCCTGCGCGCGCGCGCCACCGGTGCCGCCGGTGCCACCGGACCCGCTGGATCCGCCGCTGCCACCGCCGAAGCCGCCGCTGGACCGGTTGGACTTGGTGACCTTGGCCGAGGCGTTCCGCATGGAGGGGCCGACATCGTCGACTTCGACCTCGTAGACGGTCCGCTTCTCGCCTTCCCTGGTCTCGTACGACCGCTGGCGCAGCCGGCCGTAGACGATCACCCGCATGCCCCGCTGCAGGCTCTCGGCCACGTTCTCGGCCGCCTGGCGCCAGACGTTGCAGGTGAGGAAGAGACTGTCGCCGTCCTTCCACTCACCGCTGGCGTTGTCACGGAACCGGGGGGTGGAGGCGACGCGGAACTTGGCGACCGCCTGGCCGGTAGGGGTGTAGCGCAGCTCCGGATCGTCGACCAGGTTGCCGGCGATCGTGATCTGGGTGTCGCCTGCTGCCATCGAAATACTCCTGGTCCTTCAGAGGGTGTTTTGGGTCACGGCTGTACGGCTAATGGCGTTCCGGGCGCAGGACCTTGGTCCGCAGGACCGCCTCGTTCAGGCCGAGCTGGCGGTCGAGTTCCCGTACGGTGTCCGGCTCGGCATTCATGTCGATGACGGCGTAAATGCCCTCGGACTTCTTGTCGATCTCGTAGGCCAGCCGCCGCCGGCCCCATACGTCGACCTTGTCCACGCTTCCGCCCCCGTCCCGGACGACCGTGAGGAACTGGTCCAGCGAGGGCTGGATGGTGTTTTCCTCAAGACCCGGGTCGAGGATGATCATCATTTCGTAACGGCGCATAGGTGGATCCTGCCTCCTCTGGACTGGCGCGGTCACGGTCTCTCCGTGACAGGAGGGGCTGCACCGTGGCGACCGGGCCGTGTGCCCGGGGTGGCGCAGCCGAGTCAGCTTACCAGCACCCCACTGACAATCTGGCGTAGGATTCTGGCCCAGCCCGGGTGGGCACACTCCCACTGACCTGTCGAGGGGAACACGAAGGGTGGCGGTCGATGTCGCAGGTCACCAAGGCTCGCGCCCGTCCGCATCTCACGCTGAACTCCGACGGTGAGAAGCACACGGTGGTGAACGCCCTCGCCATCTTCACCCTCATCGCCGGGGTAGTAGCCTTCGCGCTCGGCTTCATCGTCTCCCGGCACTTCATCGCGTCCTGGATCGGGCTGGTCGTGCTCGTGGTGGGCTTCTACGCCCAGATGATCTCCGCCACCCGCGAGCAGCGGATAGTCATCGTCAGCGGCCTGGTTGCCGCCTTCGTCGGGCTCATGCTGGCCTTCGCTCACGGCGGCCCCTTCCTCTGACCAGGGCCACGGCCATCCATTCCCTGACCCAACGTCGTGGTGACGGGTGGCCAGGAGCCGTCTTCCTGCACTGGGCAGTGCCGCCGGCCGGGCGTTCCGGGCGAGAAAGGGCGCGGGCCCGGACGGTCGTGGATCGTCGCTAGGCTCGGTCCATGGTTCGCATCGGTGCACACGACCGCGAGGGCGACCCGTTGGCGGTGGTGCACGCCACCGGCGCCGACATCGTCCAGTTCTTCCTCGGCGACCCGCAGGGCTGGGACGCGCCGACCTTTCCGGGCGGTGACGCGGCGGCTCTGCGCGACGCGCTGGCGGAGGCCGGCGTGGACGCGTACATCCACGCGCCTTACGGCATCAACGTGGCGAGCGCGAACAACCGGATCAGGATCCCCAGCCGCAAGCTTCTCGCCCAGCAGCTGGAGGCCGCGGCGGCCATCGGGGCGAAGGGCCTCGTGGTGCACGGCGGTCACGTGACCGGCGGTGTGTCCGACGACGTCGGCTACGACAACTGGCGCAAGGCGATGGAGCGGATCCCGCGCCCGATCCCGCTGCTGATCGAGAACACCGCGGGCGGCGACCACGCGATGGCCCGGGGCGTGACCGCCCTGGCCCGCCTGTGGGACACGATCGGTGACCTCGGCGAGGCGACGGCCAGCGACGGGGACGGGGACGGGGACGCCCAGGGTGCCGGGCAGATCGGCTTCTGCCTGGACACCTGCCACGCCTACGCCGGCGGCGACGAGCTCGCAACCGTGGTGGACCGGGTCAAGGCGATCACCGGCCGGATCGATCTGGTGCACTGCAACAACTCGCGGGACGGGTTCGGCTCCGGCCGCGACCGCCACGCCCCCATCGAGTCAGGCGAGATCGAGCCCGCGATGCTGCTGGACGTGGTCCGCGCGGCCGGCGCCCCCGTGATCTCCGAGACGCCCGACCCGGGCGCCGACATCCGCTGGCTGCGCCAGCACCTCCCCGGCACCTGACCCCCACCGCGCCCGGCCCAGCCGGGACGGGGAGCGGCCGGGGACGGGGGCGGCCGGGGACGGGGCCCGGCGTGGGATAGGGGGCGGCGCGGGGCCTTAGGTGAGGTCGGCGGCGCGGCGGAAGGCCGGCCGCGGGCGCAGGCGGAGCACGAAGCGGTCCGGCGCGCCGGCGAGGACCCCGCCGGCCGGGTCGTCCTCCCCGCTGGCGCGGACCACGTCCGCCTCCGGGCGCAGGATGTCCCTGGTGACCAGCACGCACAGCAGAGCGACCGTGGCGAACCGTGCCAGCAGCGCCGCGAAGTACAGCCCGGGGCCGATGCCGCCGTCCGCGGGCGGTGCCGGCGGGATCGCGAGCACGGTGATCAGGTAGGCCCAGATCGCGAAGAAGTACCCGACCTCCGCCGCCTGCCAGAGGAGGTAGGACCACAGCCGCGGGCGGGCCAGGACGACCAATGGCACCAGCCAGATGACGTATTGCGGCGACCACACCTTGTTGGCGAGCAGGAACACGGCGAGCACGAGGAAGAAGGCCTGCGGCAGCCGGGGCCGCCGGGGAGCCACGAGAATGATCAGCCCGATGAGTACGCAACCGGCTGCGAAGATCAGCAGTGAGAACGCGTTGACCGAGCCGATCCCGAGCGTGCCGAGGAAGCGCCACCGCTCGGTTTCGAAGAAGTACCAGACCGATCCCCAGTCGGCGGACCGGGTGTCGTTCGTCTGGTAGAAGCGGGCCCAGCCGGTGGGTGCGATGAGGGCCACCGGCAGATTCACCACGAGCCAGGCCACGGCGGCGGAGACCGCGGTCACGGCGAACGCCCGCAGCCTGCCCGCCCGCAGGCACAGCAGCAGCAGCGGGCCGAAGAAGACCAGCGGGTAGAACTTGGTCGCCACCGCCAGGCCGAGCAGCACCCCGGCCAGGACCTGGCGGCGCGCGGCCCAGGCGGCCATGCCCATCGCGACCAGCCCCATCACGATGAGGTCCCAGTTGATGAAGGACGCGAGGATCAGGCCCGGCGCCAGCGCGACCAGCAGCGCGGTCCACCGGCGGGAGCGCCCGGCCAGGTAGGCCGTGGCCAGCGTGCCGGCGAGGGCGAAGAGCGCCAGCAGGAGGACGGTGAAGTCGAAGAACTCGCGGCCGCGGATGCCGGCGTCGCTGATGGGCCGGACCAGCCAGGCGACCGCCTGCATCGCGGCGCCGATCAGCACCGGGTACTCGACCGGGTGCCCGGTGTAGGGAACCTTCCCCGCGGACAGGCCCTCGTTGTAGTAGAGCGGGTAGATGTCGGTGTAGCAGTGGGCCTGGAACTGCTTGAGGTAGATGTTCCAGTCACCGCCACGGCAGGCGGCCTTGTTGAGGAAGCCGAGCGCGCTGCCCAGCAGGCTGGCCGCGACCAGCGTGGAGGTGGAGCCGGCGATCAGGGCCAGCCGGCCACGCCAGGGCGCCGCGCCCGTCGGCCGCGGCTGCGACCCGGGGCCCGGAGGTCGGGTCTCAGCCCCCGTGGTCTCACGCTCCGTCATCTGCTGCCCTTGAGGTCCGTCCCACAACGATCCTGCCACTGCCACCCGGCCGGGCACAGCAACGGAGCAGCCTCTAGCCAGCCGACGGCCGTCACGACCGCGTATGGAGCAACCCCAGGTTCAGCCCGGCGGGCACCCTCAGGTCTTGCGCTTCCCCGCCCCCGGGCCACGCTGGCGCCTGCGGGGGCGCCGGCGGCGGATACCCGCGGGCAGCATCGTCACCGTCAGCCCGGTCGCGACTATGCCACCGGCGGCCACGCCGCCGACGGTTCCTGCGCCACCTGCGCCGCCGCCACCGCCAGCACCACCACCGGGGCATGGGATCGGGCTGCCCGGCAGGCAGATGACCGGGGGCTGGTTCTGGTTCCGGCACCGGAAGGGGTTGCCGTTGCCGTTGTCGCACTGCCGGGGCTGCGGCTTGGGCTTGGGCAGCGGCGGGACCAGGTTCCAGGGGTTGCCGAAGTTGGCCGGGAGGGCGGGCCACGACTGGACCGGCTGGCTGTTGAACTCCTTCATGAAGTAGTCGTGCCAGATGACGGCCGGCCACTGGCCACCGTAACCGGCGAGCCCGCCGACGCCGAACAGCGTCTGCACGCCCGACGGCGGCGCGAAGGCCAGGGCCTGCGTGGAGGTGCAGAGGCTCTGCAGCGACGCCGGGCAGTGGGGCTTGTTGACGAACATGCCCACCGCCATCGCGTACCTCGGGGTCGCGCCGAGGAAGAACGCCGACTGCGACAGGTTGGTGGTGCCGGTCTTCGCGATGACCGTCTGGCCGTTGGTCAGGCCGAGGCCGTTGGCGGTGCCCAGCGACCCCATGTCGAAGGACATCGCGTAGTCCACCTCGGCGGCCTCATCCGGCGTGAGCACCTCGGTCGTGTTGATCTTGGCCGGGGTGGTGGCGTTGCCGATGATGATGTCCTTGATGACGTGCGGGGTGTGGTACACGCCGCCGTCGGCCAGCGTGGCGATCATGTTCGCCTGCTCTTCCACGGTGAGCGAGGCCTGGCCGAGCGCGGTGCCCGCCTCGTCGTGCATCGTCTGCAGGCCGCTCGCCTGGGTGTCCACCCCAAACGCCTGGGCCATCTGGACGACGCTGTGCTGGCCGTTGGTCAGGGCCACGCGGTGCCAGAGATCGGCGTAGGCGGTGTTGAGCGACATCGCCGTGGCCTCGACCACGCTGACCGGCCGGTTGGGGTTGCTCACCTCGTCGTTCTGCACCTCGTAGCCGCTGACGATGCCCGGGTCCTTGAGGCTGGCGAAGGTCATCGGCAGGGAGTCCGGCGGGATCCACAGCGGCGAGAACCCGTTGAGCTGGCTCGTCTGGACGTTCATGCCCTGCTTCACCGCGGTCGCGAGCACGTACGGCTTGAACGAGGAGCCGACCTGGTTGCGGGACTGGAGCGCGTTGTCGTACTGGGTCTTCTTGTAGTTCTGCCCGCTGTACATGGCGATGATCGCGCCGTTCGCCGGGTTCTCGAGCACTGCGCCGACGCGGACGTAACTCGGCAGGCAGCCCTTTGGCCCGCAGCCCACATGCGCGCCGAACGGCGGCGATGGCGGGGTGCCGGCCTTCATCAGGGCCCGGTTCTGGCTGACCGTGGCATACAGGGAGTCCATCAGGGGCTTGCTGAACGTGGTGACTATATGCAGCCCTTTGGTGTTGAGCTGCTCCGGCGTGTAGCCGTAGGTCTGCACAAGCTCGTTCTCCACCGCCTGCATGACGTAGCCGCGGTAACCGCCCCAGCTGTTGTTGAAGGGCTTGACGACAGCGGGGAACTTAGCCTTGGCCGCCTCCTGCGGCGACAGCGTGCCCATGCCGGCCATGGCGTTGATCACGTAGTGCCAGCGGAAGACCAGGCCCTGGTAACGGGCGCCGTCCTTCGGGTCGGGGCTGTAGCCGCTCGGGCTCTGGATCATGGCGGCGATCATCGCGGCCTGGGCGGGCGTGATCTGGTTGATCTGCGAGGGGGGCAGGCCGAAGTAATACTGTGCGGCCGCGCCGACCCCGTACGCGCCGCCGCCGAAGTAGACGGTATTCAGGTACTCCTTGAGGATCTGCTCCTTCGACGTGCTCCGGGCCAGCTTCTGGGCGACAAAGATCTCCTTGACCTTGCGGGTCATGGTCTGCGCCGTGCCGACGTTGGCGTAGTAGTTCCTGACCAGCTGCTGGGTAATCGTCGACCCGCCCTGCAGGTTCCCGCCGGAGCTGGTCAGGTCGTAGTAGGCCGCGCGCAGGATGCCGGTCGGCGAGATCCCGCCCTCGTGCCAGAAGTTCTTGTCCTCCGCGGCGACCACCGCGTTGCGGAGCGCGAGCGGGATCTGGCTGTAGAGCAGCACCTGGCGGTCGACGGTGCCGAACTGCCCGACCCTCGCCTTGTTGTTGCTGAAGTAAACGGTGGACGCGGACTGGATCGCGGACAGCTGGGGATCGGTGGGGACGGGGGTCTTCGAGTAGGCGATCCCCACGCCCGCGGCGCCGAGTATCACCATGACCCCGGCCGCGATGGCGGCGATGCTGACCGCCTTCTTCAGGGTCCAGTGCCGCCACCAGTCGCCCTTGCGGTGCTCCCGGCCGCCGCCTCCGGAGCCGCCGTCATCGCCGCCGTGCCGCCCCGGGCGGCGGCGGACATCGGGCTCTTTCAGGGCGGTGGAACCACCCGGCCGCCGACCGCCGTAGCCCGCGCCGTTATGCCCGTTGCCGCCGTGCCCGTTGCCGGTGTAACCGTTCCCGTTGCCGCCGGCGCCTCCGTACGCGGCGCCCGCGTCCTGGCCCGCGCCGGCGCTGCCCGTCCGGCCTGCCCGGCCCGCGC
>DATINY010000422.1:0-3236 GCA_035473755.1 Streptosporangiaceae bacterium
AAGAAGGCCAGGGCGATCATGGCTCACCTTCTTACGTTCCGGCCATTGTATCGCTGGCGTCCGTTTTCTGGTCGATCAGCTCTTGAGGCCAGCGCTGGCTCTCGCCCCGGTTCACGGGCGAGTTACTCACGAGGTTGCTGACGTGCGCAGCGGACGGCCCCGGCCAAGGTTCGCAACCCTGGAGACAGTCAGTTAGTCAATGAGCGCCTGAACGGGCTGCGTCGTTAAGGGAAACTGACGGGGGCGAGGTTGCATTCGCACGTCCGCCCGCCCTGGTCATAGGGCACGGTGTGGTCCTGGTCGCAACGAGCTGCCGGGCGGCGGCAACCGGGGAACGAACAGGTCCGCTGCCGGACCCTGATCACATGCCGCAGCGTGGGAGAGGGCTGGTAGCCGGCCGATTCCCGCTCGTGCAGGCAGTCCCGGACCGCCACCGGCCTGACGGTGACGGCGAGTTCCCACCCGCGGCCCGCCGTCTCGCAGGCGCTCAGCCGGGCCCGCGCGCAGCCGTGCGCCACCGCCCGGCCGTCCGGGCCGGTCAGGGTCAGGCACCAGCGGGAGCCAGGCTCGCCGGCGAGGCGGTCCGCCAGCGCCCGGCCGTCGGCCGCCGCCACCGGGCCGAAGCCGGCCACCTCGCCCGGCTCGCCGGAAGCCCCGAGAAAGCTTGACAGCGGCATCGTCAGGTTGACACCGCCGGCGACCGGGCCGGTGGGCACGCCCACAGTGGCCGTTCCGGCGGCATACGGGCCGGATCCCGCCGGCAGCAGCCCGGGCATGGACCGCCCGAGCAGCAGCGCGACATACGCCCGCGCGCGCAGCTGGCCGAGGCTGCCCTCGATCCCGGCCGCCTTCAGCTGCCGGGCCAGGGCATCGATCCGCTGGTCCGCGGCGATCACATCGGCGGCGCGCAGGTCCCGGCGACGAGCGCCGCGGTGCCGGAAGGCTCGGACCAGACCTCCACCCGCGCTTCCTTCTCGGCCTTTTCGCGGTGCCGGTCGGCGGCAGCCGGGTCGGCGGCGAGCACGGCCCGCCGGGCTGACGCCCGCAGCTGCCCGGTGGTCTGGCCTGGCGCCCGGCCGATCACCGCCGCCTCTACCGCCGTTGCGTGCGCGTGGCCGAGGCAGCTCACCTCGTCGGCGATGACGTAGGCCTTCGCCCGGTCGATCTCACCCGCGGCCAGTGCCGCGCGGGCGCGCGGCAGCCGGTCCAGCCGGGCCGCGAAGTCCAGCAGCTGGTCGGCGCCGCGCGCGGTGAGCGTCAGCGAGACGGCGAGCTCGTCACCGACGTGCTCGGCCAGGTGCGGGTCCGCGCCCGCGGCGACCTCATCGGCGCGGCGGCGGCTGAGTTCGGCGACCGCGGCCAGTTCACCCGCCGCCGTCCAGGATGTGAGCCGCCGCCAGGCCTGTAGCACGCCGATGAGCTCGTCGTCGGTGATCCGGTCCAGCCCGCCGGCCCAGACGTCGCTGACGAACCCGGCCAGCGCCACGCCGGGTGGCAGGCCGTCGGCGACGGCGCCGGCCGCGAACCCCGCGCCCCGCCCGGTATCGGGTGACAGCATCCCGCCCGGCCAGGCTTCGCATACCGGGGCCGGCTCCGTGGCGGTGAGGCATGGGGAGCGCAGATCTGCGGGGACGTCTGCGGCCCAGGCGTCGGCGCCGTCCGGCGGGTCGCAGTACGGGTCGGGAGCCAGCCCCCAGAGTTCCTCATCGGTGGGTGGAGCGGCGTCCCAGCCGGGTCGAGCACCATCCCAATCGGCCGGATCATCCCAGGCCGAAGCCGGAGCGTCCCAGCCGCCCGGGGCCGTTAACCGGGCCGCAGCGAGGACGGCCAGCCGGGCCGGAGCGGCGGGTGAGGAGGAAGCGCAGCTTGGCATCCCTCGGCCTCCTCGAAAGAATATTCGATTCGATGTCAGTGACGTAGCATCTGCCTACGACAATTCGAGGGGCATCGTCCGGGAGAGAGCCGGGCTGGCCATTCGGGAAAGCGGGCCGCCCGGCCGGGAGAGCAAGCCTGCGTACAAGCCGGGGCGCATGCGCTCAGGACCCGCTACCACGGTGAACCAGGCGCGGCATCACGGCGCGGCATCACGGTGAGCTACCGGCGCGCGCGGAGTGTGATCCAGATCATCGCCGTGTGATCCAGGTCATCGGCGAGAACGTTTGCGGACGGGCATGGATTTACGCCACACTGATGTTGTGAAATACGTGGGCATGAATGACGCTGTCTTCCAGGCGGCCGGCACCCCTGGTGCGGCTGTCGGCGGCGGCATGCCCGCAGGCGCCCATGGGCAGATCGGCGGCGAGCGCAGCACCCGGGCCAGGATAGCCCGCCTCATCCTGGAGAACGGGCCGGTGAGCGCGGCCGCGCTGAGCACGCGGCTGGGCCTTACGCCGGCGGCCATCCGCCGCCACCTTGACGGCCTGCTGGCCGGCGGCATGATCGAGGTCCGCAGTGCGCGGCGCCCCGCCAGCCGAGGCCGCGGCCGCCCGGCCAAGCTCTTCGTGATCACTGACGCGGGGCGGAGCGCCTTCGAGCACGCCTACGACGACCTCGCCACCAGCGCCCTGCGGTTCCTGGCCGAGGTGGCTGGGCCGGGCGCGGTCGCGGATTTCGCCCAGCGCCAGGTGTCCGATCTGGAGCGCCGGTACCGGCCGGTGATGGAGTCGGCCGACCCGGGCGCCAAGGTCCAGGCGCTGGCCGAGGCGCTGTCCGCCGACGGCTACGCGGCCTCGGCGATCGGCGCTCCCGCCAGCGTCCCCGTGCCGCCCGGCGCCCACGGCCCGGCCCTCACCGTGCTGGCCGGGGGAGAGCAGCTCTGCCAGCACCACTGCCCGGTCGCCCACGTGGCCGCCGAGTTCCCGCAGCTGTGCGAGGCGGAGACGGAGGCGTTCGGCCGCCTGCTCGGCACCCCGGTGCAGCGGCTGGCCACCATCGCCCACGGCGACGGCATCTGCACCACGCACGTGACCGACCAGTCCTTGGTCCGCACCACGACCACCAACACCACCACCACTGAGTCCGGAGGCGTCTCCGCATGACGACGACCGCACACCCCGAGCTTGAGGGGCTTGATCGTTACAAGTTCGGCTGGGCCGACTCGGACGCGGCCGGTGAGTCCGCGCGCCGTGGCCTGTCCGAGGAGGTCGTCCGCGACATCTCGGCCAAGAAGAACGAGCCCGAGTGGATGCTGGCTCTGCGGCTGAAGGGCCTGAAGCTGTTCAGGCGCAAGCCCATGC
>DATINY010000423.1:0-10089 GCA_035473755.1 Streptosporangiaceae bacterium
TGGTAGGTGCCGACCTCGGCGAAGTGCGCGTTGCTGCCGCGGGCACGGAGGGCGTCGGCAACGCGGCGGGCACGGTTTTCCTCCATCGCCCCAAAATATGTGCCGCACGCGACTGCCCGGGCCCGATCGGCGGAGTCAGAGGTCCTTCTCAGCTGCGTTGGAGAAAGCCCTCAGCCGCGCACCGGGTGCGCGCCGAGGAAGGCGGCGATCACTTCCCCGAGCCGCTGGCCGGCGTCCTCCTGGAGGAAGTGCCCGGCCCCCGTGATCACCGGATGCTCCAGGCCGGCCGCTCCTGGGATGGCTTGCTTCAGGAGCGGGGCCATGCCGCCGGTGATGGGATCACGGTCGCTGAACGCGACCAGGAACGGCTTGTCCCAGGCCGCGAGCCCTTCCCAGGCCGCGCGGTTGGCCGGGGCCGCCGGGTCGCTGGGCAAGGTGGGCACCAGGCGAGGCATGGCCCGGGGCCCGGCCATGAAGCTCTCGTCGGGGAACGGCGCGTCGTAGGCGGCGAGCACGGCAGCGGGCAGCCTGGTCTGGCAGCCGGACTGCACCAGCCGGGACACGCTCAGCGTCGGCGCGCTCAGCACGACGTCGCGGAATCTCAGCCAGACGTCCGGCATGGGGTGGTCCCCGGTGGGCAGGCCGGTGTTGGCCGCCACCACCCGGGCGAACCGGTCCGGGTGCTCGGCGACCAGCCGCAGCCCGATCAGGCCGCCCCAGTCCTGCCCGACCAGGGTCAGCCCGCGCAGGTCCAGCTGGTCGAAGGCGAATGCGCGGACCCACTCCACATGCCGTGCGTAGCTGTGGTCGCCGATCGCGGTCGGCTTGTCCGACCGGCCGAACCCGATCAGGTCCGGGGCGATCGCCCGGAAGCCGGCCGCGGCGAGCACCGGCATGACCGTGCGGTACAGAAACGACCAGCTGGGCTCCCCGTGCAGCAGCAGGACCGGTTCGCCGTCGGCGGGCCCGGTCTCCACGTAGGACATCCAGAGACCGCCAACGTTCACATAACGAGGGTCGTAGGCCAGCCCCGGCAGGCCCGTAAAGCGATCTTGGGGGGTACGGAGGACGCGCACGCCGCAATGATGCCACGGCGTGGCCGGGCGGCTACCGTGGTGCGCATGGCGGACATACGCCCGGCCGGGCCGGGCCCACGGTGAGCGCGGGGGAGGAGCCAGCGGCGGAAGCCGGTCCCGGTGCGGAGCCCGGCCGCCTGGTGGCGCAGGCGCTGTCGGCGGGTGACCCGACCGGGTGGTTCGAGCCGCTCTACGCGGCGGCGGAGGAGGGCGCTGGGGTCGTGCCGTGGGACCGCGGCGGCGCGCCACACTGGCTGCTCACCGCATGGGCCGGGCGGCAAGCGCTCAACGGGCGCGGGCGCCGGGCCCTCGTCGTCGGCTGCGGGCTCGGCGCCGACGCGGAGTACATCGCCGGCCGGGGGTTCGCCGTGCTCGCCTTCGACATTTCCGCCAGCGCGATCCGGGGCGCCCGGCGGCGCTTCCCCGGCTCCGCGGTGGACTACCAGGTGGCGGATCTGCTGGCGCCGCCCGCCGGGTGGCGGGAGGCATTCGACCTGGTGGTGGAGAGCCAGACGGTCCAGGCGCTGCCCGACCCGCCGCGCCGGGACGCGATCGGCAACATCGGGCACATGGTGGCGCCGGGCGGAACGCTGGTCGTTATCGCGCTGGCCAGGGCGGACGATGAGGAGGCCGGCCCATGGCCGCCGTGGCCCATCACCCGCGCCGAGATCGAGGCCTTCACCGCCACCGGCCTGGCCCCGGTCAAGATCGAGGAGGTGGCCGACGCCGGGCAGGAGCCGCCTGGCCGCCGCTGGCTCGCCGAGTTCCGCCGCCCCGGGTCAAGCTGACCGGGGTACAGCACGGCGTCGGTTCCCGGCATCCTGGCCACGAGGTCACCGGTTGATGGCGCCCGGCCGACGCCTCTTGCCGCCCCTCGGCCCGGGATGACGGAGGCGGACCTTGCCGATGTTGGTGGTCGCGTCGAGCCGGATGAGCGGGAGCCCGGGCACGGGCGGTTCAAGCCGCGAGTCCACGCCGCCGTACTGGCGGAGGACCTGGACCCCGACGCCCCGGGGCACGATGATCGTGATGCCTCCCCAGCCGGTGTAGACGTGCAGATCGATGTCGCGGCCGTCGAACTCGGCCTCGGTGAGGTCGATCCGGACGCTGCCCAGGTCGGCGCTCACGTGTGTTTCCCTGGCGACCTGCCACCGCCCGGTGAGGCGCAGCCGCCTCATACCGGAGTGGATCGTCAGCGGCTGGTCGAGCCTCCGGTCCGGGCTGGTGAGGGCGACCGGCGCGGGCAGCGCCCGGACCGCCTCAGCTACCTCGGCGTCCGTCCTGGCGGCGAGCAGTTCGGCAACGCCGGTGTCAAGGCGGCCCTCGTCGATGCGGCCGGCGGCGTACAGCTCCTTCAGGAACTCCGTGGCCCGGTGCTGGGCGTCCTCGCTCATGCCCCGTCATCTTGTCAGGGGGTGCCGCAGCGCGGGCACAGGCCGAACAGCTCCACGGTGTGATCGACGGCGGTGAACCCGGCCTCGGCGGCCACCTTGGCCGCCCACTGCTCCACCGCCCGTCCCTCGACCTCCACGCTGGCGCCGCAGACGCGGCAGATCAGGTGATGATGGTGTGCCTCGCTGCGGCACTGCCGGTACAGGATCTCCCCGCTGGCCTCCCGGATGGTGTCCACCCGGCCGTCCTCGCTGAGCACCTGCAGGTGCCGGTAGACGGTGGCCAGGCCGATGCGCTCCCCCCGGCGGCCCAGCTCGGCGTGGATCTGCTGCGCGCTCAGGAAGCCGGGCAGGCTGCCAAGAACCGAGGCCAGCGCCTCGGCCTGCCGGGTCCCGCGCACCCGCGTCCCCCGGCCCGAGGCGGGCCTGGCCGGCGTACTCACGTTCGCACCGTAGCAGTCTCCGTGGCCCTCACCCCGGCGTCGTGATGCCCGCGCGACGGCGGGGCCAGCCGCCGGGCCCGGCCGGCCCGCCCGGTCCATGCGGTCCAGGCGCGGGCGGCGAGGTAGCCCACGAAGGCGAGGCTGGTGACGTAGAAGCTGACGGGATAGGGCGTGTAGTACGACAGCGCCAGCGAGATCCAGGTGATCAGCACGGCCAGACCGCCGGATATGGCCAGGGCCGCGGCCGGGCGGCGGGCGATCCGCTCGGCGATGGCGCCGGGGGCGACCAGCAGCGCGAAGATCAGCAGCACGCCCGACACCTGCACGGCCTCGCTGACGGCGAGCGCCATGAGCAGCATGAAGCCGATCCCGATGGCTCCCACCCGGATGCCGCGGGCCTGGGCGACCTCTTCGTCCAGCGAGGCGAACAGCAGCGGCCGGAAGATGGCCGTGAGCACGGCGAGCACGATCACGCTGGTGCCGATCGTGATCACGACCGCGCCGGTGGTAATCCCGAATATCTGCCCGAACAGGATGGAGTAGGCGTTCTGGGCGTTGCCCGTGTACAGGCTGATGAACAGGTAGCCCAGGCCCAGCGACGCGGCCATGATCAGGCCGATCACGACATCCCGCCCGCGCAGCCGCTTGCCGAGCACGCCCATGGCCCCGCTGGCGGCCAGGCTGAGCACGGCCACGCCGAGCACCGGGCTGAACCCGAGCAGCACCGCGCCGGCGGCGCCGGCGAAGCCGATGTGGGAGATCGCGTGTGCCGCGAAACTTGACTCGCGCAGCACCACGAAGTAGCCGATCAGGCCCGCCACGATGGCCGAGGCGGTTCCCGCGGCGAATGCGTTGCGCATGAACGCGAAGCGGAGCATGCCCTGGACGTCAGCGATCAGATTCCAGCCCGGCCCCGGGGTGAAGCCGGGGATCTGGGCGGCCAGCGGGGTGATCATGCCCGTGCTGGTCATGACTGGGCCCCGGCGGTGGTGGCAGGCGAGTGGGGATGGGCCGCCTCCGCCTCCAGGCCGACCACGAAGACCCGGCCGCGGGAGTCGGTGATCACCTCGACCTCGGCCTGGTAGAGGCGGGAGAGGTTCTCGCTGGTGATCACCTCATCCGGGGCGCCGACGCTGACGCTGCCCCCGGCGATGTACATGACGCGGTCGGTGACCGGCAGCAGCGGGTTGACGTCGTGGGTGACCAGCACCACGGCGAAATCCTGCTCGGCGCGCAGGTCGGCGACGAGCTGGCTCACCTCCTGCTGGCTGCGCAGGTCGAGGCTGGCCAGCGGCTCGTCAAGCAGCAGCAGCCGGGGGTGGGTGACCAGCGCCTGGGCCAGCTGCAGCCGCTGCTGCTCGCCGCCGGACAGCCGGCCCACGGCCCGGCGCGCGTAGCCGGACGCGCCGACCGCGGCCAGCGCCCCGGCCACCGCCTCCCGGCGCTGCCTGCCCGCGCGTGGGGAGAGCCGCACCCCCCAGCGGTGCCCGTCCACGCCCAGTCCGACGATGTCCTCGGCGCTGATGGACAGGTCCGGGTCGAGCGCGCGGCGCTGCGGCACGTACCCGATGCCGGGATTGCCCCGCTCCGGCGGCCCGCCGAACACCCGCAGGGTGCCGCCCGCGGGCGGCAGCAGGCCCAGCATCATGCGCAGCAGCGTGGACTTGCCCGCCCCGTTGGGGCCCAGCACGGTGAGGAACTCCCCGGGGCCGACGCTGAAGTCCGCGCCCGACCAGATGATCTTCCCGCCGTACCCGGAGGCCAGCCCGGAGGCCTCGATGACCGCACCCGGCCCCGGCGCGGCCGGCGGCCCGGCGGGCGGGAAGGGCTGGGTGCCCCTCATGGTGTCCCCCCTTCCAGGGCGTGGCGGAGCGCCGCCAGCTCGCCGGCGAACCACCGCTCGAAGGTGGCCCCCTGGGGCTGGATCGTCTCGGTGACGCCGACCACCGGGATGTGGCTGCGCGCGGCGAGCTCGCGGATGCTGGTGGTCAGCGCGGTGGCGGTCTGCTTGTTGTACACGAGCACGTCCGCCTGCCGGGCCGAAAGCTGCCGCGTCATCTCCGCCACGCTGGCCGCGGGCGGGTCGTTGCCCTCCGACACGGCGTTCATGAACGCCGGCGGGGTGATCAGCTTCAGCCCGAGGTAGTGCGCGAGGTAAACGAAGATGCTCTCGGTCGAGGCCACCGGCCTGCCCGCGTCGGTGTGGCGGATCTGCGCGAGCTGGGCCCGGATCCCGGCGAACGCCGCATCGGTGGCCTTGCGCCGGGCGGTGAAGTAGGCCTTGTCGCGGGGGTCGAGCGCCTTCAGGTCCGCCTCGATGTGGTTTTCGGCGGCGGTGACGTAGTCCGGGTTGTACCACAGGTGGGGATTGTCGCCGGGATGCTTGCCCAGGTAGGCGCCGACGTTGAAGACCCGCCGGCCTGTGCTGGGGCTGGCGGCCATCAGCTTGCTCATCCAGTCGTCGTAGCCCGCGCCGTTCTGGATGACATAGCCGGCCTGGGCGACGGCCCGGGCGGCCGAGGCGGAGCTCTCGTAGTCGTGCGGATCGGTGTTGGGGTTGGTCACGATGGACAGGACCCGCACGTGCGCGCCGCCCAGCTGGCTGACCAGGCTCCCCCAGAAGTTCTCGGCGGCGATCACGTTGACCACGCCGGCCCGCTGCTGGGTGGCCGTCGCGCTGCCGGCGCAGCCGGTGGCCAGCACGGTCAGCGCCACCGGGCCCGCCGCCGAGCGCAGCCACCGCGCGGGCCGTGCCCGCCGGGTGGCCGGGCATTCCGGCCTGGCCCGTGTCCGCCCGCAGTGCTGCTCCGGGCGTCCGGCCCGCCCTATCGTGCACCGCAGCCTGTTCATGGCGTGTCTCATCTGGTTCGCGCGGATCCGTCCTCGTAAATGAAAACGATAGTGGGAATCATATTCATTAACTGGGGTGGGGGCAACACGCGCGGCCCAGCGGCGGGCGGACCCGATCCGATGTGGCCGAGCCGGCCCGGACCCCGGCGTGGCTGAGCTGACCCGGGCCCGGACGTGGGTGAACGGACCGGCACCGGGCAGGCTGGGGGTAACCGACGGCACAGGAAGGCTCCGATGAACCGGCTCAGCGATGCGACCAGCCCTTACCTGCTCCAGCACGCGGGCAACCCGGTCGATTGGTGGCCCTGGTCCGGGGAGGCGTTCGCTGAGGCCAGAGCGCGGAACGTGCCGGTGCTGCTGTCGGTCGGCTACGCGGCCTGCCACTGGTGCCACGTGATGGCGCACGAGTCCTTCGAGGATCAGCAAACGGCCGCGCTGCTGAACGAGAACATGGTGGCGATCAAGGTCGACCGCGAGGAGCGCCCCGACGTGGACGCCGTCTACATGGCCGCCACCCAGGCGATGACCGGCCAGGGCGGCTGGCCGATGACGGTGTTCATGACCCCGGAGGGCGAGCCGTTCTACTGCGGGACTTACTACCCGCGCGAGTACTTCCAGCGGCTCGTGGCCGGGGTGGCGAAAGCCTGGCGCGACGACCGCGACGGCGTCATCGGGCAGGCCGGGCGGATCGCCGCCACGCTGGCGGAGCGGGCCGCGCCGCTGCGCGGGCAGGCGCCCGCGGCGGGCCTGGCGGCGTTGTGCGACCAGGCGGTGGCCGCGCTGGCAGCGGACTACGACACTCAGCGCGGCGGGTTCGGCCGGGCGCCGAAGTTCCCGCCGTCGATGGTGCTGGAGTTTCTGCTCCGCCACTCCGAGCGGCCCGGTGCCGGCCGGGACGGTGAGAGGCCCGGGCCGGGCAGCGGGTCCGCCGACAGCGAGGCGGGCGGCGATGTAGCGGGCGATGGTGCGGCGGGCGGCGATATTGCGGCGGGCAGCGATGTTGCGGCTGGCGGCGCGGCGGGCGGCGGCGCGCCGGCCGGCGGCCGGGCGCTGGCCATGGTGACGGGTACCGTCCACGCCATGGCCCGGGGCGGCATGTATGACCAGCTCGGAGGCGGCTTCGCCCGGTACTCGGTGGACGCTGACTGGGTGGTGCCGCACTTCGAGAAGATGCTCTACGACAACGCCCTGCTGGCCCGGGTCTTCGCGCATATGTGGCGCCGCACCGGTGACCCGCTAGCCCGCCGCGTGGCCCGCGAGACCTGTGCCTGGATGATCCGGGAGCTGCGGACGCCGGAAGGAGGCTTCGCGTCGGCGCTCGACGCCGACAGCGAGGGGGAGGAAGGGCTCTTCTACACCTGGACCCCGGCCGAGCTCACGGCGGAGCTCGGCGGCGCGGAAGGGCGGTACGCGGCGGAGACGTTTGGCGTCACCCTGGCCGGCAGCTTTGAGCATGGCCGCTCGGTGCTGCAGTTGCGGGCCGACCCGGCCGAGCCGGACCGGTTCGCGGCCATCCGGGACGCCCTGCTCGCGGCGCGGGAGCGGCGGGTCCGCCCGGGCCGCGACGACAAGGTGGTCGCGGCCTGGAACGGGCTCGCGATCGCCGCCCTGGCCGAGTGCGGGCTGCTGCTCGCCGAGCCCGGTTTCACCGCGGCGGCGGGCGACGCGGCCGCGCTGCTCGGCCGGGTGCACCTGCGCGGCGAGCGGCTGGCGCGGACCTCCCGGGCCGGGGTGGCCGGCCCGAGCGCCGGTGTGCTGGAGGACTACGCCTGCGTGGCCGAGGGCTTGCTGGCCCTGTCCGGCGTGACCGGGGACGCGGGCTGGGTGACCATGGCCGGGCAGCTGCTGGAGACGGCCCTGGCCCGGTTCTCCGACGGCGGCGGCACGTTCTATGACACCGCCGACGACGGTGAGGCGCTGATCTACCGGCCCGCCGATCCGCTCGACGGCCCCACCCCGTCCGGTACGTTCGCCATGGCGGGTGCCCTGCTGGGCTACGGGGCGCTCACCGGGTCGGCCCGGCACCGGGAGGCGGCGATCGCCGCGCTCGGCGTCCTCGGCCCGATCGCCGCGCAGTATCCGCGGGCGGCCGGAGCAGGACTGGCGGTGGCCGAGGCCGTGGTGGCCGGGCCCGCGGAGATCGCCGTGGTGGGGCAGCCTGGTGACCCGCGCACGGCCGCCCTCCACACGACCGCCTTGCTGGCCGCACCGCCAGGTGCGGTGATCGCGCTCGGCGACGGCGCTGTGGGCGAGGGGGATGGCACGGCCGTGGGCGCGGAGGCGCACGCAGGAGACGGCGCGGCAGCGGGTGCGGGGGGCGGCACGGCAGGGGGCGCGGCGGCGGATGCGGGGGATGGAGCCGGTGCGGCCGGCCGGGAGCCGGTGGAGGCCGTTCCGCTGCTGGCGGGCCGGGGCCTGGTGGCCGGCGCACCGGCCGCCTACGTTTGCCGCGATTTCACCTGCCGCATGCCGGTCACTGATCCCATGGAGCTCCGGGCCGCCCTGGACTATCCGGCCGCGGCGCCAGTGGGGTAGTGATGCCCCGCGGGCGGGTATACAGCCCGGCGTTGGCAGCGGTCGGCGAAGGTGGTGAAGCGCGGCATGCGGTTCCCGGGTGCCCAGGCCTCGTCCTGGCATGCCCGGGGTATCTTGGTCCGGGGTGTGCGGGCCCTTGATCCATGGGTCCTCGTTATGCGTGTTCTGAGTATGCGGGTTTTACGGGTGCCGGTTTCCGGAGTGCCGATCCCGGGCCGCAGGGTCCCGGGAGGCCGCCTGGCGTCGGTCCGCAGGCTGCGCGGCGCCGGCCTGCCGGTCCTGATCGTGGCCGGCTCGCTGCTGGTGGTGGCGGCGGGCTCACCCCCTGCGGGCGGGACATCCCCCAGCCGGGGCGGGGCCACACCCCCGGCCCTGGCGATGCTGGTGCCGCCGAAGGCCGGCCTGCCGCCCAGCGTCGGTCCGGCGGGCGGGGACTCACCCTCGCCGGCGCCGGTCCGCAGGCTGCTGCCGGCCGACGTGCTGGTCGTATCCAGCCACCCGCTGCCCGCCGGAACCGTCGCCAAGGTCCGGGGCGTGCCCCAGGTCCGCGCGGCCGAGCCCGTGGACGCCGCCCGGGTGCGGGTGAACGGGTCGCTGGCCGCCGTGCTCGGGGTCGATCCGTCGGCCTTCCGCCGCTTCGCGGCCAAGCCCACCGCGATGGACACCACTCTCTGGAGCAGCGTCGCCAACGGCGCCATCGCCGTCTCCTACACGATGGGACGGGAGGCCAAGCTGCCCGCCGGCAGCACGGTCCAGGTCGCCGGTCAGCAACTGGAGACCCTCCAGGTGGGCGGGCTCGGCACCGTGGGCATACCCGGCGTCGACGCGGTTATCTCCGACGCCACCGCGCGCTCGCTCGGATTCCCGGCGGGCAACGCGATCGTGATCAGCGCCCCCGGCGCGCGCCTGTCCACCCTCAAGTCAAGGCTCAAGGCGGCCGTGCCCGCCGGGACAGCGGTCGAGCTGCTGGTCACCCCGGCGACCCAGGCCGTCGGCGGTGCCCAGGTGACGGCCGGGTCGGCGGCCACGGGCGGCCTGCTCAGCCCGGCGCAGGTCACGGCCTTCCTCAAGGCGGCCCTGAGCAGGGTGGGCATGCCGTACGTGTGGGGCGCGGCCGGGCCGACCGCATTCGACTGCTCCGGGCTGGTGCAGTGGTCGTTCGCGCAGGCGGGGATAGTCATGCCGCGGGTCGCCGCGGATCAGGCGCGCACCGGCCCGGCGGTCCCTGTCAGCCAGCTTCAGCCCGGCGACCTGCTCTTCTACCACTTTGACCCGACGGCCCCCGGTTATATCTCGCACGTGGCGATCTACCTCGGCAAGGGGCTGATGCTCCAGGCGCCGCAGCCTGGCCAGAACGTCGAGGTCGTCCCGGTGGATCTGGGCAGCGGGTTCGCCGGCGCGGTGGCTGTATCGCCGGCGGTGGCGGCAGCGGCCGGGGGCAACCCCCTGGGATAACCGTTCGCACGGTGCCGGTGTAGGTCCGGCGCCCTTCTTATGGGCTGGAGGGTGCACGGTGGCTTCGGTTATGGGACCGGGGCTGATGGTGGCTGCGGGCTGGCCGGGAGCCGGCCGGCCAGGTACCGCTGGATGGTAGGAGCGACGTAACGGACCACCTGGTCTCGGTCGAGTTCGGCGAGGGCGCCGACACGCCAGACGTAGCGGGCCATCGCCACGCCGATCAGCTGGGAGGCGACGAGCCCGGCCCTGAGGGTTCGCTCGTCGTCATCGAGGTGGCCGGCGACGGCGGCGAGCAGGCTGCCGGTGAAGACGCCGCGCAGGCGCTGCATGGCGGCC
>DATINY010000424.1:0-2870 GCA_035473755.1 Streptosporangiaceae bacterium
GTCGATCAGCCCGGGGACCGCCGCCGAGTGAGGCCCGCTCCGGTCACGCCGCCATGGCCGGCGTGACCGGAGCGGCAGTCAGGGGGCGCGGCGGCCGACGAGCACGGCCAGGCCGGTGGGCAGCCGCTGGGTGCCGAACGCGGGGGTGACGCTCACCTTGACGCCTTCGCCGGCCAGGAGTTCGGCCCCGCGGGCGGTGTCGATCAGCACGTTGCCGTGCTGCCCGTCGCCGCGGCGCCGGGAGCCGTCATCGTTGCGCATGAACACGGTGACCTGGCGGAGGAAGCGGTCCGGCGCGGCAGGGAGATGGCGGCGCGTTGCGGTCCGCCACGGTGGGAGCGAACAGTCCAGCGTGACCCGGTGACCTCACCGGCCGCCCCCGGGCGGCGTCCGCTGATGGCGAACGCCAGCAAGAAACAATCCCCGCGCCTGGTTGTTGAACTTACAACCTACTGAGTTCAGGAAGTGAACCCACATGAGCACAAAGCTTTCGCTGCCCGTGCTGCCTCTGGACGACACCGTCGTCCTGCCCACCATGGTGGTGCCGCTGGATATCTCCAGCTCCGAGGCGCGGGCGTCGATCGAGGCGGCTCAGATGTCAACAGAGGCGCCCCTAGGTAGCGAGAAGGGGCCGCAGGTCCTCCTGGTGCCCCGGCTCGGCGGCAAGTACGCCCCGGTGGGCACGCTGGCCGCGGTGGAGCAGGTCGGACGGCTGCCCAGCGGCGAGCAGGCCGCGGTCGTCCGTGGCCTGTCCCGGGTGCGGATCGGCGTCGGCACGACCGGGCCGGGCGCCGCGCTGTGGGTCGAGGGCACCGTCCTGGAGGAGCCTCCGGGCAGCCCCAAGGCGCAGGAGCTGGGCCGCGAGTACCGTGGCCTCGCCGCCACGATCCTGCAGAAGCGCGGGGCGTGGCAGCTGGTGGACGTGCTGCAGCGGCTGACCGACCCATCGGCGCTGGCCGACAGCGCCGGGTACGCGGGCTACCTCAGCCTGGAGCAGCGCAACGAGCTGCTGGAGACCGTCGACCCCGAGGAGCGCCTGGAGCGCCTGGTCGGCTGGGCGCGTGACCACATCGCCGAGCTGGACGTCGCGGAGACCATCCAGAACGACGTCCGCGAGGGCATGGAGAAGCAGCAGCGCGAGTTCCTGCTCCGCCAGCAGTTGGCCGCCATCCGCAAGGAGCTGGCCGAGCTGAACGGCAAGCCGGGCGATGCGGACACCGAGGAAGAGGACTACCGGGCCCGGATCGAGGCCGCCAACCTGCCGGAGAAGGTGGAGGAGGCGGCGCTCAAGGAGGCCGCCAAGCTGGAGCGCACCTCCGACCAGTCGCCGGAGGTCGGATGGATCCGCACCTGGCTGGACACGGTGCTGGAGATCCCGTGGAACACCCGGACCGACGACGCCTATGACATCGCCGCCGCGCGCGCGATCCTCGACGCGGACCACGCCGGGCTCGACGACGTGAAGGACCGGATCATCGAGTACCTGGCGGTCCGCAAGCGCCGCGCGGACAAGGGCCTGGCCCTGGTCGGCGGCCGCCGCAGCGGTGCGGTGCTGGCGCTGACCGGCCCGCCCGGTGTCGGCAAGACCTCGCTGGGCGAGTCGGTGGCCCGCGCCATGGGCCGCAAGTTCGCCCGGGTGTCGCTCGGCGGCGTCCGCGACGAGGCCGAGATCCGCGGCCACCGGCGCACCTACGTCGGTGCGCTGCCCGGCCGGATCGTCCGGGCCATCCGCGAGGCAGGGTCCATGAACCCCGTGATCCTGCTGGATGAGGTGGACAAGCTCGGCGCGGACTACCGGGGCGACCCGACCGCCGCGCTGCTCGAGGTGCTGGACCCGGCGCAGAATCACACGTTCCGGGACCACTACCTCGAGGTCGAGCTGGACCTGTCCGACGTGCTGTTCATCGCGACGGCCAACATCGCCGAGGCGATCCCCGAGCCGCTGATCGACCGGATGGAGCCGATCCCGCTGGACGGCTATACCGAGGCCGAGAAGGTGACGATCGCCCGCGAGCACCTGCTGCCCCGGCAGCTGGAGCGGGCTGGGCTGGACGCCGCCGACGTGAACCTGACCGACGACGCGCTGCGCCGCCTGGCCGCTGAGTACACCCGCGAGGCGGGCGTACGTGCGCTGGAGCGGAGCATCGCGCGCGTGCTGCGGAAGATCGCGGCCCGGCTCGCTTCCAGTGAGGCGGAGCTCCCGGTCACGGTCGGCCCGGATGACCTGCACGGTTACATCGGGCACCCGCGGTTCACCCCGGAGTCGGCCGAACGGACTGCGGTCCCCGGCGTGGCGACCGGGCTGGCGGTCACCGGTACCGGCGGCGACGTGCTGTTCATCGAGGCGTCGCTGGCCGACCCGGAGACCGGTGACACCGGCGTCCGGCTCACCGGCCAGCTGGGCGACGTGATGAAGGAGTCGGCCCAGATCGCCCTGTCCTACCTGCGCTCGCACGGCGCGGAGCTGGAACTGCCGGTCGGCACCCTGAAGGACCGGGGCGTGCACGTGCACGTGCCGGCGGGCGCCGTGCCCAAGGACGGGCCGAGCGCCGGGGTGACGATGACCACCGCGCTGGCCTCGCTGCTGTCCGGACGGCTGGTCCGCAGCGACGTTGCCATGACCGGCGAGGTCTCGCTGACCGGCCGGGTGCTCCCGATCGGCGGGGTGAAGCAGAAGCTGCTCGCCGCGCACCGGGCCGGGATCACCACCGTGCTGATCCCCAAGCGCAACGAGCCCGACCTGGAGGACGTGCCCGAGGGCGTGCGGGAGCAGCTGGAGATCCACCCGGTCAGCGACGTCCGGGAGGTGCTCGAGCTGGCCCTGGAGCCCGCCACCGTGCGGGCGCCGGTAGCGGCCTGAGCCCGGCCGC
>DATINY010000425.1:0-2818 GCA_035473755.1 Streptosporangiaceae bacterium
CACAGCTCGGCCACCAGCCGGGTGGGGCTGTTGCCGGTGAAGTTGCTCGCGGACATGCACCAGTGTCCGACATAGGTGAGTCTGGGTTCCAGCGTTTCCAGCTGGAAGTCCGGATCCGAGCTGGCCGGGTTGACGGGCTCCAGGGCCCACTGGGTGTCGAATATCCCGCTCCCGCAGGGTTCCTGGATCAGATCCACGGCGGTAGGGAAGGTTTCGGGGAAGCCGATGCACAGGCCGGACGACTGGTTCATGATCTGGTAAACGGTATAGATCGTCCCGGTTTTCTTGTTGTACTGCGAAACGGGGGTGAAGAACCAGCGCTGCGGGCCGCCGTTAGAGGCGTACCCGTGGCAGTGGTACAGCTGGATCTTCTGGATGTCCCTGGACCCGCCGGGGTTGTCGACGCAGAGCGAGAATCCATGGGGATGGATGTACGGGTCGAAGATCTCGGCCCACGTCCCGGACGGCGGGATGACGTCGGCCCGCGCGGTTCCCGTCCCGGCCATGGAGAGGCCGACCGCCAGCCCGATCGCGGCGAGCACGCCTGCTAGTTTCCTGACCGGAAACTAAGCCCACATGGAGGGCAGCAACCATCCCCCCACGGCAGCGCGGCTGCGCGGGTCATGCGCGACCTGGGGGGATTACGGTCAGCGGCGTGACACCTCAGGCTGTTACGGGTGATGGGCTGGTTACCGGGGGTTTCCTTCCTCAGGCGGCCTGCCGGCCGGCTCCGGGGCCGGCTTGCGGGCCGGGCCGGGGCGGGTCCGCGTCGGCGAGGATGACCTTCTTGCCGGGGTTGAGGCGCTCGATCTCGCGGATCTTGTCCCGGGTCTGGCGGGCGGGGCTGCGGGAGCTGTAATAGTCCGGTCCCAGTTCCTCGAAGCGGGCACCGGGGTCGCAGATGAGGATCCAGGCGATCTCGCAGATGACGCGGGATACCGCGACGATGGCCTTCTGCTTGCCGCGCTTGCGGGCGATCCGCCGGTACATGGCGCCGAGGCGGGTATCGGTGCGCGCCGCGGCCATCGCGGACTGGCCGAGCGCGCCGCGCAGGTACCGGTTGCCCTTGCCGGTGCGGCCGTTCCTGGCGGTCTCCCCGGACTGCATCGTCCGCGAGGTCAGGCGGGCCCAGGCGGCGGCGTGCCCGGGGGTGGGGAACTGCGACGGGTCGGTGCCGAGCTCGGCGATGATGGCCCGGGCGTTGCACTCCCCGACCCCGGTGACCTCATCCAGCCGCTCCGCCAGCCCCAGCACGGGCCTGCCCTCACCGGCGCAGCCGGGGGCGTGCCCGCCGCCGGCCAGCCCGCAGGCGGTGCAGGCCGGCGCGGTGCGGGGCACCAGGGCCAGCTGCTGCCCGATCGCCTCGTCCAGCCGGGTGATCTCCTCGTTGATCGTGTCGATGATCCGCAGGTGCGTGCTGATCTCAAAGGCGTGGATGTCGCGGAACCGGCCGGTCAGCGCGTCTTCCAGCTCCGTGCGGGTGGCCTTCAGCCGCGTGTCCCCCAGCGCGGCCAGCGCCGCCGGGCTGCGCTCCCCGGCGACCAGGGCGTCCAGGAACCGGCGGCCGCTGGCCCCGAACAGGTCCGAGATCACCACCGAGATCTTCAGCAGCGCGTCTTCCAGGATCTTCTCCACCCGGTTCTGGTGCCGGGCCTGGTCCTGGGCCAGCCGGGCCCGGGTGCGGGTCAGCGCCCGCAGGTCCCGCACCGCCTCCGGCGGCACGAACGAGCGGCGCAGCATCCCCCGCTCGTTCAGCTTGCAGTGCCACACGCAGTCGAGCCGGTCGCTTTTGCCCCGCCCGGGCAGGTGCTTGACGTCGCGGGCGTTGACCAGCCACACCTCCAGGCCGGCCGCCTCGGCCAGGTAATACCAGATACGCCAGTAATCGCTGGTGGACTCCAGCACCAGCCGCTGGATGCCCTCACAGCGCAGGTGATCCATCAGCGCGATCACCTCCCCGTAGGTGGCCGTCACCTGCCACACCTTCTGCCGCCGGCGGTCCGGCCGGGACCCCGGGACCCGGGTGCACACCATCCCGGACCCCTTCGCCACATCGATCGCCGCCGCGCGCTCCACCACCTGAACGAGCTCCTCGGCCACCTCCGCGCCGTCACCGCCGTGCTCAGGCGCCGCTCCCGCGGCACCGGGCGCGCCCCCCTTCCCGTCCGCGTCCCTCTTCTCCGCGTTCTTGCTCTTCACGGCCATCGCCGCCTCGCTTTCCATCCGAACCAGCAGGAACGAGGCTGCCCGGGGGACGGCGCGGGGAAAGCCGAGTCTGATCGGCGTGCTCGAAAGGCGACAGTACCCAGCCCGCAAGTTCGCCCCCAGCGCCAGACTGCTTTCCGGGCACGAAGCACCAAGGAGAATACGGCGTCACGGGCAGCACACGGCGATCATGCCCCCGCCCGGTCCGGCCCGCCGCCCGTTCACCGCAGCCGGCGCGAAACCCCTAGCTGGACAACCCGCCCGCCATCCGCCACCCTGGAACCGGTCACGGCGCCGGCCGGCGCACGGGCAGCACACCTGTCGCCAGCAACGCCGGCCCGTGACCACCCGCAGCCCTCATGCGACCCCCAGTTTCGCGGGAACCCCGCGCCGCCAAGACCCAGTGACTGCTTTGCTATTGCGGCGCCCTCCCGGGACTGGGCATCCCTTGGTGGCCATCGATGAGACGGTGGCCGGGGCCGCAGTCCGGCTGGCCTCGGTGCTCCGAGATTCGTACCTGCCGTTGCAGGGACCGCCCGGTACCGGGAAGACGTACACCGCGGCCGAGCAGATCCTCGCGTTTGTCGCGCAGGGGGCGCACCGTCGGCATCAC
>DATINY010000426.1:0-2437 GCA_035473755.1 Streptosporangiaceae bacterium
GAGTCTACGGCCTCTTCGGAGGTGAGAAGGGTTGCCTTGCGCTCAACAATTTCGCGCCAAAACTCTTTCTGTCGTAGTCCGTGGCGCACTCAGCCTCGGTGAGATCCCGCGTACAGCGGATCGGCCCGTTGAAGGCGTCGGCGTGGGTGGTGCCGAGTACCGGGATGTCGCGCTTAGCCTGCGCGAACGCGACCGCGGTGGGGGAGTGGGTGTGGGTGACGCCGCCGACGCCAGGAAACGCCAGGTAGAGCCTGCGGTGGGTTTCGCTGTCGACGGAGGGTCTCAGGTGCCCGTCCACTACCCGCCCGTCCTCGAGGTCGACCACGACGAGCTGCTCGGCGGTCAGGTCGTCGTAGGACACGCCCGAGGGCTTGATGACATAGACGCCGGCGTCGCGGTCGATGCCGCTGACGTTGCCCCACGTCAGGGTGGCGAGCCGCGCGCGCGGGATCGCCTGGTTGGCGTGGAGCACCTCGTCGCGGAGCACGGCTGCTACAGACCTGTTCATGCTGTCCTCCCGGGCGTCCAGGCCCGATCGCGGATGGCCCGCAACCGGTACATGACCTCGTTCGTGCCCCGGCCGAAGTAGTCGTGCAGCCGCACGTACTCCGCGTACAGCTCGTCGTACACGTCCGCGCGGGCGGGATCGGGCTGGTACACGTCCCGCTGCTCGCGCCCCATCACCGCCGCCGCGGCCGGCACGTCCGGGTAGGCACCGGCGGCGACCGCCGCGTGGATGGCCGAACCGAGGGCCGGCCCCTGCCCGGACCCGATCACGCTGAGCGGGCGCCGGGTGACGTCCGCGTAGATCTGCATGAGCGGTGCGCTCTTGATCAGGCCGCCCGCCACCACGAAGTCGGTCACTGGCACGCCGGAGTCGCGGAACGTATCCATGATCATCCGGGTGCCGAACGCGGTCGACTCCAGCAGCGCCCGGTAGATCTCCGGGGTGGTGGTGGCCAGCGTCAGGCCCACGATCGCGCCGGACAGCCTGCCGTCGACCAGGACCGAACGGTTGCCACCCTCCCAGTCCAGCGCGACGAGCCCGTGGCCGCCGGCCGGCAGCGCACCGGCCTTCTCGTCCAGCAGCTGCTGCACCGGCACGCCCCGCCGGCTGGCCTCCTCGGCGAACTCGCCCGGCACCGCGTTGGCCGTGAACCAGGCGAAGATGTCGCCCACCCCGCTCTGCCCCGCCTCGTACCCCCACAGCCCGGCCACGATGCCGCCATCGACCACCCCGCACATGCCGGGCACCTCGGCCAGCTCGGCGCCATTCATGCTCTGCTGACCATTCATAACATGGCAGGTCGAGGTGCCCATGATCGCCACCATCTTGCCCGGCGCGACCGGGCCGGCCGCGGGCACGGTCACGTGTGCGTCCACATTGCCGATGGCCACCGCGATCCCCTCGGGCAGGCCGGTCAGCGCGGCCGCGGCCGCGGTCAGCCCGCCGGCCCGGGCGCCCAGCGGCGAGACCGGGTGGGCGAGCTTGTCCTGCGCGAACGAAGCGAAGCGCGGGTCCAGCGCGGCCAGGTACTCCCGGGAGGGGTAGGTGCCGTCCTGGTAGATGCCCTTGTACCCGGCGGTGCACGCGTTCCTGGTCTCGGCACCGGCCAGCTGCCAGATGATCCAGTCGGCGGCCTCGATCCAGCGGTCGGCGCGCTGGTAGATCTCCGGGTCCTCGTCCAGCAACTGCAGCGCCTTGGCGAACTGCCACTCCGAGGAGATCTTGCCGCCGTAGCGGTTGATCCACTTCTCGCCCCGCTCGTGCTCGACCGCGTTGATCCGGTCCGCGTGCGGCTGGGCGGCGTGGTGCTTCCACAGCTTGGGGTAGGCGTGCGGCCGCGCGGCCAGCCCGGGCAGCTGGCACAGCGGCGTGCCGTCGGCCAGCACCGGCATGCAGGTGGACGCGGTGAAGTCGGTGGCGATGCCGATCACCTGGGCCGGGTCGATGCCCGCGTCCCTCACCGCGGCCGGGACCGCCTCGCCCAGCGCGCCGGTCCAGTCGGCGGGGTCCTGCAAGGCCCAGTCCGGCGGCAGCTCGCCGTAGCCGTCCAGCGAGCGGTCGATCACGCCGTGTGAGTACTCGCTGACGGCCGTGCCCGCCTCGGCGCCGTCACGCACCCGCACCACCAGGGCCCGGGCCGACAGCGTGCCGAAGTCCACGCCGATCACGTAGGCGTCATCACCCACGCCGATCACGTAGGCGTCATCGCCCACGCCGATCACGTAGGCGTCATCGCCCTTGTTAGCGCTAACATCCATCTGTCCGCCTTATCGTACATTCTTTGCACTGCATTCTTGCCGTCCCCGGCCAGCCTCAACCGACCGCCCCGGCCGCTGCGGCCGGTACGGACATCACGGCGGGTACGTCCGCCCCGCCCGGTACCGCCGGTACCGTCGGCGCGGACGGCCCGGCCATCGTCAACTCGGGCCG
>DATINY010000427.1:0-14997 GCA_035473755.1 Streptosporangiaceae bacterium
CCCGGAGCATGCAAAACCTCCCGAAACCACGGCAGCGTCGACTGGGATGAACGAAGGTAAACGAACAGATAGACGGCTGTCAACGCAGCGGAGTACGCAACTGCCGGCGGACGCCGCGGCCCGCCATTTCTCCCCCGGCCGGCCCCGGAAAGATCAGCGCAAGCTGGCTAACAGGCCCGCCGGTGCCGGAACCTCATGCCGTGGCCTGGACCCTCGCGACCGCCGTCAGCGCGGGCGTCACGCGGGCCGGGCGCCGGGACTCAAACCGGCGCCCTCGGCCGGCGCCGGGCCGGTCACCCGGCGATGGCGATGGCGACCGGGTAGAGGCCGACCGTGATCCGGGCCGTGACCTTCCGGGTGCGGGTGCTGACCAGGGTGGCCCGGCCGGCGTAGGTGCCGATCACCACCGCGGTAGCGCCGGATGGGGTGAGCCCGATGGCGGTGGGGTAGGTGTAGATGCCGGTCCTGACCGGGCGGCCGGCCACGCCGGTCGCGGTGCTGACCGGCGTCAGCGTCCCGGAGATCGTGTTCACCACGTACGCCGTCCCGCCCGACGGGGAGATGGCGACCGCGGCCGGTGAGTACCCCACGGAGATGCTGCGGCCGGCCCGCCCGGTGGCCGCCGTGATCGGGGTCACCGTGTCGGAGTCGCCGCCGACCACGAAGACCTTCGTGCTGCCGGGCGTGACGGCCAGCGAGTTGGGCGCCTGGCCGGCCGGAACGGCGGGCCCCGGGTGGCCGGTGGCGACGCTGATCGGGGTGACCGAGTTCGAGCCGTAGCTGGCGACGTAGGCGGTCCGGCCGTCGGGCGCGATCGCGATAGCGAAGGGGTAGCTCCCGACCGGGATCGCCGGGCCTGCCCGGTTGGTGGCGGTGCTGATCGGCGTCACCGCGGCGCTCCCCCAGTCGAGCACGTAGGCGGTCTTGCCGTTGGGGGTGATGGCGATCGCCCGCGGCTGCTTCCCGACCGGGATCGGCGTGCCCGCCCGCCGGGTGCTGGTGTTGATGGGCGTGACCGAGTCCGAGCCGTAGTCGGCGACGTAGGCGGTCCGGCCATCCGGCGTGATGGCGATCGCCCACGGCTGTTTGCCGGCCGGGATCGGCGCGCCCGCCCGCCGGCTGACGGTCCTGATCGGCGTGACCGAGTCCGAGCCGTAGTTGGCGACGAAGGCGGTGCTGCCGTCCGGCGTGATGGCGATCGCCTGCGGGTTCGCGCCGACCTTGATCGGCTTGCCCGCCCGCCGGGCCGTCAGGCCGATGGGCGTGACCGTGCCACCGGAGTTCACCACGAAGGCGGTCGGATGCCTGGGCGCGGTCAGCGCCCGTGCCGTTGCCCGCGTCCCCGCCGGGGTCCGGGCCCGCGTCCCCGGCGCCTGCCCGGCGGTCACGGCCGTCTGGGTCGCGGCCGCCACCGGGGCCGGGGCGGCCGACCCGGGGCTGAACACATCGTTCACCGGCTGCGCGTAGCGGTCGTTGCGGGTCAGGGTGCCCAGGCCGAGCGCAGCCTCAACCGTGCGGAGCAGGCTGTAGTGGGTGTAGCGGACGTGCGACACGTAGCCCTGCCGCACACCGGACCCGAGCATGAGCGTGAGCACCCGCTGGGCCGGATGCTCGGAGTCGTAGCCGTCCTCGTCGAACGTGATGATGGCCAGGGACCGCTGGGTCCGCCAGGCCGGCGAGCGCATGATGGCGCCCAGCTCGGTCTGCAGGAACTGGTCGCCGGCCTTGATCCCGCAGCCCTCCATGTCGGCGCAGTCGTCGGGGGCCGGCCAGGCGAAGTTCGGCGTGGTCGCCGCGCTGGCCAGGTCGGTCCGCAGCGCCGGGAGCGGGAGCAGGTGCGCCGCGCAGTAGGCGGGCCGGCCGCGGACGTCGGCGAAGTAGGTCATCGGCTCGTCGTCGTTCCAGTAGTACCGGTGCACCGTGTCGTCGCACGGGCCGTTCGCGCTCTGCAGGTAGCTCTTCCACGTCTCGTGCCGGGCGCCGATGAGGTCGCCGATGTTGCGGGCGTGGATCGTGTACTGGGGGTTCAGCTCCAGCGGGTCGGTGAGCGGGACGCCGAACGCGCTGCCGCCGGCCAGCGCGAGGTAGTTGGCGTCGCTCGGATGCTCCTCGGCGAAGAAGTTGGCCAGGACGCTGGACCGCGGGACCAGGCTGTTGAGGAACGGGGCCTGCTTGGTGTTGCCCAGCACCGAGCCGAGATCCTCGTTCTCGAAGTAGAACAGGAACACGTGCTGGTAGCGCGGCACGTGCGCGGGCGGCGGGGTGAGCGGCGGCGGGCGCCGGACCGGGGCCGAGACGCTGAACTGCAGGCCGTCGGCCACCGCCCGGTCGTACCCCACCAGGGGCGCGTTCGGGCCGTCGTCGTTGGTGAGCGATGTCGTCAGGACCAGCGTGACCCGGGCGCTGGTGGTGCCCGGCGGGAGCGCGCCCGCGGCGGCCCGGTAGGCGAGCCGGTCGTGGCCGCCGCCGTGGCTGATGGCACGGCGCGCGAGCACCGCGCCCGCGGCGGAAAGGAACGCCACCGTCACCGCCGCCCGGCTCGTGGCCGTGCCGCCAAGCCAGCCCGACAGCCGGTAGCGCGTGCCGGCGGCCACGGGCGGGCCGGCCGCCTGCCGCAGCGAGACCGCCTGGGTCAGCCGGGCGGTGCCGCCGGCGCCGCCGGCGAACAGGCTCCCGCCGTGCACGGCCGGCCCCTGCCCCGTGGCCGGCGACAGATGCGGGGCGCCGTAGGGGACCACGGTCGGCAGGCCGCTGGACACCTGCCAGCCCGGGATCGTGACGGCGTCCCAGCCCTCCGCGGAGGCCGCGCCGGCCTGCGCGCCCGGGTTGAGCAGCAGGTTGGTACCGGGCCCCGCCACCGGCTGGCTGACCGACCCGGAAGATCGCGCCGAGCCGGCCGGCCCGCTTAATCCGGCCGCGGCCGGTCCCGCCCCGGGCGAGCCGACCGCCAGCGTCACGGCGCAGCACAACGAGGCCGCGAGCAGGCCGGCCAGACGACGTCCGAGAATCCTGGTCATCGGGGTTCCTCCCAGAGCGCCGTCCTGGCGATAACGGTCGTTCGCCTCTTATTCAGATGCTGTTTGATCGTTCAGTCAATGTTATCGCGTGGGCGGGCCCCGGTCCAGGGTTATGCAGCAGATCACCCAGCCCAGGGGCTTACCGGCCGGGTTGTCAATACCGTCCGTCCCGGCGGTCATCACCAGTGAATGTGCTTTGCCGAAGCGCAGGTAAATGGCGCGCCTTCGCTGGCTTTAAATGACGCGGTGCCGTGCGTCCGGTCTCCGGACGCGGCTACGGCCGCGGGGGCAGCCGCTGGAGCGCCAGGTGCTGCCGCCGGGGTCGCTGAAGGTGACGAAGGAGCCCCATGGCTGGACGCCGACGTCGCTGGCCGGCACGCCGCGAGAGCAGCTCCCGCCGGGCGGGTCAGGACACGACGTAGGAGGTGACCTCGAAACCGAGGACCCGCGATGGCGCCGGCAGGTTGGCGGCCGCGAGGAATGGCCTGCTCTTTTCGGCGAACGCCTGCGCGTCGCCGGCCGAGCGCCATACCTCTATAACCCGCGCCCCTTTTTCATCGATGCCGGAAATCTGGCTCAGGCGGCCATCGGGAGATGACGTTTCCCCGCCCGCGCCGCTGATGGTGCGCGCAAAGCCCTCCCGGTCAAAGGTCTCATCCCACTCAAATTCGACGATCGTGCAGAACGGCATGGCGCCTCCCCGCGGGCCCAATGGGTATCTGACACGAGCCTACGGGCTGCCCCGCCGCCGCGACCGGTGAGCGCCGGCACCCGCGGGAACGCCGCCGCCGGGAGCTGGCCGTCGGCCCTTGCGCATCGATTGCAGAAGGACCCAATGAGGCAGCGCGGAAGACCTCTTGCCGAAGTATGATCCCGGTGGGAACGCGACCGGGAGCGGAGCGGGTCGCACTCGATGACGTAGGAGCGATCCGGATGGGCATTCTCAACGAGGCACGCCGCGAGTTCATTGCGGCGCCCGACAGCGCGAAGGGCCAGATCGTCTACAAGTGGCCCGACCACAACATCCGCAAGTTCGCCCGGGCCATCGTCGAGCCCGACGCCGTGGCCGTGTTCATGAACCAGGGGCAGGTCATGGGGGTGCTCCCGCCCGGGCAGCACACCCTCGACGCCGACGAGCTCCCGTTCCTCGGGATGTTCGTGGACTGGGGCTCGGGCGGCAACGCCTTCCGGGCCGAGATCTACTTTGTCGGCGCCCGCGAATACGCGCACTGCCGCTTCGGCGGCCGGCTGGACGAGGTCCAGGACCCGGTGTCGGGCCTGATCGTGACCCTCCGGGCGTTCGGCGAGTACGCGCTGCGCGTGACCGACCCGACCAAGCTGATCCTCAACCTGGTCGGGACCGTGGACGTGACCAACAACGAGGCCATCACGGGCTGGGTCGCGCAGCAGCTGCTGAAGGTCACCCGCACCACGGTCACCACCCAGCTCATGTCGGGCGCCTGGCCCATCCTCGGCCTGTCCGCGCACAGCCCCGACATCGAGGCGGCCGCCATGCCGGCCACGAACGAGCATTTGGCGGACTACGGGCTCGCCATCGCCCGGTTCGGGAACCTCGACGTCAACCTCGACGACGATGACAACGCCCGGCTGAAGAAGCTGGCCGGCGACACCGCGTACAGCCGCCTGGCCGGCGGCTTCCTGCAGGCGGCACAGGCCGAAGCGCTCCAGGGCGCGGGCGAGGGGATGGCCCAGGGGGGCGGCGCGGTGAGCCCGATGTTCCTCGGCGCCGGCCTGGGCATGGCGGGCCAGATCATGCAGCCCTTGGAGGGCGCTCCCCCGCCGCCACCGGGGACCTTCGCCGGCGGCGGCCAGGGATACGCCCAGCAGGCTCCGCCACCCGCACCGGCTCCCGCGGACGCCGCACCATCACCCGCCGCTGCCCCGCCCGCCGACACGACCGCATGCGGCAACTGCCAGAACCAGGTCCGCGCGGGGGCGAAGTTCTGTGACTCGTGCGGCACCCCGATGGCCAGGCACTGCACCAACTGCAACGCCGACCTGACCGCCGCGGCGAAGTTCTGCGCCGAGTGCGGCACACCGGCCAGCCCGCCGGCCGGATAGCAGGAACGGCCGGCCCTCCCCGTTCCCGGCCCGGATCACATCACCCCGTCACCCTCGTGACGGCTGTATCGGGTTTCAGCAAAAGGGAAGGGTCGCCATGGACCGGATCGAATGCCAGTGGTGCAAGGCCCAGAACGAAGCGGGCCGCACGAACTGCCTGACCTGCGGCGCGCCGCTTGACACGAAGGATCTCGTCACCGACTCCGGCTGGGCCGAGGCGCCCCGGCTGCGGGACATGACCGAGTTCCGGTTCTCCAGCTCCACCTGCCAGATCGAGGGCGAGATCGTCCCGGTCGCCGAGCTGGCGCTGGCGCAGGGGGACTCGGTGTTCTTCGAGCACCACGTGATGCTCTGGAAGGAGCCGGGGGTGCCGATGTCGGCGCTGAACACCGGCGGCGGCATGAAGCGCATGCTCGGCGGCATGCCGCACATCCTGAGCGTCGCCCACGGGCCGGGCCGCATCGCCTTCTCCCGTGACCACGCCGGCGAGGTGGTGGTGCTGCCGCTGCACCCGTCGATGGAACTCGACGTGCGCGAGCATGGCTTCCTCGCCGGAACGCACTCGCTCACCTACTCGTTCGTGCGGATCAAGGGCCTGGCCAACGTGCTCCACGGCGGCGGGGGCATGTACATGGACCGCTTTGTCACACATAACGAGCCGGGCCTGCTGCTCCTGCACGGCTACGGCAACGTGTTCCAGAAGACGCTGCAGCCGGGCGAGAAGATCATGGTCGAGCCGGGCGGCTTCCTCTACAAGGACTCGTCGGTGACCATGAACGCGGTCCAGCAGAACGTCAAGACCGGGCTGCTGAGCCGCGGCATGTACCTGGCCGAGATGACCGGCCCCGGCCGGGTCGGCATCCAGTCCATGTACGTCCACCACGGCTCCGAGTAGGGGTTGACATGTCGATGCCACCCGCCGAAGGCGCCTACACCTGCCCGTACTGCCGCATGGCGAGCGAGGGCGGGGGCCGGACCTGCCCGCACTGCGGCGCGCCGGTCGACGTCCGGCTGAAGGTCACCAATTCCGGCTGGATCGAGCAGCCGCCGATCCGCGACATGGCCCGGATCCGGTTCAGCCGTTCCACCTGCCAGATCAGCGGCACCTACGTGCCCGTGGCCGAGATGGGGCTGCACGACGACGACTGGGTCTACTTCTCCCACCACTCGCTGCTCCACACCGATACCGGTGTCCGCCTCGGCACCCTGCCCATGAAGGGCGGCTGGAAGCGGGTGCGCGCCGGGATGCCGCTGATCATGATGCGGGCGCAGGGCCCGGGCCACATCGCGTTCAGCGCCGACCATCCCGGCGAGACGCTGGCCCTCCCGCTGCACCCGGGCCAGGCCGTCGACGTGGTCGAGCACCGGTTCCTGGTCGCGACAGGGAACGTCGGCTACGACTGGTACAAGTCCCGGGTCTGGTTCACCACCGGCAGCGGGGACGACGAAGAGACGCATTACCCGGTCGGCCAGACGATGGATACCTTCGCCGCCGCGAACGGCCCCGGCCTCCTCCTGCTGCACGCCCCCGGCAACACGTTCATCCGTGACCTGGCACCGCACCAGCAGATCCTGGTCCAGCCGGGCGGGCTGATCTGGAAGGACCGGACGGTCGGGATGTTCCTGCACTTCGAGTACCCCAGGGGTGCCTACTGGTTCAGCTCGGCCAAATGGCAGGCCAAGACGGTGTGGCTGCTCCTGCAGGGACCGGGCCGGGTGGCGGTCCAGTCGGTGTTCGAGCGCCCGGAGGGGACCGGGACGGTGCGCCGGGACTCCGGTTCCTCGACCCGGAACTGGTAGCCGGGCGGCGGGATCGGACCGGTGGGTGCCGGCCCGCGGCCGGGGCATGCGAGGTGGCTGGCACCCACCGGGAACGACGACGTTCGCGGCGGTGCTCACTGAGCGGCCGTGCTCACTGAGCGGTAACGCCGCCGTCGATGGCCAGCGCGGCACCGGTGATGAAGGCGGACTCGTCGCTGAGGAGGAAGGCGGCAAAGGACGCGACCGCGCCGGGCCGAGCCTGCCACAACCCGCTACCGCGGCCCGGGCGGGAGCGGCGGCAGCAGCAGGCAGCTGTCGCCGAATTCGTGCCACAGGTAGCCGGCCCGCTCCGCCTCCAGGTAGGCCGCGTGCACCAGCTGCTGCCCGGCTACCGCCTCCAGCAGGGCCAGGTGCGAGGCCTCCGGGTCGTGCCAGCCGGTGACGAGGCCGCTCACGATCCGCGCCGGATGGCCGGCGCCGAGCACCAGGTCGGTCCAGCCGTGGCGGGCATGGACGGTGCCGCCGGCGTCAGCGGCGCTTTCCAGCGCCCGGGTGCAGGTGGTCCCGACCGCCACCACCCGGCGGCCCTCGGCGCGGGTCAGGTTGACCAGTTGCGCCGTCGGCTCCGGCACCGCGAACCGCTCGGGCAGGGGCGGCTCGCCGGCCTCGAGCGATGCCACCCCGGCATGCAGGGTGATCGGCGCGATCACGACACCGGCCGCGGCCAGATCGGTGACCAGGCCCGCCGTGAACGGCCGGCCCGCGCTCGGCATCTCCGCGCTGCCGGGAGTACGGGCGAACACCGTCTGGTAGGCCGGGAGCGGCCACGGATCCGGGACGTAGGAGTAGCGGATCGGCTGACCGCGCCGGGCGAGGAACGCGCCGACGTCGCCGCCGGCCGCCACCGAGGCCGCCCACATCCGGATGGCCGCCGGGCCGGGGTACCTGCGAAGCAGGGTGAGCGACCCGCCGGCCGGGAGCGTGATGCTCTCACCGGGGGCCGCGTCCGTCACGGGCCCGGTCGCGGCGGCGTCCTCCCGCAGCTCGACCAGCCACTGTGTCTCGCCGGGCGCTCCCTCCCGCGCCGGTCCCCCGCTGGGCGTTCCCTGGTCACGGGTCCCTTCCCCCGGCGAGCGCCCGTCGAGGGATCCCGCCCACGGTGTCCCCTCATCGAGGGGGCTGGAGAAGTGCACCACCACGGGGCGGCCGTCGCCGCGCCGGCCGTCCACCGCCGCGGCGATGGTGGCCGAGGTGTTGATGACCAGGAGGTCGCCTGCGGAAAGGAACCGGGGCAGATCGCCGAACCGGGCGTGGACCATGCCGTCCGGCGTGGCGACGAGCAGCCGCACGCCGTCCCGGCCCAGCCCGCGCTCCTCGGGCGGCTGGCTGGCGGCGAGCCTCATGGGGTCACCGCCGGCACGGCGAGGTCGCTCGCACGGTAACGGCCGCTCGGCGGCCGCTCGTCGATCAGCCGCAGCAGCGCCGGGACCACCGTCTCCGGCTCCGGCCGGTCGGAGATGTCCTCGCCGGGGAACGCCTGCTGGTGCATATCCGTGCGCATGTCGCCTGGGTCGAACGCGTAGCAGCGCAGCGACGGCTCCTCGGCGGCGAGAACGGCGGTGAGCTGGTCGAGGGCGGCCTTCGACGAGCCGTAGCCGCCCCAGCCCGGGTAGGCCTCGACCGCCGCGTCCGAGCTGACGTTGACGATCGTGCCCCCCGCGGCGGCGAGCGGGGCGGTGAGCAGCTGGATGAGGGCCAGCGGCGCGACGACGTTGGACTCGTACACGCGGGCGAGTTCATCGAGCGGGTAGTCACGCAGCAGCGGCTGCGGACTGGGCCCGAGCCGGCTGGCGTTGTTCACCAGCACGTCGAGCCCGCCCGCCCGGCCGGCCGCCGCCGCCAGGTCCGCACGGTGACCGGGGTCGGTCACATCGCCGGGAACCGCTGCCACGTCCGCCAGCCCGCGCATGGCATCGGCGAGGTCAGCCGCTCGCCGGGCGTCGACGATCAGCGACCAGCCGCGCCGGGCCAGCGCGTGGGCGGCGGCGCGGCCGAGCCCGCGGGACGCGCCGGTGATCAGGGCGATGGGCATAGCTCCTCCTGGCCTGTTGGGTGTCTATGCCATACTCGTAGTTAAAGTTGACTTCAAGTCAAGGGGCTTGACCCGGATGCACACCACCGACCCGCTCACGGTCGGCGAGATCTCCCGCCGCAGTGGCTTCGCCGAGTCCGCCGTCCGCTACTACGAAGGGCTTGGCCTGCTGTCGGCGACCCGGACGGCCGGCGGTCAGCGCCGTTTTGAACGCAGCACGCTCCGCCGGCTGGCATTCATCCGCGCCGCACGCAACGTCGGGCTCAGCCTCGACGAGGTGGCAGAGGCGCTGGCATCGCTGCCCGCGGGGCGAACGCCCACCCGCGCCGACTGGGCCCGGCTCTCCCGCGGGTGGCGGCAGCGCCTCGATGACCAGATCGCCGCGCTCGCCGCGCTGCGGGACGGCCTCGACTCGTGCATCGGGTGCGGCTGCCTGTCGCTGCAGCGGTGCGCGATCTCCAACCCCGGCGACGCCGCCGGCGCCGCCGGGCCGGGCGCGGCCTACCTGCCGGCCGGGCTCCGCCGCGGCGACGGCCGCCTGGCCGGGCCATCGAAGTAAGCCCAGCGCCCGCGGGCTGGCTACCGCCGGGCGCAGGCGCGGACCGCGGCTACGCTCGCGTCGATGTCGCTCTCGGTCGTGTTCCAGCCGCTGACGCTGACCCGCATCGCCCGGCGGCCACGCCAAGTCGTCGGCCCGCACCAGCAGGTCCCCTCGCGCTGGAGGGCGGCGATGACCGCGTCGGTGCGCGGCGCGTCACCGAACGCCACGACCACCTGGTTGAGCACGACGTCGTTCAGCACCTCATGGCCGGCCTCGGCCATCCCGGCGGCGAAGCGGCGCGCCAGCCGGCAGGTCCTGTCCACCAGCTCGGCCAGGCCGTCGCGGCCGAGGCAGGCCAGCGCCGCCCACACCTCGACGCCCCTGGCCCGCTGGGAGGACTGCGGGGTGAGGTTCATCGGCTCGGTGTCCGAATCGGGCGGAAGATAGGCGGCCGAGGTCCCCATCGCCGACCGCAGGGCGCCGCGGTCGCGCACCAGGGCGATGCCGCAGTCGTAGGTCGTGTTCAGCCATTTATGAGCGTCGGTCGCCCAGGAGTCGGCCTCACCCACGCCCTCCACCTGCCGGGCGGCGGCGGGCGAGGCCGCCGCCCAGAGCCCGAACGCGCCGTCCACATGGACCCACGCGCCGTGCTCGCGGGCCCAGGCGATCAGCGGCACGAACGGGTCGCTGGCGCCGCTGTTGACGTTGCCCGCCTGGAGGCACACCAGCGCCGGGCCGCTGACCGCCGGGAGGTCACCGGGGTCGATCCGGCCCTGGCCGTCGGCCGCCAGCACCGTTGCCCGGTCGCGGCCGAGGCCGACCAGGCCGAGCGCCTTGCCCACGGCGGCGTGGACCTCGGCGCCGACCACGACGGTGACCGGCGGCGCGCCGACCAGGCCCTGGCCGGCCGCGTCCCATCCGTGCCTGGTCAGCACGGCGTCCCTGGCCGCCGCCAGGCAGGCGGCGTTGGCCATCGTGGCGCCGGTGACGAAACCGCCGCCGGTGCCGGCCGGCAGGCCGAGCAGTTCGGCTGTCCAGCGCAGCGCGACGGCGTTGAGCAGCGCGGCGGTGGGCGACATCACCGTCGTGGCCGCGTTCTGGTCCCACGCGGCGGCCAGCCAAGCGGCGGCCTGCGCGGCCGGCAGCGTCCCGCCGGTGACGAACCCGAAGTACCTCGGGCCAGCGCTCGCGACCGTGGCGGGCGAGCCGGCCTCATCGAGCATCCGGAGCACCTCCTCGCCGGCCAGGCCCGGCCCCGGCAGCGGGAAGTCGAGCCGGTCCAGGGCGGCCACCGCCTCCGCGTCCGGGGCCACCCTCCGCTCCGCCAGCCCATCGAGATAGGCCAGGGCCCGCCGGCAGGCGTCCTGCAGGAGGGCGGGCCGGCCCGCCAGCATGGCCGCAACGTCCTGCGCCGGCCCCGTCACCGGCCCCACCTCCGCCCGGTCATCCGCCCACCCTCGCTGGCCCGGAGGTACCGCCGGACTCACCCGGAGACCCGTCGCGCCGGCTTGGTGCAGACGAACCAGGTCCGGTTCCCGTCCTGGTCATCCGCGTCGTCGCTGGAGCTTTCGATCACGCTGATATCGGTAAACCTGGTGCCCAGCGCTCTTGTCACTTCGGGCAGCGGGAATGATGTCGTCCGGATAACTTCCGTCAGCAGTTCATTTCTGCCGCCGGGCCGGGGCGCAGAAACCTCGATGTTCCATTCAAACACCCCGCCGCCAGCCGCCCGCACGTTTATCCGCAGCTGGTTACCGTCAAATTGCTCCAGCATTTCCGGGGCCCCCGTCATCCGCTGGAGGTAGCCGGTCGTGTAGATGTCGAAGATCAGTACGCCGCCGTCGTTGAGGTGCTGGTACGCGCAGTCGAAGAAGCCCTCCCAGGCGGCGAAGCCGAGCAGGTGGTTGACCCCGTGGTAGACGCAGATGATGGCATCGAACGTGGCGTCCAGCCGGAAGCCGCTCATATCGCCCTGGTACAGCGGGGTACCCTCGGGCAGCTTGGTGCGGGCGACGGCCAGCATGCCCGGAGATATATCCAGGCCGCTCACCCGGTACCTGCCCGCGAGCGGGGCGATGACTCCCCCGGTTCCGCAGGCAACTTCAAGCAGCGTCACGGCCTGGCCGTTGCACTGCCTGATAAGGCTGTCGATAAACGCGGTTTCGGTGGAGGAATCGCCCGTCACCGCGTCATAATGCCGGGCGAGCAGATCGTAATCCGCCATGACCGGAGCTTATATCGCACACCGCCTCCCCTGGCCGCCCCGGCCCGGCGGCGGCCGGTCAGGCCTCGGTGGCGGCGCGCTGCCGGAGCCGGTAGCGCTGCACCTTCCCGCTCTCGGTCCGGGGCAGCGCGGGCACGAACTCGACCGACCTGGGGTACTTGTACGGCGCGATCACCTGCTTGGTGAAGGCCTGGAGTTCGGCGGCCTTGGCCGGGCTGGCGGCTACGCCGTCCCGCAGCACCACGTACGCCTTGATGATCGTCCCCCGCTCGGGATCCGGGGCGCCGACCACGCCGGCCTCCAGTACGTCCGGGTGGCCGAGCAGGGCCTGCTCCACCTCGGGCCCCGCGATGTTGTAGCCGGAGGTGATGATCATGTCGTCGGTGCGGGCCTGGTACCAGTAATAGCCGTCGCCGTCCCGCAGGTAGGTGTCCCCGGTGAGGTTCCAGCCGTCCGCCACGTAGTCGCGCTGCCGCTCGTCCGCGAGGTAGCGGCAGCCGGTGGGTCCCTTGACGGCCAGGCGGCCGATCGTCCCGTCCGGCACCGGCTTCCCGTCATCGCCGACCACGGCCGCCTCGTAGCCGGGCACGGCCACGCCGGTCGCGCCGGGCCGGATGGCGTCGCCGGCGGCGGAGATGAAGATGTGCAGCATCTCGGTGGCGCCGATCCCGTCGATGATCCTTACTCCGGTGGCGCGGTGGAAGTCCTCCCACACCGCCGCGGGCAGATGCTCGCCGGCCGAGACGCACCGCCGCAGGCCGGTCAGCGCCTCGGTCTTGCCGGTCGTCAGCAGGGCCCGGTACATGGTGGGGGCGGTGAACAGCGCCGTCACCCCGTGCTCCGCGATCGCCTCGGCCAGCTCGGCGGGCGAGGCCCGCTCCAGCAGCAGCACGCTGGCGCCGACGCTGAGCGGGAAGGTCACCAGCCCACCCAGCCCGAAGGTGAATCCCACCGGCGGGGTGCCGGCGAAGATGTCGGCCGGGCCGGCCGCCAGCACGTGCCGGCCGAACGTGTCGTTGATGGCCAGCACGTCGCGGTGGAAGTGCATGGTCGCCTTTGGCATCCCGGTGGTGCCGGAGGTCGGGGCGAGCAGGGCGACATCGTCGGCGGCGGTGGCCACCGCCTGGAAGCTGCCGCTCTTGGCCGCGCAGCGGCTCGCCAGGTCATCACCGGCTCCGCCGGCTGATCCGCCGCCGTAGAACACGGTGGGCAGGCCCGGCGCGGCGGCGGTCAGCTCGTCCGCGAAGCGGTCGTCGCACACGGCCAGGCCGGGCTGGGTCAGCTCGGTCAGCGCGGTGATCTCCCGGGCGCGCAGCAGCGGCATGGTGGTGACCGCCACTCCCCCGGCCTTCAGCGCGCCGAACCACGCGGCTATGAGCCAGGGGTTGTTCGGGCCCCGGAGCAGGACCCGGTTCCCGGGGATGAGGCCGAAGTCGTCGGTGAGCACCTGGGCGGCCTGGTTCGCCCGCTGGAGCAGATCCCCGTAGGTCCAGGTCTCGGTGGGGGTGCGCAGGCAGGGACGGTCCGGGCCGAAGTGGGCCACGGCCGCGTCCAGCAGGGCCTCACCGCAGTTGAGCCGCTCCGGGTAGCGAAGCTCGGGCAGGTCGAAACGCAGGTCTGGCCACTGATCCCGCGGCGGCAGGTTGTCCCGGCAGAAGGTATCAGTGTGCGCGGAAGGTGAGAGCTGCATCGGCGCCACCCCCTTGTGGTGCATCCCGCGGTGGCGGGAGTAGCACCAGTATTCACCCTCTCTGACGGCAGTCAACAAATCGCGACATTGCGGGCCGTTCCGGCGCCTTCCCCCCGGCTAGGGTGGCTCCGTGAGCCCCTTCCGTGGGTCGGCGGAGCCGACGCAGCAGTGGCAGCATTTCCGCTTCGAGTGCGTGGACCAGGTCGCCACGGTGACCCTCGACCGGCCGGACAAGCTCAACGCCCTCACCTTCGAGGCCTACGCGGACCTGCGCGACCTGCTGGCCCAGCTCCCGCATCGGGGCGACGTCCGGGTCCTGGTGCTGCGGGGCGCGGGCCGGGCGTTCTGCTCCGGCGGGGACATCAACGAGATCATCGGCGCCACCCTGCGGATGGGCCAGGACGAACTGCTCGCGTTCACCCGGATGACCGGCGAGGTCATCCGGGGCATGCGGGAGTGCCCGATTCCCATCGTCGCCGCGCTCCAGGGGATGGCCGCCGGCGCCGGCGCGGTGATAGCGCTCGCGGCGGACTTCCGGGTGGCCACCCCGGCGGCGCGGTTCGCGTTCCTGTTCACCAAGGTGGGCCTGTCCGGCGGGGACATGGGCGCCGCCTACCTGCTGCCCCGGCTGGTCGGGCTGGGCCGCGCGACCCAGCTGCTCATGCTAGGCGACACGATCGATGCCGATCATGCCGAACGGATTGGCCTGATCAGCGAGCTGGTGGGCGCCGACGAGCTGGAGGCGGCGGTGGCCCGGCTGGCCAGGCGGCTGGCCGACGGGCCCGCCCAGGCGTACGCGCAGACGAAGGCCCTGCTCACCCGCGAGCAGGACATGAGCCTGTCCGCGGCGCTGGAGCTGGAGGCGGTGACGCAGGCGCTGCTGATGACCGGCCAGGACTACGCCGAGTTCCATGCCGCCTTCACGGCCGGTCGGGAGCCGCGCTGGCAGGGCCGCTGACGGAGGTGGTTGTCCGGGAGCCGCCGTCGCGTGCTCAGGGGGCCGCGCCGACGTGTGGTCAGTGGCCCGCGCCGTCGCGCCGCAGCAGCTCGCGGGCGATGATGGTGCGCTGGATCTCGGACGCGCCCTCGTAGATGCGCGGGGCCCGGACCTCGCGGTAGAGGTGCTCGAGCAGGTGGCCCCGCTGCAGCGCCCGCGCGCCGTGGATCTGCACCGCCGCGTCCACCACGAACTGGGCGGTCTCGGTCGCCAGCAGCTTGGCCATGGCCGACCGGCCCGCGACCACGGCGCCGTCGTCGAGCGCGGCGGCCGCCGAGTAGACCAGCAGCCGGGCCGCCTCGGTCCTGGTCGCCATCTCGGCCAGCAGGTGCGCCACCGCCTGCTGATCCGTGAGCGGGCCCCCGAACGCGGCCCGGCTGCTGGCGTGGGCCACCGCGGCGTCCAGCGCCGCCTGGGCCATGCCCACCGCGAAGGCGCCGACGCTCGGGCGGAACAGGTCGAGGGTCCGCATCGCGACCGCGAAGCCCTGGTCGACCTCGCCGAGCACGTCCTCACGCGAGACCCGGACTCCGTCGAAGAGCAGCGTCCCGAGGGCGTGGGGCGCCACCATGTCGAGCCGCTCGCCGGTCAGG